>JAKLKR010000293.1 GCA_023150565.1 Planctomycetota bacterium
CCCCCGCCCCCGGTCGCCTGCTGGTGCGCAGCCTGCGCTCGCTGATCAGCCCGGGAACCGAACTGGCGTTCTGGAACGGCATCCACCCCTGCATCGGCGATCCCAGCGTGGCCTGGGCGCAGTGGCCGTTCGCCCCCGGCTACGCCGCCCTGGGCGTGGTCGCGGAGGTCGGCGACGGCGTCGACGGCTTCGCCCCCGGCGACCGCGTGCTGTGCAGCGGCCGGCACGCCCCCTGGATCACCGTCGATCCCGCCAGCTCCCTTCTGGCCAAGGTGCCGGAGGCGGTGGCGAACGCCCACGCCCCCTTCGCCCGCCTGCTGCAGATCGTCGCCGGCACCTCCGAGACGATGCCCGGGCGCCCGGCCGGCACGGTGGTGGTGGTCGGCGCCGGGCTGATCGGCGTGCTCGCTGCCCTGTGGCTGCGCAGCGATGGCATCGCGGCGGTGATCGAGGACCTCGACCCGGCGCGCCGGGCGGCGGCGGCGGCCTGTGGCCTGGAGGCGCGCCCACCCCAGGACAACGACCAGCCGGCGGTGGTGGTGGACGCCACCGGGGTGGCCGACCTCGTGCCCGGCCATCTGGCGCGGGTGGCGCGCGGCGGGCGGGTGGTGCTGCTGGGCAGCCCGCGGGTGCCGGTGATGATCGACATCTACCGCCACATCCACGGCAAGTGCGCGATGCTGTGCGGCGCCCATGAGGGCCGCTACCCGCTCAAGGGCGAGCTGTCGCGCCAGTCGCTGTTCGCGGAGGCGCTCGCCCGCCTGGCCGACGGTCGCATCGCGGTGGCACCGCTGGCGGCGCGCACCATCGCTCCCGACCAGCTGGATGCCGCCTACCGCGCCCTCGCTGCGCGCACCCCCGGCTGGCTGGGCGTGGCGGTGGAGTGGTGTCATGAGTGACCTGCGCGTTGCGGTGGTGGGCTACGGCTACCAGGGGCGCGAGCATGGCAGCCTGCTGCGCTCCGGGGTGGCGGGGGCGGTGCCGGCGGCGGTGGTCGACCGCACCTGCGCCACCGGCTCGGTCATCGACGGTCTGCCTGCCTTCGCCTCGCTCGACGCCCTGCTCGCCGCCAGGGCCGCCGATGCGGTGATCATCGCCACCCCGCACGCCGCCCACGCCGGGCTGGCCATCGCCGCCCTGCGCGCCGGGCTGCACGTGCTGATCGAGAAGCCGGTGGCGATCGCCGCCCGCGACGTCGACACCGTGCTCGCGGTCCACGCCCGCCATCCCGGCCAGGTGCTGGCGGCGGTGCATCAGCAGCGCTGCGACCCGCGCTACCAGCGTCTGCGCGCGCTGATCCGCAGCGGCGCGCTGGGCGCCATCCACCGCGTCACCTGGACGGTCACCGACTGGTACCGCAGCGAGAGCTACTACCGCCAGGCGCCCTGGCGCGGCACCTGGGCGGGCGAGGGCGGCGGCGTGCTGGTCAACCAGGCGGTGCACCAGCTCGACCTGTGGTGCTGGCTGTTCGGCCGTCCGGAGCGGGTGCAGGCGCGCTGCCGCTTCGGCGCCTGGCACGGCATCGAGGCCGAGGACGACGTCACCTGCCTGCTCGAACTGCCTGGCGGCGGCAGCGGGGTGTTCATCGCCAGCACCGGCGACAGCCCCGGGGTCAACCGCCTGGAGATCGCCTGCGACCGCGGCCAGGTGGAAGTCGATGGCGAGGGCATCCGCTTCCGCCGCACCCGGGTGGCGGTGTGCGAGCACCGCCGCACCAGCGCCTCGCCCTGGGACCACCCCGCCAACGAGGACCTGCGCTACCCCGACACCGCCCCCGCCGCGCCGCTGCGGCCGCTGGTCGAGGACTTCGTCGCCGCCTGCCGGAGCGGGCGCGCGCCCCTGGCCCCGGTGGCGGAGGCGCGCGACCAGGTCGAGCTGGCCAACGCCATGCTGGTGTCGGCGGTGGACAGCTGCGCGATCGACCTGCCGCTGGCGGCGGAACTCTTTCCGCGCGTGCTCGCGGGACTGGCCGAGGCGATGGCGGTCCCGGCCTGACGGCGATTGCCGGCAGGCCCACCGTCGGCGATGCTGGCAGCCATGGCCGCACGACCGCGAGCAGGCAGTCCCCTCATGCCCTGGTGCCGGGTCGGCAGCTGGGGCATGGGCTCGTATCCGCCCGGCTACGCCCAGAGCGAGGTGGTGCTGCGCGACCACGACCTGGTGTGGATCAGCGCCGGGGCCCCCACCTACCGCATCGACGGCACCGACGTGGTGGCCGCCGCCCCCTGCCTGCTGCTGCTGCGCCCGGGGATGCGCATGGCGATCCGCTGGGACCGCCTGCTGCCCAGCCGCAACGGCTACATCCACTTCACCCCCCGCGGGGTGCTGGCGCAGGTGCCGGAATCCCGGCGCTGGCCGCTGCACACCCCGCTGCCGGAGGGCGAGGTCGCCACCCCCCTGCTGCGCCACGTGCTGTGGCTGCTGTCATCGCGACCAACCGGCTGGGAGGCGCTGTGCGGGTCGGCACTGGCCCATGTGGTGGGCATGGCCTGCAGCGGGGCGCTGCGCGCCGACAGCGCCGCCGAGCTGGAGCCGGGGCCGCTCGGGCGCAAGGTCGCCGCCGCCCTGGCGGCGCGCTGGAGCCACGCCGAGATGCTGGTGCCGCCCGACCTCGCCAGCCTGGCCGCGGTCGCCCGCCTGTCGCGCGAGGGCTTCTGCCGCGCCTTCCGCGCCGAGGTCGGGGTCGCCCCGCTCCAGGCCCTGCGCCTGGTGCGGCTGGAGCGTTCGGCGCGCCTGCTGCTCGACGGCGCGCCGGTGGCGCAGGCGGCGCTGCGCTGCGGATTCCTCGACCCGTTCCACTTCTCGCGCTCGTTCCACGCCGCCTTCGGCTGCACCCCGCGCACCTACCGCGGCGCCTTCGCCGCCGGCCGGGTCGAGATGCATCTGGAGGGCTCGGCCGCCTTCGTGGCCTTCCGCTGTTGCCTGGCCAGCAACATGCGCTGGCACGAGTAAAGCAGCGTCGCTTGCCGGTGTGACAGCCGTGTTAACATGGTTGAAAACCACGGTCCAACCCAGGAACCCGCCATGCGTCTGCTCGCCCTCGCCGCCCTGATCATTCCCGCCGCCCTGTGGGCCGCCGAGCCCCTCAGCCTGCTGCCGGGTGACCCCGGCAAGGCCTTCTCGTGGTCGACCGGCAAGGTCGCCGGTGCCAAGCGCGAACCCATCACCGTCGCCGGCAAGTCCTTCACCGACGCCTGGCGCTTCACCGTGCCGGTCAAGGGCGAGAAGGAGTGGGAAGTCAACTCGCTGTGCGTGCTGCCGGGTGGGGTGGCCAAGGGTGATGTGGTCGAGGTGTCGCTGTGGACGCGCAATGCCGGCGACGGCACCCCTGGGTTCCGCCTGGTGCACCAGCTCAAGGACACCCCCTGGACCAACAGCATCTACCAGACGGTCAAGCCCGAGGCGGAGTGGAAGCAGTACCGCTACGCCGCGGTCGCCCCCATCGACTTCACCGCCGGCAGCCACCGCCTGGCGCTGTTCCTGGCCACCGACGCCATGACCGTCGAGATCGCCGACCCGCAGATCCGCAACCACGGCGCGATCGACGCCAAGAGCCTGGGCATCCCGGTGTGGGAGCCGCCCAAGCCGGCGAAGTGACCGGCCACAGGCTGCCGGCAGGGCGCTGGACAACCGCCGACCCCGCCCCATGCCTGCGGTCATGCGCCTGCACATCATCCGCCACGGCGATCCCGACTACGCCGCCGACAGCCTGACCGACCGCGGCCGCCGCGAGGCGTCGTGCCTGCGCAGCTGGGTGGCGCGCGAACGCCCCGAGCGCGCCTACTGCTCGCCCATGGGCCGGGCCCGCCTGACCGCCGAGCTGGCGCTGGACGGCAGCGGCCTGACCGCCGCCGTCGAGGACTGGACCGCCGAACTGCGCGACGCCCGTGCCGACGGACTGGCCCTGACCTGGTGGGACGTGCACGGGCATCTGCTGCGCAATCCCGCCTACCTCGCCAGCGGCGACTGGGCCGACCTTCCGCCCCTGAGCAGCACCCTCGCCCGCGCCGAGCTGGCGCGCATCGCCGCCGCCTCGGACGCGTTCCTGGCCCGCCATGGCGTGGTGCGCGACGGCGGCAGCTACCGCCTGGGGACGCGGCCCTGCGCCAGCATCGCGGTGTTCTGCCACGGCGGCTTCGGGCTGTGCTGGCTGGCCCACCTGCTCGCGCTCCCGGCGCCGCTGGTGTGGGCCGGGTTCATGCTGCACACCAGTTCGGTCACCACCCTGCTGTTCGACGAGCGCGAGCCCGGCATCGCCACCCCGCGGGTGCTGCACCTGGGCGATGTCGGCCACCTGCACGCCGCCGGGATCGAACCCTCGACCTCGGGCATCAAGGCCAACTACCGCTGAGATCCTTGTCACCGCCGCCATCCGGCGGGGTATCAGGAGGACATGCACCCGACCAGCCGCCTCGCCATCCTCGCTGCCCTGCTGGCGCCGTGCGCCTGCGGCGGAGGCGGCGGTGGTGCCGGCGTGACGGTGCCGCCACCCCAGCCGGTGCCGCTGCCGGTGGTCCCCGCCGACCCGCCGACCGACGATGGCTCCTGGCATCGCCTGGCCGCCAACCCCCTGCTGCTGCCGGGGATGGCTGCCGCCCCCGCCACCACCTACCACAGCGCCCTCGCCGACCCCTCGGTGCGCTGGGACCCCGCCCTCGGGCGCTGGCGGGCCTGGTTCTCGACCACACGCATCGACCGCTCCCGACCCGGCGATCCCGGGCGCATGGCGATACTCCACGCCGAGAGCGCCGACGGGGTGGCCTGGAGCCTGGAATCCGAACCGGTGCTGGAGGCGGCCACCGCCAGCGGAGCCTGGGACCGCACCCACACCGAGACCCCCTGCGTCATCCCCAATCCCGATCCGGCGGCGCCCGCCGACCGCCGCTGGCTGCTGTTCTATGCCGGCGGCAACCTCGACGCCGATGTGGCCGCCGGGCGGACGGCGCCGGGCTCGTACCCGTACTACCAGATCGGCCTGGCCTGGAGCGCTGACGGGCGCCATTTCACCCGCGCCGAGGTGGTGGCGGGCAAGCCCGGCCTGGTGCTCACCGCCGCCCAGGTCCTGGGCGGGGTGGCCGGCTTCGCCGACGGCCTGCTTGCCGACCCCGAGGCGGCGGTGGTGGGCGGCTCCATCCGCCTGTGGTGCTCAAGCCAGGCGGTGAAGGCCGACCGTTCTCCCATCGCCTTCGGCATCAGCCATGCGCGCAGCACCGACGGCATCGCCTGGACCATGCCGGCGGCCAACCCGCTGGCGACCCTCTACCGCCCGGGCGAGCCGGCGGGCGGCGAGCAGCCGGCGGTGCTCTACGACCCGGCCGGGGGCCGCTACGAGATGTGGTTCCGCAACGACAGCGCCGCCGACCGCGCCCGCCTGCCCACCACCTGGTTCACCGCCCTGGGGTTCTGGCGCGCGACCTCCAGCGACGGCGTGACCTGGACCGCGGACTACCGGGCCCGCGATGTCGCCTGGGAGCCGCAGCGGGCCTACGAGGCCTACGGCCTGCTCACCGGCTGCGCGGTGGCGCGCCTCGATGGCGTCGATCGGCTGTTCTACTGCGCCTGGAGCTCGGCCGGGGTGCCCGACCCGGCGCTCTACCGGGTGCCGCTGCAGGATGGACGGCTGGTGCCGGCGGTCACCGCGTTCGCGGGCGCCACCCGCCTGGCACCCCCGCGCGCCTTGGCCAGGCGCTGATCAGCCGAAGACGATGGTGCGGTTGCCGCTGATGATCACCCGCCGCTCCAGGTGCAGGCGCACGGCGCGGGTCAGCACCTGGCGCTCCAGCTCGCGGCCCTTGCGCACCAGGTCGTCGACGCTGTCGCGGTGGCTGACCCGGCCCACGCCCTGGTCGATGATCGGGCCCTGGTCGAGTTCGCTGGTGACGTAGTGGGCGGTGGCGCCGATGATCTTGACCCCCCGCTCCTTGGCCTGGTGGTAGGGCTTGGCGCCGACGAAGGCGGGCAGGAACGAATGGTGGATGTTGATCACCCGTCCCAGCCAGTCGGTAGTGAAGGCGGGCGAGAGGATGCGCATGTAGCGCGCCAGCACCACCAGCTCGATGCCGAGGTCGGCGAGCAGGCGGCGGTGGGCGGCCTCGGTGGCGGTGCCGTCGCCCTGCCAGGGCACATGGTGGAAGGGCAGCCCGAAATGGGTGGCGACGGCATGGAGGGCGTCGTGGTTCGACACCACCGCCACGATGTCGCCCTCCAACTCGCCGAGCTGCTG
>JAKLKR010000294.1 GCA_023150565.1 Planctomycetota bacterium
ACGGCGCCGCCCCGCTGGTGGTCGACGCCGCGCGCACCCCCGCCGCCGGCGAGGTCGCGGCCTGGCGCGCGCGCCTGGAGCGCGGCGGCCGGGTGCTGGTGCACGGCGTCGCCCCCGCCAGCGCCGGCTGGGTGTCCGAGCTGGTGGGCCGGCCGGTGCGCCTGCTGTCCAACGCCATGGCCGACTGGCGCGGGCGGGCCCTGCGCGTGGGCACCCCGGCCCTGCTCGACGGGGTCGCGGCCGCCGACCTGTTCTGGCGCAAATCGAGCGCGTGGGAGAACCTCTCGGCCACCTTCTGCACCGACGACTACATCCTCGACCGGCTCTACGACCACGTGCTGCTGGTCGAGGGCGGCGAGCCCCTGACCTATCCCGCCCTGCTGGTGCAGGTGGCGGTGGGGCGCGGCACCGCCCTGCTCGACACCACCCGCTGGGAGAGCGACGAGGCGCTGATCGCGCCCACCGCCCGCCGCCTGGCCGCGACGTTGTGCGCCAACCTGGGCGCGCGCCTGGAATCGCGCCGCACCCGCGCCTGGCTCACCGATCTGGAATGGAAGCCGGTCGACCTCGCCCCGCTCGCCAACCGCGCCCTGGCCGACGAGCGCGCCGACGACGGCACCGGCGGCTGGAGCGACCAGGGCCCCGACTGCGACCTGCGCGCCTGGCCCAGCGGCCGGCAGGTCCGCCGCGGCATCCCCTTCACCGTCGCCCCCGGCACCGGCATCGTGGTGCTGGCCTCGCGCTTCCGCCCCGGCAGCCAGCCCGATGCGGTCACCATCCCGGTGGGCTGCGCGGTGCGCACCCTCAACTTCCTGCAGTCCAGCGCCTGGACCGGGCGGGTGCACCACGCCAGCTACCTGGTGCGCTACGCCGACGGCGGCAGCGCCGAGATCCCGCTGGTGGGCGGGGTCAACTACCACGACTGGCAGGGGCGCTACGGCGACGAGGTCTCGGCCGAAGAGACCGACACCTTCACCCGCTACGCCGGCGCGGTGCCGGTGAAGGCCTGCGGCCAGGCCGGCGCCTTCGTCATGCAGTGGGTCAACCCCGAGCCCCAGCGCCCGGTCGCGGCGGTCGAGTTCCGCGGCAAGCGCCAGGGGGTGTGCATGCTCATGGCCCTGACCCTGGGGCTCGATCCCGCCCCGGTCGACACCCGCCCCGGCGACCGCGCCGCCGCCGAACGCCTGCGCGTGCAGGCGCGCGCCGCCGCGCCTGCCGACGCCCCCGCGCTGTTCGCCAGAGCCCTGGCCGCCGATCCCGCGTGGGAGGCGCTGCGCATCGACCTCGCCAGCGCCCAGACCGCCGCCGGCGACCCGGCCGCCGCCGAGGCCACCCTGCGCAGCACGCTGCGCGCCTGCCCGCAGATGCTCCAGGGCTACGCCGACCTCGCCCGCCTGCTCGAAGGCCAGGGGCGCTGGACCGAGGCGGTGGAGGTGTGGACGCGCTCGCTCGCCGCCAACCCCAACCAGCCCGAGGTCTACCACGCCCGCGACCGGGCGGCCAAGCAGGCCAAGGACACGCCATGACCCTGGTCGGCCCCATCCCGCGCAGCGCCGCCATCACCATCCCCGGGCGCCACGTGTGGTGCTGCGCCCCGGCCCTGGGCGCGGACGGGCGCTGCCACGCCCTGATCTCGACCTGGCCGGAATCCGCGGGTTTCGAGGCCTGGGTCACCCACAGCGAGGTGTGGCACGCCGAGGCGCCCTCGCCCGCCGGGCCGTTCACCGTCACCGGCCCGGTGCTGGCCGGCAGCGGTGGCGCGGGCTGGGACGGCCGGGTGGTGCACAATCCCTGCCTGCTGCCGTGGGACGGGCGCTGGGTGGTGTTCCATATGGGCACCACCGGCCCCGACCTGCCGCCCGGCCACGCCACCGCCGACGCCACCTGGTGGGCCTACCGCAACCGCCAGCGCATCGGGGTGGCGGTGGCCGACCATCCGCGCGGGCCGTGGACCCGGCTCGAGCGTCCGCTGATCGACGTCGAGCCCGAGGGCTGGGTGCACCTGATGACCTCCAACCCGGCGGTGGCGCGCGCGCCGGACGGCTCCTGGCGCATGATCTTCAAGACCGTCGAGGCCGGCCCGCCTCCCTTCGGCGGGCGGGTGCTGCACGCGGTGGCCACCGCCGCCTCGCCCCTGGGGCCGTGGACGCGCGCCCCCGAGCCGGTGTTCACCGCCGCCGGGGTGCGCTTCCCGGTCGAGGATCCCTGCCTGTGGTGGCGGGACGGCGCATGGCATGCCATCGTCAGCGACCACCGCGGCACCTTCACCGGCGCCGGACGCTCGTGGGCGCGCTTCCGCTCGCGCGACGGGATCGCGTGGGAGCCGGCGACGCAGCCGCTGGCGGCGCGCCTGGAGCTGCCCTGGGCCGACGGCGCGGTCGAGCCGGTGGAGCGCTTCGAGCGTCCCCAGGTGCTGCTGGTCGACGGCGCCCCGCGCTGGATCGCCGGCGCCGCCAAGCGCGGCGCGCACAGCTGCGCGGTGATCGCGCCGCTGCTGCCGTAGGCGCCGCGACAGGGCGCGACAAGCGCCCGGCAGCCGGCGACAAGGCGGTGCAGGCCGGGCGGGCTAGGCTGGGCGGAGGAGCACGCCATGCGCTACACCACCTTCCCTTCCACCGGCTGGCAGGTCCCGGTCATCGGCATGGGCTGCTGGGGCCTGGGCGGGCAGTGGGGCCAGACCGATGTGGCGGTGGCGGTCGCCACCCTCGAGCACGCCCTGGCCGCAGGCATCACCCTGTTCGACACCGCCGACGCCTACGGCACCGAGCTGGGCACCAGCGAGTCGCTGCTCGGCCGTACCCTGCTCGGGCGGCGGCACCAGGTGCTGATCGCCACCAAGGCCGGGGCCTGGGGCGTGCGCCAGGGCGCGCGGGTGGCGATCACCCATCCCTGCCATGTGGCGCTGTGCTGCGACGCCAGCCTGCACCGCCTGCGCACCGACTACATCGACCTCTACCAGTGCCACCTCGGCGACTGCGGCGAACCGGAGCTGTGGCTGGAGGCCTTCGCCCGCCTGCAGCGCCAGGGCAAGATCCGCGCCTTCGGCATCTCCACCGACCGCCTGGATGTCGCCCAGGCCTTCCATCGCCAGGGCGGCTGCGCCGCCGTGCAGCTCGACTGCAGCCTGGTCAACCGCGGCGCCAGCAGCGGACTGCTGCCCTGGTGCGCCGCCCAGCACATCGCCACCCTCATCCGCGGCCCCCTGGCCCAGGGCCTGCTCACCGGCAAATTCACCCCCGCGTCGACCTTCACCGACCAGGTGCGCCAGGGCTGGAACAGCGGCGCCAGCCGCGCCGCCTTCCTCGAACGCCTGGCGCTGGTGGAGCGCCTGCGCGCGATCGCCGCCGGCCGCCCGCTGACCGCCTTCGCCCTGCGCGCCCTGCTCGCCGATCCGGCAGTGACCACCCTCATCCCCGGGGCGCGCTCGCCGGCCCAGCTCGACGACCAGCTCGCGGCCCTCGACCTGCCCTGGTCGGCGGCCGACGACCAGGCCCTGGCGGCGCTCGCCGGCGGCGGTTGAAATATCGTAGATAAAGCTTTAAATGATCACATGAGCACGGCGCCAGCGGGATCCTCCAGCCTCTGGTGCAGCCTGGCTGCGGTCGCGCTGCTGGGAACCGCGTTCGCCGCCGAGGCGGGGCCGTCGGTGGTGGTGGAGCTGCCCTGGAGCCTCGCCCCCCATGCCGAGGGCGCCGCGCTCGACTGCGCGGTGCCCGCGCTCGCCGCCGCCCTGCTCGCTCCCGAGGACCTGCGCGCCATCGACCTGCACCTGCCGGCGGCGGGCGCCGGGGCCACGGTGGCGGTGGTTGCGGCGGACAGCGGCGCGCTGCTGGGCGAGCTGCCGGTGCGCGACGGACGCCTGGATCTGGGCGCCCTGGCGCCCCGCCTGGGCTCGGCGCCGGCCGGTCTGGTGCTGCGCGGACTGCCCACGGCCCAGCGCCAGGCCGGGCGCTACACCGCCACCATCACCGCCCATCCGCGCCTGCCCACCTGGCCGGCGGGGGATGGGCCGCAGGACGGGGTCTTCGCCTGCGTCTGCGACGGCCACCTGTGGTACGGCGGGGCGCGCCTGCGCCTGTGGGGGGCGGTGGTCAACCACCGCGCCGCCCAGCCCGCGGTGCCCGAGCAGCTGCGCCGGGCCGGCTTCAACGCCGTGCGCCTGTGGGGGCCGCCGCGCGCCTGGTACGACGCCGACAGCCTGCGCCGCGGCACCACGCCGCCGGACGGGGCCGAGATGGACGCCTTCGACCGCCTGGTGGCGGGCTGCCGCGCCCAGGGGCTGTTCGTGATGGGCGCGCTGCTGGGCGGCGACCCCGCCTGCGCCGAGCTGGCGCCGCACGACATCAACGGGCGCAAGGAGCCCAGCGCCCTCGGCCGGGCCCTGCTCGCCGACGATTCCTGGCTGGCCGGGGGCGCGGACTGGGAGGCCTGGAAGGCGGCGGTCACCACCGCCAAGGCGCCGCTGCGCCACGCCCGTTACCTCGACCCGCGCCTGGAACGGGTCTACCGTTGGCATGTCGGCAACGTGCTGGCGCACCGCAATCCCCACACCGGCCGCCGCTACGCCGAGGAGGAGGCGGTGGCGCTGTGGGAGCTGGAGAACGAGAACGGCTTCATCCACGCCGTGCTCGCCCAGGGGGTGGCGGAGTGGCCGGGGTTCTTCCGCGCCCAGCTGCAGGGCCGCTGGAACGCCTGGCTGGTGGAGCGCCACCGCGACCGCGCCGGCCTGGAGCGGGCCTGGGGCGCGCTGCCGGCGGACGAGGATCCCGCCGCCGGGAGCGTGGCGGTGGGCCCGACCCTGTCGCAGCGGCGCGGTGTTCCGCCTGCGCGCAGCGCCGACCTGGCGCGCTTCCTGGTCGACACCGTGTGCGCGTGGAACCGCCGCCAGGTGGCGCACTGCCGCAGCTTCGCCCCCGCCGGGCGCGGGGTGGCGGTGGCGCCCTTCAGCGCCGACACCCTCTACCAGAACGACCCCGCCTGGCTGCTGGCGAACACCGCCTCGGCCGAGGTCAACTGCTTCGGGGTCTACAGCTACACCCTGTCCTCGGCCCTGGGCGCGCCGCCCGGGCAGTACATCCTCGACCACAACACCGTGGCCGGGGCGCCGACCGTGCTCTACGAGGTCAACGCCGGCCGCCCCAACCCCTTCCGCGCCGAGTTCCCGCTGCGCATCGCCGCCCTCGCCGGCTGGCAGGACTGGGACGGGGTGTTCTGGCACATGTGGCGCGACGGCGGCAGCCAGGCCCGCCCCGACGAGCAGCACCTGGTGCAGGGCGTGGCCCAGCCCGAGGCCCACGACTACACCGCCTGCGTGCACCTGCAGGACGATCCGGCGATGATCGCCGCCCTCGGCATCGCCGGCACCGCCTTCCGCACCGCCGCCATCCCCCCGGCGCCGGCGCCGCTCACCCTCGCCGCCGGCGCCCAGGCGCTGTTCGCGCCCCAGCGCGCCCGCGGCCTGCCGCTGGAGGGCGCCGCCTTCAGCCGCGGGGCGCGCCTGGAGCTGCGCCCGGACGATCAGGACCTGGACCTGCGTTGGAGCGAACCGCCGCCGGCGCGCCCGGCCACCGCAGCGCTCGCCGCCGGCGCGCTGAGCTGGGACTGGCCGCGCGGCCGGCTGCTGATCGACGCCCCGCGCTTCAAGGCGGTGGTGGGCCAGGCCGGCGGCACTGCGCGCTTCCGCGACGGCGTGGCCATCGGCGGCTGCACCCGGCCGTGGGCGGTGCTGGCGGTGGCCAGCGCCGACGGCCGCGACCTCGCCGGCGCCGATCCCGCCCGCCGCATCCTCGTCGCCACCACCGCCGATGCGCACAATCGCGGCTTCGCCATCGACCTCGCCGGGGCGGTGGGCGGCGGCGGCTTCGAGCACCCGCTGCGCCAGCGCGAGCGCATCCGCGATCCCGGCCGCGCCCCGGTGCAGGCCGATGCGGTCGGCTGCACTGTGTGGTTCCCGCGCGCCCTCGCCGGGCGCGCGCACTCGCTCGACCGCGCCGCCCGCCGCTGCGGCGACGAACGCCTCGACGGCAACCGCCTGGAGCTGGCGGCGCGCCCGCGTCTGCTCGCCGAGCTGACGGTGGAGGCCTGGGGCGCGGCCGCCGAAACCCCCGCCGACCAGCCGCCGGCGGCGGCGGCCGGGGCCGCGGCGCCGGTGGCGGGCGGTGCGCCGGTGCGCCGGCTGGGCATCTGGCATCCCCTGCCGGGGG
>JAKLKR010000295.1 GCA_023150565.1 Planctomycetota bacterium
TCACCGCGGCGTCGACGGGGGCGTCGACGCTCCAGAAGAGCCGTCCACGGCACACGATCAGCCTCAGTTTTACGCCATTGGGCTGCGCCCCCGCTCCGCTGCGGGCCCGAAGGCCCTCCGCCCCCCAGAAGCCTGCGGCTGCTCAATCCCGCTGGATGCGCTCCAGCCGGCGCAGGCCGGGCACCAGCCAGGCGGTGGCGCCGACCACCGCGAGGGTGATGGCGCCGCCCGCCACCACCGACGGCACCAGGCCGAGCAGGCGCGCCGCCACTCCCGATTCCAGCGCCCCCACCTCGTTGGACGAGCCGATGAAGATGGCGTTCACCGACGACACCCGGCCGAGCAGGTGGGGCGGGGTGCGGACTTGGAGCAGGCTCTGGCGCACCACCACGCTGATCTGGTCGGCGGCGCCGCTCACCGCCAGCAGCGCCAGCGACAGCCAGAAGGCGGTCGACAGGCCGAAGCCGATCATGCACAGGCCGAACACCGCCACCGCCAGCAGCATGGTGCGACCGGCATGGGCGAAGGGCGGCCGCCAGGCCAGGAACAGCGCCATGCCGGCCGCCCCCACCGCGGGGGCGGCGCGCAGCACCCCCAGGCCCTGGGGGCCGACGTGCAGCACCTCCTTGGCGAAGGCCGGCAGCATCGCCACCGCGCCGCCGAACAGCACCGCGAACAGGTCGAGGGCCGAGGCCCCCAGCAGCACCCGCTCGCCGAGCAGGAAGCGCACCCCTTCGCCGATCCCGCCGCTGCCGCTGCGCGCCACCGCCTGCGGGCGGGTGGCGGGGATGCCGAGCAGGCAGCCGGCGGCGAGGGCGATCAGGGCGCCGTCGACGGCATAGGCCGCCACCGCCCCGCCGGCGGCATAGATCAGCCCGCCCAGGGCCGGGCCGGCCACCAGCGCGATCTGGAACAGGCCGGTGCGCCAGCGCGCCACCTGCTCGGCCAGCTCGCGCGGCGCCACCTCGGCGCTGAGCGCAGTGCGCGCCGGCATCAGCAGCGCGCGCGCCAGCCCGCCCAGGGCCACCGCGCCGAGCAGCCCGCCGGCCATCCACGGCAGGCCGGGCAGCAGCGCCAGCGCCAGCAGGCCGCCGGCGCAGAGCAGGTGCAGGGCGAGCGCGCCGCGCATCACCCCCACCCGGTCGCTGCGGTCGGCCAGCGCGCCGGCAGGCAGGATGCAGCACAGGAAGGGGATGATCTCGGCCACCCCGATCAGGCCGAGGGCGAGGTAGCTGCCGGTGAGGTCGTAGACCTGCCAGGCCACCACCGTCGAGCGGATCTGGATCGCCAGGGTGGCGCTGACCAGGCAGGCGGCGTACCAGCGGAAGGCGGGGTGGGCGAAGGGCGACTGGCGGCCGTCGGCGGGCATGGCGCGACGGTGGGGCGTGGAGCAGGGGGGGAAGGAGCGTATATGGGTCGCAAAGGACCCTGATCGGAGGAAGTCCGCATCCGCGGTTCCATCCCCCTGTCGGCCATGACCATGCGCGGCCATGCCCAGTCACCACCGCCCCGGGGGGATGCGCGACCTGCTCGCGGTGGCGGCGCCGATGGTGGTGTCGACCGCCTGCGACACGGTGATGATCTTCACCGACCGGCTGTTCCTCGCCCAGCTGTCGCCGGCGCACATGAACGCCGCCCTCGCCGGCGGGCTCACCGCCTTCCTCACCGGCACCTTCTTCGTCGGCCTGATCGGCTTCTCGACCGCCCAGGTCGCCCAGCACCTCGGCGCCGGGCGGCGCGAACGCTGCGCCCTGGTCACCACCCAGGCGCTGCTGATCGCCCTGGCGGCCTGGCCGCTGATGTGGGCGCTGCGCCCGCTGGTGCACCGCGCCTTCGCCGCCAGCGGCATCGACCCGGTGCAGCTGGCGCTGCAGACCGAGTTCTTCGACATCCTCAACGCCGGCGCCGGCATCATGCTGCTGCGCGGGGCGCTGGCGGCGTTCTTCTCGGGCATCGGGCGCACGCGCATGGTGATGGCCGCGACCATGACCGCGATGGCGGTCAACCTGGTGATGAACTGGCTGCTGATCTTCGGCCACTGGGGCTTCCCCGCCCTGGGCATGCGCGGTTCGGCCTGGGGCTCGGTGATCGGCGGCGCCGCCGGGCTGGCGGTGCTGGCGGGCGCCTACCTGGCGCCGGCGCTGCGCCACGCCTACGGCGTCGCCGGCTCGTGGCGCTTCGACCGCGGCGAAACCCTCACCCTGCTGCGCTTCGGCTTCCCCGGCGGGGTCGAGATGCTGCTCAACCTGCTCGCCTTCAACGCCCTCATCCTCGCCTACCACGCCCATTCCCCCGCCACCGCCACCGCCACCACCCTGATGTTCAACTGGGACCTGGTGTCGTTCGTGCCGCTGATCGGCCTGCAGATCGCCGTCACCAGCCTGGTCGGCCGCGCCATGGGCGCGCGCCAGCCCGCCACCGCGCGGCGGGTGGTGCGTTCGGGCCTGCGCCTGGGCTGGATGTATTCCGCCCTGGTGCTGCTCGCCTTCGTCGGCATCCCCGAACTGCTGGTGGCGGTGTTCCGCCCCGGCCACGCCGACCCGGTGTTCGCCCAGGCCGAGCCGCTGGCGGCGTCGATGATCCGGGTGGCGGCCGCCTACGTCCTGGTCGAGACGGTGGTGGTGGTGGTCAGCGGCGCCCTGCGCGGGGCCGGCGACACGGTGTTCACCATGTGCCTGTCGGTGGGCCTGCACTGGCTGCTGCTGCCGGTGGCGGTGCTGGGGCTGCATGTGCTGCATGGCGGGCCACTCACCGTGTGGTGCGTGCAGGTGGGGGTGTTCATGGCCGCCAGCGGGCTGTTCTGGTGGCGCTGGCAGGGCGGGCGCTGGCGGCGCATCCAGGTGGTCGCCCCCGCCCCGCTGCACCCGCCCGAGGAGCCGGAGCAGGACTTCCCCGCCGGCGGAGGCTAGCGGAGGCAGGGGGACAGCAGGCCTTGCAGGGCCGGATCGCCAGGAAAGCTCCGCGGCCTCGCGCCGTCCTACCGGTCACATCGGAGTTTCCATGGTCGCCACCGTCCCCTCCCCCGAAGCCGCCGCCCCGCTGCGCCAGGTCGAGAGCGAGATCGCCAAGGTGCTGGTCGGCCAGCGCGAACTGGTGCGCCGGCTGCTGATCGGGCTGGTGTGCGACGCCCACCTGCTGCTCGAAGGGCTGCCCGGGCTGGCCAAGACCACCGTGGTCAAGGCCCTGGCCCAGGCCATGGACATGCAGTTCCGCCGGGTGCAGTTCACCCCCGACCTGCTGCCCGCCGACATCGTCGGCACGCGCATCTACGAAGGCGGCACCTTCACCGTCAAGCGCGGCCCGATCTTCGCCCAGGTGGTGCTGGCGGACGAGATCAACCGCGCCCCGGCCAAGGTGCAGTCGGCGCTGCTCGAGGCGATGCAGGAGCGCCAGGTCACCATCGGCGACGAGACCTTCCCGCTGCCGCGCCCGTTCATGGTGCTGGCGACCCAGAACCCGATCGAGCAGGAGGGCACCTACCCGCTGCCCGAGGCGCAGACCGACCGCTTCCTGATGAAGGTGAAGGTCGGCTACCCCTCGGCGGCCGAGGAGAAGCTGATCCTCGAACGCGCCCTCGGCCGCACCGCCGCCCAGATCCAGCCGGTGCTGGCCCCGGCCGCGCTGGAGGCCGCCAAGACCGCCCTCGACGGCGTGCACATGGACGAGCGCCTGCGCGACTACTGCGTCAGCCTGGTGCGCGCCACCCGCGACCCCGCCGGCGCCGGGGTGCAGTCGCTGGCCAACCTCATCCAGGTCGGCGCCAGCCCGCGCGCCACCATCAGCCTGGCGCAGGCGGCGCGCGCCCACGCCTTCCTCGAGGGGCGCGGCTTCGCCACCCCGCAGGACATCAAGGCCATCGCCCCCGACGTGCTGCGCCACCGCCTGATCGCCAGCTACGAGGCCGAGGCCGAGGGCCTCGACACCGACGCCCTGGTGGCGCGCCTGCTGGAGCACGTGGTCGTGCCATGAAGGATGTTCATGGTTGGCGGTTGATGGTTTCCGAGGTCCCTGTGAGCGGGGGATCCGATCCGACTTCCAGCCATCAACCATCAACCATCAACGGCTAGCTGCCGGCACCCGAACCATGCCCGACCTTTCCGACATCCTGCGCCAGGTCCGCCGCATCGAGCTGCGCACCGAACGGCTGGTGTCCTCGCTGGCCGCCGGGCGCTACCGCTCGGCCTTCCGCGGCCAGGGCATGGAGTTCGACGAGGTGCGCGAATACGCCGCCGGCGACGACGTGCGCGCGATCGACTGGAACGTCACCGCGCGCGCCGGGCGGCCCTACGTCAAGGTCTTCCGCGAGGAGCGCGAGCTGACCGTGCTGCTGCTGGTCGACGTCAGCGGCTCGATGCGCTTCGGCGCCATCCCCGGCATCAGCCCGCGCGCCAAGCTCGCGCTCGCGGCCGAGGCCGCCGCGGTGGTGGGCGTCACCGCCCTGCGCAACGGCGACCGCCTCGGCCTGGTGCTGTTCAGCGACCGCACCGAGGTGCACGTGCCGGCCCGCCGTGGACGCGGCCACGCCCTGCGCGTGGTGCGCGAGGTGCTGGCGCCGGCCGGCGGCGCGCGCGCCACCGACCTCGCCCACGCCCTCGACGAGCTGGCGCGGGTGGCGCGCCGGCGTGCGGTGGTGTTCCTGGTCAGCGACTTCCTGCACGACCCCGCCCAGCGCCCGCGCCTCGCCACCGCCCTGGCGCGCGCCGGCCGCCGCCACGACGTGGTCGGCCTGCGCGTGTCCGACCCCGGCGAGGCGTCCCTGCCGGCGGTGGGCGGCGCGATCGCCCTCGACGACCCCGAGGGCGGCGGCGGCCTGGTGCTGGCCGGGGGCCGGGCCGCCGCCGCGCGCTACGCCGCCGCCTGGGGCGAGGCGCGCAGCGCCAGCGAACGCCAGTTCCGCGCCGCCGGCTGCGACCTGGTCGACCTCTCCACCCGCGAGAGCGCGCTGGGGGCGATGGAGCGCTTCTTCCGCCAGCGGCGGCGGAGGGTGCATGGGTAGCGGGCTTCCCTGGGAGCGCCGGGCTCCAGCCCGGCAATTTCCTGGGCCGTCCTCGCCGACCGGTCTTCCCTGGGAGCGCCGGGCTCCAGCCCGGCAATTTCCTGGGCCGTCCGGGCGTCCTGGCGTGGCCGGTGCCGTCGCGTCGCCCCAGCTGCCGGGCTGGAGCCCGGCGGTCCCAGGGAAGAGGGTATCCGTCTTTGCTGCGCTCCTGCTGCTGGGGGCGCTCGCCGCCGCCGAGGGCCCGCGCGTCGAGCTCAGCGCCACCCCCGCCCAGGTGGCGGTGGGCGAGACGGTGGCGGTCGACGTCACCTACGCCTGGCCGCGCGGCTGGACGGTGGCGGGCGAACCCGATCCCGGCGCCGACTTCCGTCCGCTGTTCATCACCGCGGCGCCGCCGCCCGAGCGCAGCAGCGACGGCGAGGGCGAGCGCCGGCGCTTCCGCTACCGGGTGGCGGCCACCCGCAGCGGGGCCTGGGCGCTGCCGCGTCCGGCCTTCACCGCCACCGGCCCGGCCGGGGCGGTGCGCGCGCAGGCCGCCGAGACCATCGTCCAGGTCGGCACCGAGTCGGCGCCGCCCGACCTGCCGGCGGCGCGCCCGCCGCTGGTGCGCCCGCCCGCCGGCGCCGGTCCCGACCGCCGGCCGTGGTGGTGGCTGGCAGGTGGCAGCCTGGCCGCCGCCGGGCTGTTCGCCTGGTGGGCGCTGCGCCGCCGCCGCCAGGCCGCGGTCGCGGCCAGCGCCCTGCAGATCTTCGCCGCCGAGTCGGCCCAGGCGCGCCAGGCCGGCGACGCCCGCGAGGTCGGCACCCGCCTGAGCCTGGCGGTGCGCCGCTATGCCGGGTCGGTGTGGGGCTTCGACGGCCCCGGCCAGACCACCCGCGAGGTCGCCGCCACCCTGCGCCGGTTGGGTCCGGCGCGGGTGGCCGAGGACGAGGCCGCCGCCCTCGGCCGGCTGCTCGGCCGCCTCGACGACCTGCGCTGGTGCGCGGGCGAGGTCCCGGTCGAGGCCATGGCTGAGCTCGCCACCCTGGCCGAGGCCTGGGTGGGCGGGGTGCAGCGCCGGCTCGACGCCGAGGCGGCGGCGCGCGCCGCCGCCAAGGGCGGCAGGACGAAGGGCGGGCCAGGGGGGAGCGCCGGAGGCGCGGAGCGGGGGGACGAACGTCCCCCCGTGCAACCCCCCCGGGCCGGCGC
>JAKLKR010000296.1 GCA_023150565.1 Planctomycetota bacterium
GTCGCCGGAGCCCTCACCACCACCTACTGGTCGGCGGAAGCCGGCCGGCCCGCCACCCCGACGGTCCCGGCCGCCGCCGCACCTCCTCTGGGGAACACGCCCCCGACCCTGGTCCCCGAACGCGCCCGCACCTGGTGCCTGCTGCGGGTGAACGATGGCGGCCGGCTGGCCAAGCGCCTGCGCACCCTGCCCGAAATGGCCTTCCTGCCCGCTGAGGGCGAGGCGGTGCTGGACGAGATCGCCTCGGTGCGGGAGGCGGCACTGCTCCACGACGAATGGGGGTTGGGAGGCCGCGACGAGCAGATCAGCGCCTACCGCCGGCAGCTGGAGGAGGAATCCCTGCCCCCGTCCGGGCGCCTGGCGCGGGCGCAGGAGAAGCTGGCCGGGGTGGAGGTGACGGTGACCAGGAACACGGACCGTCCCGGCGGCAGAGCCAACCTGGCGCTCGGCGGCAGGCAGATGCAGCCTGACCCGACCGGGAAAACACGGCCCTTCCTCGCGGCCCTGCACGGCTGGGTGGACACCGCCGGACCCGAGTCGCCGATCTTCGCCCGCCTCGGAGCCGGCGCTGCAACCAGAACCGCTCCGGCTGGCCAGGATGGACCGGCCCTGATCCCGACCCCGGACGGCTGGGAACTGCGCAGCGCGGGCGCCGGGTCTGCCAGGCTGGCCCGCGAGGGATCTCGCCTGGTCGTGGGTGGCCCTGCGGCCGATCCCGGCCTGGCGGCCAGATTGGCCGAACTCCGCCGGCCCCGGAATGCGGAGGCCGATCTCGAGTTCGCGGTGGCGCTCGACACCGGCCTGTCCGGTGCCGACCTGCGCCGCCTCTTCGGACTTCAGCTCACCGTGACCGATGATGGACTGCGCCTGCGCACGCAGCACCCTGAATGGGATGCGGCGGCGGCGGCGCTCGCCGTCCCGGCTCCGGCCCTGGACCTGCAGCGCTTCGCCCGCATCCCGGCAAACGCCTTCCTGGCGGCCGGGGTGGCGCTCACCCCGCAGACCACCCGGACCTCCCCCTTCTGGCACGGCATCATCCAACCGCTGCTGCAGATCGAGAAGGTCAGCGCCAACCTCAATGGAGGCTGGATGACGGCGATCGCCGGCGCTCTCGCCGAGGCCGACGGCAGCCTGGTCGCCTGGGTCGAGCCCGGCAGCCCGCTGCCGGTGGTCACCGTCGAACTCGACCTGCCGCGCGCCGCCCACGACCGCCTGGTCGCGGCCCTGGCCGCCGACCGGAGGGTGGCCAGGCCCGCCGATGGCAGCACCCTGTCCTTCACCGCCGGCCCGATGTCGCTCGACTTTTCCTGGCAGGATGGCCGCACGGTGTTCACCACCAACCCCGCCGGCACCGGCGCCATCGAGCGCAGCGGCGGCTTCCTGCGCCAGCCCGAGATCGTGCGCGCCCTGGCCGCGCTGCCGCCCGGCCCGCGTTCGGTCTGCGCGCTGCTGCGGCCGGCGGCCCTGACCGCCTTCGCCAGCCCCTTCCTGGGCATGATGGATCCCGACCTTAAGCCCAGGCTGGCCGACTACGGCCGGCGGCTGGAGGCGGCCAAGGCCTATGGTTTCCTCACCGTGGGCGGTGATGCCGCCGGCAGGCGCATCGAGGCCGCCGGAGTGCTGGCGCTGGTGATCGGCGCCGTACTGGCCGGGCCGATCCAGGACGCGATGGAGCGGCTGCACGGGGTGAATTAGCAGGAACCGCATGCAACCCGCCTTGCGGTGTAACGAAAGGCAAATCCCCCGGGCGGGACCGCCGCCAGAATGGAAGTCACAGTGGCCACACCATCCCGAATATGGTGGTGTGGCCCCTTTATGACACCCGAATATGGTGGTGTGGCCCCTTTATGACACCTTTATGACACCACGACCGGTCCATCCCATCGGTGGGATCTCAAAGACCCCTTCCGGCCCGGAAGCGGGAGGGCGGGATGGCAGGATGCAGCCATCGCCGGTGAGCAACCGGCACCAACCCACCCCGCCCGAAAGGCGCCAGCCATGACCAACTCCATCAAAGCCTTCATCAAGATCGACGGCATCGACGGCCAGAGCACCGACGACAAGCACAAGGGCCAGATCGACGTCGTGCGCTACACCTACGGCGGCGCCCAGCCCACCGTGCGTGCCAGCCACGGCGGCGCCCGCTCCGGCGCCGGGGTCGCGGTCGACCGCTTCGCCTTCGCCCACTTCGTCGACAAGGCCACCCCCAACCTCTTCAAGTGGCTGTGCACCGGCAAGTCGATCGGCAAGGTCACCTTCGAGCTGTGCCGTTCCACCGGCGATTCGACCCCCTACCTGACCGTCACCCTCGAAGACGTGATCGTCAGCAGCGTGAAGAACGGTGAGATGATCGAGGGCAGCGTGGTCCCCGCCGAGGCGGTCGAGCTCGACTACGGGAAGATCACCATCGCCTACACCGAGACCGACCCCAAGACCGGCGCCAAGGGCGGCAAGGTCGAGTACACCGGCGACGTGGTCGGGCAGAAGTACTGAAACGGACGGGTACACGCGCCCGGTACGGCGCGTGTACCCGGGTGGTTTCCCCGGTCGGACGGAACGTTCGTGATGAAGTGCCCGCGACGGCGATGCCGGCAGGGTATGCACCAGACGCGGATTGACCGCCTGCACCCCCTAGGACTGATGTCGGTGAATCAGCGGATCCCCCATGACCAGACTGCTTCCATCTCCTATCGCCGGCGGGGTCGCGCTCACCGCCCGCCTGCGCTGCAGCGCCCTGGAACCGTACGCGCCAGCCGGTGGCGGTGGCGCACGGGTGATGCGCGCCGATGGCGTCGACCGCCTCGACGGCACCTTCCTGCTCGAGGTCGACGCCATCCTCGGCCAGGGGGCGGGGGGCGCGGAACTGCCCGCGAGCCTGCCCGGCGCGCTGATGGGCCGGCTCGCCTGCCTCGAGCTGCGCCTCGATGGGCCGGACGCCGCGGGCGGGGTGGCCGCGCGCTGGAGCGGGGTCGTCACCGGGGTGCTGCTGCCCGACACGGTGGAGCTGGCGGGAACGGTCTACCGCGTCGCCCGCCTGCGCCTGGAGCCGGCCCTGGCGCGCTGGGATCTCGACCAGGCCAGCGATGTGCTGCCCGATGCCAATCCGGTGCAGACCATCGAGGAGCTGCTCAAGTCCTGCACCGGGGTGTTCTACAACCTCGGCTTCGTCGCCACCGCCGACCACCCGCGGCGCCAGCACCTGGTGCGCTTCCAGGAGAGCACCGCCGCCTTCGTCACCCGCCTGTGCGAAGAGGAGGGCCTGCACGCGTACTATGTGCACAAGGAGGACGGTTCGGGCAACCACACCCTGGTGCTGACCGGGACCAACCAGCACGAGTCGCCCGCCAAGGACGACCTGCGGCCCCTGGTCGAACCGGTGGCCAGCGTCTCGGTCCAGCCCTTCGCGCGGCTGGTACGACGGCGCATGCGCTGGCAGGACGGTCCGGAATCGGTGCGCACCGCCGATGGCGACTGCGGACGCTTCGGCGCCGATCTCGCCACGCGGTCGGCCAACCTCAGCAGCGACACCTGCCCGCTCGACCTCAAGCCGGTCTACGGATCGAACGGGCCGACCAGCCTCAAGCGGGTGCTGGCCGCGGACCCGAGCGGCGCCGCCCTGGTCGCCGATGGCAAGGGCGCCGATCTGGTGGGCGGGACGGACGGGAAGGACGGGAAGGGCGTGGGCGAGGTGCTGGCCCGCCGCGCCGCCGAGGAGGCCGCCGGCCGCATGCGGCGGCTGCAGGCGCGCGGCGACCACATCGGCCTGCAGGCGGGCACGGTGATGACCCTGGCCGACGGCGGCCAGCTCTCGGGCGAGCGCTTCCTGGTGGTGGAGCGCCGTCTGCGCCTGCTGCCGGCGCTGACCGGCAGCCCCGCCGCCGGACGGAGGCCGGACGGGGCCTGGTACGACTGGGGCCGCACCCCGGAGCCCGAGGAGCTGGACGCGGCCGGCGCCTCGTGGACCGGCGAGCAGCTGGAGTCCGACGTGCTGGTCGAGGCCATCCCCCTCGCCCTGCCCTACCGCCTGCCGCGCCGGCACCCGGCGCCGCGGCTGGCGGGCATCCACCTCGCCACCGTGGCCGCCGCCAAGGCTCCGGCCGACGAGTCCAAGAAGGACGAGAAGAAGAAGGAGGAGGAGAACCCCGCCGGCAGCATCGTCACCGATGCCCTGGGACGGGTCCGCCTGCAGTTCGACTGGGCGCCCAAGGACCACCTCAGCGGCTGGGTGCGGGTGGTCCAGGGCGCCCGCGGCCTGCTCGCCCTGCCCCGCGTCGGCGAGCGCGTGGCGGTGGCCTTCGCCTACGGCGACCCCGGCCGGCCGCTGGTCACCGGGGTGGTGCTCGACCTCGCCAGCGACCTGCCCGGCGATCCGTCGAGCAAGGACGGCAGCCTGGGACGCACCGTGCTCGGCGGGCTGTGGACCGGGCTGGAGAAGGACCGCCCGGTCAACTCCCGCCTCACGCGCGCCCCGGACTACGCCGCGCGCAACGAGTGGGGCATCGGCTACCTGGAGGCGGGCGGCAAGCAGGCCAACAACGTGGGCGGATCGTACCTCGCCCTCGACGACGTGGCCGAGGGCCGGCGCGGCATCGACCTGTTCACCGCCGGCATGGTGCGCGGCCAGGTGGGCGGCGACCTCTCGCTCAAGGTGGCGCACAAGCTGGTGATCGAGGCCGGCGGAGCGATCGAGTTCCGCGTCGGCGACATAGACCTGGCGATCAACCGCGCCGGGCTGAGCATCACCTACCTCGGCAAGAACGTGCCGATCAAGAGCAGCATCTCGCTCACCCCCTTCGGGGTGGAGGTCGAGGCGCCCACCGTGGCGATCACCGGCACCCTGCGCGCCGAGCTGAACTCGGCCTGCTCATCGGTGAAGGCCCACCTCGCCACCGTCACCACCAGCGCGGTCGACGTGCACCATTCCTCCGGCATCGGCAACCTCGCCGGCCTGCTCGGCACCGGCGCCGAGATGGTGATGAACTCGTGCGCCGACTGCTTCGCCGAGATCCCCACCGAGACCCCGGGCGACCAGGCCATCGGCGCCAAGGTCAAGCTCGGCTACTTCGCGGTGAAGGAGTTCATGACCCAGGTCAAGGACGTGGCCGGCATCGTCGCCTCGGCGACCCAGCTCGGCCTCACCCCGCTCGACATCGTCGGCGGGGGCAACAGCGAGTGCATCCTGGGCGGCAGCTTCATCTACGCCACGCCGATCGACGACCCCGAGGAGGTGGTCAAGGCCGGGGCCAAGGCGGCGGCCAAGGACTCCGCCAAGGATGCCGCCAAGGACGCCGCCAAGGAGCTGCCCGAGCAGGCGGTCGACATCCTCGTCACCCGCGCCCTGCTCGGCGACGAGCCCTTCCCCAGCGACCACGTCGAGGACAAGGACAAGGTGCACGACAAGAAGACCAGCGGCACCAGCATCGCCGAGATGGCCGCCGGCGGCATGGGGGTGGCGCTGGGCGCCTTCGAGACCGCGGGAGCGGTGGCGCTGGCGATGAAGGCGATGCCGATCACCAACACCATCGGGGTGAAGGGCCTGTCCGGGGTGCGCATCCTGGGCATGAAGAAGGACGAGGTGCTGCTGTCGGAGGACAAGGCCGCGGCGGATTCGAAGGCGATGTCGGCGCTCAGCGACGAGATGAAGCTGAAGGCCGACAAGACCGCGCTCGAAGCCACCGACCAGGCGGTCAAGAAGACCGAGCAGGCGGTCTCCGACGCCAGGCAGGCGGTGCAGGCCAAGTTCGAGGAGGTGGCCGGCGACATCGCCTATGTCGAGCGCAAGGCCAAGGGCGTCACCAACAACATCCTGGTGGTGGTCAACGGCGCCACCGGCGCGACCAACAAGCAGGCCGGCGCCCTGGTGCAGATCGGTCCGGGCTGAGCATGGCCACCACCAGGCTGACCGTCCCCCCGCCCGCGCCCGGGCCCGACCCCCTCGACACGCGCAAGCCGCTGGTCCTGCTCGAGGCGCAGACCTCGCTGCAGATCATCGCCGCGCGCATGGTGCGGCCCGCCGAGCGCCTGGCCGCCATGGCCGCCGCCGAACCGGTGCCCGAGCGCTGCTTCCGCCGGCTGCTCCAGCAGGGCGAACGGCTGGAGGCCGCCCGCTTCCTCGCCGCCGCCCTGCACCCGGCGGCGGCGGCGGCGGCCTGCGCGCGGCGGCGGCGGC
>JAKLKR010000297.1:0-370 GCA_023150565.1 Planctomycetota bacterium
AAGCGCCGGCGGCGCTCGGGGTCGGCGCAGGCGCCCGCCGCCAGCACCTTGAGCGCCACCACCCGGCCGAGCGGGCGCTGGCGCGCGCGGTAGACCGCGCCCATGCCGCCTTCGCCGAGCAGGTCGCCGATGGCGAAGGATTCCCATTCCTGGCCTGAGAGCTCGCCATGGCGGCCGCCGGCGGTGAGCACCGGCGCCTCTGCCGGCGCCACCAGGGTGACCGGGGTGGGCGGTCCCGCCGGCGGCACCAGCGAGGAGTCGCCCCGGCGCAGCAGGTCGAGCACGGGGTCGGTCATGCGCGGTCCCGCCGACGGGGGTGGTATCGGGGGCGAACCCAGCCGTCAGCACGGTGCCCCGGGAGCGCGGCCCG
>JAKLKR010000297.1:380-6169 GCA_023150565.1 Planctomycetota bacterium
TCGGTTTTCCCCAAGAGCGGCCCGGAGGGCCGCGCTCCCGGGGGCGCAAGCGGTCGCACTGGCGTCTTCTGCCGCCCTGCTCATGGATCGAGCGGCCGCGGACGCGGATCGAGGGTCCAGCCGAGGGTGAGCGCGAACAGCGGGCCGTTGCGCGCGGTGGTCATCGCCACCTGGTCGCCGGCCAGGCGGTCGCGGCCGAGCAGCCAGCCGGCCTCGCCGGCCAGCGACCAGCGCTGGCCGGGGCGCCAGCGCAGCCAGGCGCGGGCGCCGCCCTCGACCATCCAGCCATCGAGCGGCACCGCCCCGGTGGTGCCGGCGTCGAGGGTCCAGCGCGCCGGCCCGGCCGCCGCCAGGGCCTCGGCACCGGCGGTCCAGTCGTCGTGCAGGCCCCAGGCCCAGCCGAGGGCGGCGCGCCCCAGCAGGGCGCGGCGGGTGCCCAGGCTGGCGGATTCCTGCACCCCCAGCAGATCGCCGCCCCAGGCCAGCTGGTGGGCGCCGCCGGCGCGTCCGCGTCCGCCGCGCCAGCCCACCGCCAAGGCCCAGGCCTGGGCGAAGGCGTCGTCGCCGCCGCGCCCACGGCCGTGGTCGTCCCAGGTGAACGCGAACGCGGTCGGCCGCGCCTCGATGCCGAGGCGCAGGTCGGACAGCACCGGCTCGGCGGCGATGGCGCCGGCGGCGGCCAGGATGAGCAGGATGGAACGGGTCGGCATGGGCAGGGTCGCTACCAATCCAATACCTACGCAGCCGGGTGGGGCGAAGCGGAAAAACGCCAACGACCACCGCCCGTGGGGCGGTGGTCGTTGCTGCGATGATCATGGTACGGCGGCAGGTGCCGCCGTTGCGATCACTTGCCGGCGGCGGCCGCTTCCTGGTGCGCGATCTTGGCCTTCATGCGCTTCTCCAGGTTGTCCCACGCCTCGGTGGCCTGGATGTCGGCCTTGACGAAGGACTTCTGCTCGGCCAGGCGCTTGGCGGCGGCGGTGGCCTCCTCGGCGAACTTGGCGGCGGCCTCGGCATTGATCACCACGTGGACGTAGAGGGTGCCCTGCTTGTCCTTGTAGATCGCCTTCTGCTGCGAGCCGTTGATGGTCTGGCTGGTGACCTGTTCGCTCACCGTCTCGGACATCTGGCGCGCCATCTCCTGCTTGTCGACCTTGCCGTCCTTGGCGAAGAAGCGCTCGCCGCCCTCCTTGGCCCAGTCGCGCATGATGTCGTTGACCTGGGTGTTGATGTCGCGGGCGAGGTTGACGCGCGCGTTGCGCAGCGCCTCGTCGCGCTGGCGGGCGGCGCCGCCCAGGCGCACCTCGGCGATGCCGACCTGGCCCAGCACCTTGCCGCCGTCGGTGGGGTCGAGCACCCACGAAGGCGAGTTGTCGGTGTCCGCGGTGGTGATCGGGGCGCTCGAGTTGGCGGTGGGCGGGGGCGCCTGGCGCTCCTCGCCGCAGCCGCCGAGCAGGATGGCGCCGGCGATGGCGGTGGCGGAAGTGAGGATGCGGAATGCGGACATGGGTGCTCCTGGAAGGGGCTGATCGGCGGGGAGGCTATCCGCTACGTTGCCGGCGTCCATACGCGGGATGGCAGGCGGGCGGCCTTGGCCTCGGCGATGGCCTGCAGCACGATCTGGGCGTCGGCGATCTGGCGCGCGGCCTGGAAGCGGCCGGTGAGGGCGGTGTCGGGGCGCAGCAGGCGCTGCTCGTGCAGCAGCCACATCTCGTTGCCGTAGTCGAAGCGTCGCACCTCGGGGGCGAAGCGCGCCAGGAAGCGGGTGACGTTGGCGAGGTCGCGCACCAGCAGGCGCTTGGCGTTGTTGTTGCGCGCCGCGTCGACCGCCTGCGGCAGGTCGATGATCACCGGCTGCCCGCCCGCGAGCAGGATGTTGAACTCGGAGAGGTCGGCATGCACCAGCCCGGCGCACAGCATCGCCGCCACCTGCTGGGCGATGGCGCGGTGCAGGCGCACCGCCTGCTCGCGGCTGTAGCGCCCGTTGGCCAGCTGCGGCGCCGGCTCGCCATGGTCCATCACCAGCTCCATCAGCAGCACGCCCTCGGCGCTCAGCAGCGGGCGGGGGATGCGCAGCCCGGCGGCGTGCAGGCGGTGCATGGCCGCCGATTCCGCGCCCTGCCAGGCGGATTCGCGCTGCTCGCGCCCGAAGCGGCTGCCCTTGGCCATGGCCCGGTCCATGCGGCTGTCGCCGCTGCGCCGGCCCTCGACGTAGTCCTCGCGCTGGCGGAAGGAGCGCTTCTCGGCGCTCTTGTAGACCTTGGCCGCGCACACCCCGAAGGCGGGGGTGTCGACCACGAACACCGAGGCCTCCTTGCCGCTCTTGAGCTGGCGCATCACCGCGCCCACCTGGCCGTCCTCGATCAGGGCGCGCAGCGCCTCGGGAATGAGCATGGGGCGGCATTCCAGGCTCAAACCGCCGCCGGTCAACCCCGGGACGGGGGGCGCCGGGGGGGGAGGTTGCGGAGTTGCCGGCCGGCCTGCGTACCCCCGCTCAGGACGACCGCCATGCCCACCACACCCGCCCGCACCGCCTTCGTCACCGGCGCCACCGGCTTCCTCGGCACCACCCTGGTCGAGGAGCTGTCGGCAGCCGGCTGGACCATCCACTGCCTGCGCCGGAAGGGCTCCGACGTCGCCGCCATCGCCGGCCTGCCCGGGGTGCGCCTGGAGCTGGGCGACATCCTCGACCGCGCCTCGATCGAGCGCGCCATGCCCGCCGGGGTCGACGCGGTGTTCCACGCCGCCGGCTCGGTCGAGAACCTGCCGCATGCGCGCGAGCGCGAACGCTATGCCATCAACCAGGGCGGCACCCGCACCCTGGTCGAGGTGGCCCTGGACAAGGGCGCCGGCCGCTTCATCCACACCTCGACGGTGCTCACCCGCGCCTTCCGCAAGGGGGTGCGGGTGGACGAGTCGAGCCCGGCCAACCCCACCACCACCGACCACTACATCCGCTCCAAGCTGCTCGCCGAGGAGGAGGTGCTGGCGGGGGGCGGGCGCGGCCTGGACGCGGTCATCCTGCACCCTTCGGCGATCTTCGGCGCCCACGACAAGGCCACCTGGTCGCGCATGTTCAGCGAGGTCCACCGCGGGGTGTGGATCCCGTTCATGCCGCCGGGCGAGCTCAGCGCCTCGCACATGCGCAAGGTGGCGCTCGCCCACCTCGCGGCCTTCCACCGCGGCCGGCGCGGCGAACGCTACGTGCTCGGCGGCCCCGACGTCACCCTGCTCGACGTGGTCAGCGAGGTGGGCCGGGTGCTCGGCCGGCCCACCCCGCGCTGGCGCGCCCCGGCCTGGCTGTTCCGCCTCGCCGCCGCCGCCGACCGCCTGCGCTGCGCCCTGCGCGGCGCCGAGTCGCCGCTCAACCCGCACACCACCGACACGCTGTGCTACCACTGCCTGTCCGACTCGTCGAAGGCGGTGCGCGAACTGGGCTACGACCCCTCCAGCCTGGCCGAGATGCTCGCCGACTGCCACCGCTGGATGGTCGCCACCGGCCGCCTGCCCGCCCCCGCCCATCTGGCGCCGTGCCCGGCCGCCGCCCATGCCGCCTGACGACGGCGGCGCGCGCGCCTTCGTGCGCGACGTGCGCCTGACCGCCTTCGCCGCCGACCGGCTGTGGCCGCTGCTGCGGCCGCTGGCGGGGTGGTCGCTGCCGCGGCGCTGCCGGCGCTGCATCCTCTCGCAGCGCCACGGCCCGCTCGACGGCGATGGCCTGTGCGCGGCCTGCGCCGCCTGGACGCCGCCGCCGGCCGCCGCGCCGCGTCCGCCGGTGGTCGAGGGGCCGACCCCGGTGGATGCGCTGTTCGAGGCCCATGCCGGGCGCGCCGCCGGGGCCTACGACTGCCTGCTGCTGATCAGCGGCGGCAAGGACAGCGCCTACCTGCTGCACCGCCTGCGCACCCGCCATCCCCGCCTGCGCCTGCTCACCGCCCTGGTCGACAACCGGCTGATGAGCCCGATCGCCCTGGGCAACGCCGACGCCCTGGTGCGCCGGGCCGGGGTCGACCATGCGCGCCTGCACCCCGATCCGGCGCTGGCCTCGGCGGCGCTGCGCTGGGCCCTGTGCAACCTCGACCGCCAGCGCGGCTACAGCATCGTCGATTCGATGGACGGCCAGATCACCTTCGACACCGCGATGAACCGCGCCGCCGCCTGGGGCATCCCGCTGGTGGCGGCCGGGCTGTCGCGCCACCAGATCGAGGACGGCTTCGGCGCCATCGGCTGCGAATTCCCCTATGGCGAGCGGCAGTGGATCGCCGCCGACGGGGTGCGCCGCGAGCAGGTGGTGCCTGACGCCGGCGGCGGGTTCTGGCACCTGCCCGGGCGCTGGCCGGCGGAACGGAGGCCGCGCTTCCTCATCCCGTTCATGGACTGGGACCCCTCCGAGGACCACATCCTGGCCACGGTGGCGCGCGAGGGCCTGGTCGACCCCGCGCGCAGCAGCCCGGCGCTGACCAACAACCGCCTCATCCCCATCATCATCCTCGCCGAGTACGCCCGCCGCGGCTGGTGCTGCTTCGAGGTCGAATTCGCGCGCATGGTGCGCGAAGGGCGCTCGCAGCGCAGCCGCTGGCTCAACCTCTTCCAACTGCTCGAGTACGCCGCCGCCAGCGGGCGCTTCCCCGGCACCATCGACCGCACCCTGGCCCAGCTCGGCCTGGACCGGCGCGAGCTCGGCCTGCCGGCGTGATCAGCCGGGGCCGCGCCGCCGCCAGGCGAGGGCGAGCAGGAGCAGGGCGCGGGCGCGCTTCTGCGGCCCGGGATGGTGCAGCCAGTCGGGCATCAGCGCCAGGCCGCGGCGCACCGCCTGGTCGGCGGGGGCGTCGCCGGCGGGGGCGTGCGCCGCCAGCCATTCCAGCAGCAGCTCGGCACCCAGGCGCAGGTCGCTGCGCACGGTGCGGTCGGTGACCCCCAGGCGGGCGGCGGCGGCGGCCTGGTCGAGGCCGTCGCCGAGGGGGGCCTGCCGCGCCGCCACCGCGCGCGCCGCCGCCGGCCGGCCGGCCTGGGTGGCGGCGAAGGCGGCGAGGGCGGCGCGCCATTCCTCGGCGTGGTGGTCGACCACCGCGGCGGGGTCGCCCGGGTCGCCCGCCTCGGGGGCGGGGCCGGAGCCGGCGGCCGGGCGCTCCTCGCGCCGGCGCAGCCAGTCGCGTGCGAAGTTGCCCCGCGCGCGCGACAGATAGGGGCGGAACGAGCCCCGCTCGGCGTCGTAGCGGCGGCGCAGCGAGTCCTTCCACGGCACCCCGCGGTGCTCGCCCTTCTCGAGCGGCTCCTCCAGCTCGCAGAAGAACTGCTGCACGATGTCCTCGGCCTCGTCCCGGCGCAGGCGGAAGCGGCGTTCGAGCAGGTCGAGGCAGGGGTCGACGTAATATTCGGCGAAGCGCACGGTCTTGGGCGCGTCGGGGTCGGTGCGGTGCAGGGCCACGCTGGCGCGGGTCTCGGCCTCGGCCCAGGTGCGCGGGCGCTCCTCGTCGCCGTGGATCAGGTCGAGGCAGCCGGCGGCCTCGTTGACCCCGTTGATCGCCGCCACGCGCAGCCAGCGCGCCGCCTGGTCCGGATCGGCATCGACCCCGCTGCCGGCGGCGTGCAGCAGGGCGAGGTTGTACTGCGCCACCGGCAGGCCCTGGCGCGCCGCCGCCTGGCACCAGCGCGCGGCCTCGGCGGGGTCCTGCGCGACCCCCGCCTGGCCGTGGGCGCAGAGCAGGCCGTAGCGGAACTGGGCCTTGGCCAGCCCGGCCTCGGCGGCGCGGCGCAGCAGGGCGGCGCCGCGCGCCTGGGCGGCGGCA
>JAKLKR010000298.1 GCA_023150565.1 Planctomycetota bacterium
CACCGTGCTGGGCGCGATCTCGGGTGCGGTCGCCGGCCTGGTCGCCATCACCCCGGCCTGCGGCTTCACCACTCCCGGCTACGCCCTGGTCATCGGCGGGGTCGCCGGCGCCCTCTGCTTCGCCTCGTCGAGCTACCTGAAGCACGCGCTCAAGTACGATGACGCCCTCGACGCCTTCGGCGTGCACGGCATCGGCGGGATCTGGGGCGCGATCGCCACCGGCCTCTTCCTGGTGCCGGCGGTCAACCCCAACATCGCGGTGCTCAACCCCGACCTGGCCAAGGCCCTGGCCGACGGCACCCACCCGGTGGTGTGGCTCCAGATCAAGGCGGTGCTGGTCACCGTCATCCTCTCGGCGACCGCCTCGGCGGTGATCCTGGCGGTGATCAAGTACACCATCGGACTCCGGGTGAAGCCGGAGGAGGAGACCGAGGGTCTCGACCTCAGCCAGCACGGCGAGGAAGGCTACGCGCTCTGATCCCGCCGCCCGCCCGCCCCGGGGACTGGCCCCGGGGGGGCGGCCATCTACCATCCCACCTACCCGACAGCCAAGGAACACCCCACCATGAAGATGATCGAGGCCATCATCCAGCCCTCCAAGCTGGAAGCCGTCAAGGAGGCCCTCAACGAGATCGAAGTCGTCCGCATGACCATCAGCGACGTGCAGGGCTTCGGCCGCCAGAAGGGCCACACCGAGATCTACCGCGGGCACGAGTACACCGTCAACCTGCTGCGTAAGGTCAAGATCCAGATCGCGGTCAACGACGAGTTCGTCGAACCCACCGTCCAGGCCATCATCAAGGCCGGCCGCACCGGCGCCGAAGGCAAGGTCGGCGACGGCAAGATCTTCATCATGCCGCTCGAAGGGTGCATCCGCATCCGTACCGGCGAACGCGGCTCCGAGGCCATCTGAGCCGGAGCGGGCACCCGGAGGACCCTGAGCGGGTCCTCCGGGTGCTTCTTGCTGCTTGCCTGTCGGCTTTTCCCCTACTTGGGAACGCCGGGTTCGCATCACCCCGCCACACTGTTTAATGAATATACAGTTCACCGGTCCCGCTGGCTGTTGCCCAGGGGAGGTGGGCTGCCTACCTTCCCCGCCCCAACCCCACCGCAGCCCACCGGCTGCATGCGTCCGGAGACCCCATGAGCGTCGATAAGGCCCTGCAACTCGCCAAGGACCACGGTGCCAAGTACGTCGACATCCTGTTCGGCGACATGTTTGGCACCCTCCAGCACTTCACCATCGTCGCCCGCCGGCTGGAAGCCAGCCTGTTCGAAGAGGGTCTGCCCTTCGACGGCAGCTCGATCCGCGGCTGGCAGGGGATCGAGAAGTCGGACATGTGCATCAAGCCGGATGCGGCGACGGCCTTCATCGACCCCTTCCGTGAGCAGCCCACCATCTGCTTCTTCGGCGACATCTACGACCCCCGTACCGGCCAACGCTACGGCCGCGACCCGCGCTCGATCGCCCACAAGGCCCTGAGCTACCTCAAGAGCACCGGCATCGGCGACATGGCCTACTTCGGCCCCGAGCCCGAGTTCTTCATCTTCGACTCGGTGCGCTTCCAGAGCCAGCCCAACGCCGCCTTCTACTACATCGACTCGGAAGAGGCGCCGTGGAACTCGGGCGTCGACACCGGCCTCAACCTCGGCCAGCAGATCAAGCACAAGCAGGGCTACTTCCCCGCCACCCCCGCCGACCGCCTGATGGACCTGCGCTCCGAGATCACCACCAACATGCAGACCATGGGCATGGAAGTGGACCTCCACCACCACGAAGTGGCGAGCCCCGGCCAGTGCGAGATCGGCATCAAGTTCGGCACCGCGGTCACCGCCGGCGACCTGGTGCACATGTACAAGTACGCGGTCAAGAACACCTGCTTCCAGCACGGCAAGACCGCCACCTTCATGCCCAAGCCGATGTTCGGCGACAACGGCAGCGGCATGCACTGCCACATGTCGATCTGGAAGGGCGGCAAGAACATCTGCGCCGGCAACGCCTACGCCAAGCTCAGCCAGGAGGCGATCTGGGGCATCGGCGGCATCCTCAAGCACGGCAAGTCGATCCAGGCCCTGACCAACCCCTCGCTCAACAGCTACCGCCGCCTGGTGCCGCACTTCGAAGCCCCGGTCAACCTGGCCTACTCGGCCAGCAACCGCTCGGCCTCGATCCGCATCCCGCACGTCAACGGCGACAAGGCCCGCCGCTTCGAGTTCCGCTGCCCCGACAGCTCGGGCAGCCCCTACCTGGTCACCGCCGCGATCCTGATGGCGGCCATCGACGGCATCAAGAACCGCATCGACCCCGGCCAGCCGATGGACAAGAACATCTACGACCTGCCGCCCGAGGAGCTGGCCCAGATCCCCGGCACCTGCAGCAGCCTGGAAGAGGCGATCAACGAGCTCGAGAAGGACAAGTCCTGGCTCACCGCCGGCGACGTGTTCACCGAGGAGTTCCTCGACTCCTACCTCGGCTGGAAGAAGGCCAACGAGGTCGACGTGGCGCGCTTCCGCCCCAACCCGCTCGAGTACCAGCTGTACTACGACTGCTGAGCCCCCGGCTCGGTTGGACCTTGGAAAACCCCGGAGCGATCCGGGGTTTTCCGTTTTCATGGGACGGGCGCCGGCGACCGTCGCCGCCATGTCCGCCAGCTTGCGCCTGAAAGCGGCCCGCAGCCCGATCCACGGGCGCGGGCTGTTCGCCGTCGATGCCGTGCCCCGGCGCATGAAGCTGGGCGAACTGGGCGGGGTGCTGCGCCGGCTGGCGGAGGCACGCGCGGCGATGCGCGGCCGCCGCCGCATCCACCTGGTCGAGCTCGACCGCCGCTGGGGCCTGGACTGCACCCGCGGCAACCTCTTCCGCCACCTCAACCACAGCTGCGCCGCCAACTGCTACCTGCGGGTGGTGGCGCGCCGGGTCGAGATCTACAGCCGCGGCGCCATCCCGGCCGGCGCCGAGCTGACCGTCGACTACCGCGCCACCCCGCATCCCGGCGGCATGGCCTGCCGCTGCGGCGCTCCGCGCTGCCGCGGGCGCCTGTAGCGGGTCAGGGCAGCCACAGCACCGCGGTGACGATGCGCGGGTAGTACAGGCTGCCCTTGGCCGTGCCGGCGGTGAACTGGTCGCTGACCCCGTGGTCGGCCGCCCCCAGGCGCTGCCAGTCGGCGTGGGCGCGGTCGGCGCGCGCCGCCGCCGCCTGCTCCTGCGCCACCCCCAGCACGGTCTCGGCCACGAACTGGCAGAGGTGGATCTTGGACGCCCACGAGTTGTCGGCGCTGGCCGAGAGCTTCCAGCCGCCGTCCGCGTACAGGCATATGCCCTCGCGCAGCACCGCCTGCAGGTGGCGGCGCAGGGCGGTGATCATGGCGCCATAGGGGCCGTCGTCGCGGCAGGCGGCGTGCAGGCCCATCGCCCACGGGTAGGCCAGGGCCTCGACCGCGGGGATGATCGGCGCGCTGGCGGGATCGGTGAGCAGTGACGGCATCACCCCGCTGGCGGGGTCGGCGCAGGCGGCGATGGCGGCGGCCGCGCGCTTAGCGGCGGCGAGCGAGGCCCCGGCCAGGTCGGCACGTCCGCCCGCCGTCAGCAGCTCGGCGAGGATGACATGGGCGGCCCACATCTTGCCCGCCAGGTAGCCGTTGGCGCGCGACTGGCCGAGGCTGTGGTCGAGGCTGTCGTAGGTGGTGATCTCGCCGCCGCCGCGGCAGCGCTCGTCCTCGCACTGCATGAAGCCGCGCCGGCGCTCCGGCAGGGGGTGGTCGCGGTTGAGCAGGCTGGCCTGGCATTCGCCCAGCAGCCCGCGGTGGCGGTCGAGGAAGCCGCCGTCGCGGGTCCTGGCCCAGTACAGCCCGGCGCACAGCACCCAGTTGGTGAGCTGCTCGCAGCTCATGTGCGAGAAGCAGGCGCGGTCGAGGCCGTCGACCTCGTAGCTGCTGCGCCCGGCCGGCGACCAGGTGTTGGCCACCCCCATGTCGTGGGTGAACGCCACCCCGCCCGGCAGCAGGCGGGCCGGCTCGGCGGGGTCGTACACCCGGCTGGAATAGCGGTATTCGCACGCGAACTGCTCGAGCACGCCGGCCAGGGCCCAGGGGCTGAAGCGCAGCTCGTGGAAGGCCATGTCGACGGTCAGGTCGAAGGTGTTGAGCATCAGGTACTCGCCCTCGTTGACCACCCAGCGCGGGCGGCCGCCGTCGTCGAGCAGCTGGGTCGAGGCGTGGTAGCCGCGGGTGGCGTGCGCGAGGATGAACTGGCGCTCGGCGGGCAGCCCGGAGCCGGCGAGCTCGGCGTCGCGCCGGGCGCAGGCGGCGGCCACCGCCCCGGCGCGGCCGAGGGCGTGGCCGAGCACGTCCTCGACGCCGCTGAACAGGCGGGTGTACCAGTAGGCCATGCTGCGCCCGGCGGTGACGATGCCGGGCTTCCAGAAGCCGATGGCGACGGTCAGGGTGCGGGTCTGCCCGGCCGGCACCGGCACCGCCACCCCGGCCACGCTGCCGAGGCCGAAGCGCGGCTGCAGCGGCCAGCGGCGCTGCAGGGGCGATTCCAGGTCGAAGGCCGAGAACACGTAGGCGTCGGCGTCGGCGCAGGCGAAGGAGATGCCGGCGCGCGACTTCATCCCCGCCAGGCCGTCGGTGGGCAGCCATTTGTGGTCCGGCAGGTTGAGCGCGAACACCGCCTCGCGGGCTGCCTCGGAGGGGTTGCTGACGGTCAGGCGCAGCAGCACCGCCGGCACGAAGGCGTCGCGCTGGGCCGCCAGCGGCGCGTGGGCGGGGTCGGGCAGGGCCTCGACCGGGGTGAGGATCTCGGCCACCAGGTCGCCGGCGCTCCAGCGGTCGGTGGCCCAGCCGTAGTCGCGTCGCACCTCGGCGGCGGCGAACGGGCGCAGCGCCCGCTCCCCCGCCCCGCCGCCCTGCACGTAGCGCTCGCGGTCGCTGGCCGAGAGCGGGAACAGCGGCAGCAGGCGGATCGCCCCCGCCGCCTCGCGGTAGCCCAGCATCAGCCCGCCCTCGCCGGCGCGGCCGCTCTCGCAGCTCGGCCCGCTGCGGCCGAGCTGGCGGCCGGCGGTGACGCTGGCCAGGGCCCCGACCGGGGCGTGGTGGGCGTGGAAGTCGGCGCTGCGGCCGCTGGATGAACCGTGGGGGACCATGGCCCGAGCATGGCCTGGCCCGTGGTGGAATAAATCATCAGGACATCAACAATGATTGCAGATAAATCCACCATGGCCGCCCACGTCCTGCTCGCCCTCGAATGGTACGACTACCGCCTGCACCGCGGGGTGGCGCGGGTGGCGGCGCGCTGCGGCTGGCACCTCGCCTGCCCCTCCGGCGCCCCCGGCTTCCAGCCGGTGCCGCAGGGCTGGCGCGGCGACGGCGCCATCACCCTGGCGGGCGACCGCTGGCTGGCGCGCCTGCGCCGGCGCGGGGTTCCGCTGGTGGACGTCGGGCTGGGCGCGGCGGCGCGGGTGCCGCGCACGGTGGTCGACAACGCCGCGGTCGCCGCCCTCGCCCACCGCCATTTCCGCAGCCGCGGCTGGCGCCGGTTCGCCTGCGTGACGGTGCCGGGGGTGCGCATGTTCGCCGAGCGCGCCCAGGCCTTCGCCGCCCTGCTCGCGGACGAGGGCCTGGCCTGCCCCTGCTGGACCCCGGCCGAGCTGGCGCGGGCGCTGCCGGCGGCGGCGCCGGTGGCGCTGTTCGCGGTGCAGGACGGCCTCGGCGCCGAGGCCCTGGCGCAGGCCGCCCGCGCCGGCCTGGCGGTGCCCGGGCAGGTGGCGGTGCTGGGGGTGGACGATGTCGACCTGATCTGCGAGGCGCTGCCGGTGCCGCTCGCCAGCGTCGACACCGACCAGGAGGGCCTGGGGACGGCGGCGGCGGAGCGCCTGGCCGGTCTGCTCGCGGGCCGGCCCGACGACGGCGCCCTGGTGCGCCATCCGCCGCGGCGGGTGGTCGAGCGCCGTTCCGCCGAGGCCCTGGCCGCCACCCACCCGGGGCTGCGCGCGGCCCTGGCCCTGGCCCATGCCGAACCCGCCTGCGGGGTGCGCGCCCTGGCGCGCGCCGCCGGGCTCAGCGCCCAGGGCCTCGACCTGGTGTGCCGGCGCGAGCTCGGCCGC
>JAKLKR010000299.1 GCA_023150565.1 Planctomycetota bacterium
AGCACCTTCACCTGCGGGGCGATGGCGCGCAGAGCGAGGAAGGTGTCGCGTCCGCTCATGCGCGGCATCACCAGATCGAGCAGCACCAGGTCGATCTGCGCATGCTCGCGGCGGAACAGCTCCAGCGCCTCGCAGCCATCCCCGGCCAGCACCACCTGGTAGCCGAGATGGCCCAGCGCCATCGCCACCGTCTGGCGGACCACCGCCTCGTCGTCGACCACCAGCACCCGCTGCTGACGGGTCCCGCCGGCACCTCCGCCGGTCGGCACCGCGGCCGGCTCGACCACTGGCGCCTGAACCACCGGCAGATGCACGGTGAAACGGGTGCCGCTGCCGGGCTGGCTGTCGACGGTGACCCGGCCACCATGCCGGGCCACGGTTCCCTGCACCGCCGCCAGGCCCAGTCCGCTGCCGCGTCCCACCGCCTTGGTGGTGAAGAACGGCTCGAAGATGCGCGGCAGCACCTCGGCGGGGATGCCGGTGCCGGTGTCCGAGACGGTCAGCTCCAGGCACTGCCCGTGTCCCTGGCCATCCTCGCCGGCGCAGTGGCCGTTGCGGGTGCTGAAGCGCAGTTCGCCGCCCTCGGGCATGGCGTCGCGGGCGTTGACCGCGAGGTTGACGATGACGTTCTGCAGCTGGGCGCTGTCGCCCTCGACCCAGTGCTCGCCGGCGCCGAGATCGGTGGCCAGGGTGATGCGGCGGTCGAAGCTGCGCCCGAGCAGATGCAGCGACTCCTCGACCAGCAGGTGGAGGTCGACGCGGGTGCGCTGCATGGCGCTGCGGCGGGCGAAATCGAGCAGTTGGCGCGTGAGCGTCGCGGCCCGCCCGGCGGCGGTGATGATCACATCGACCAGCCGGCGCTGGTCCGGACGCTCGCCGATGCGCGTGGCCAGCAGTTCGGCAGAGCCGAGGATGCCGGCGAGCATGTTGTTGAAGTCGTGGGCGATCCCGCCGGCGAGCTGGCCGATCGATTCCAGGGTCTGGGCGCGGCTGAGACGCTGCTCCAGCCGCGAACGCTCGCTGAGGTCGATCAGCACCGCCACCATGCCGATGCTGTGGCCGTCCTCGGCGCGCATCGGGCACAGGCTGATGGCCAGGCGCAGGTCCTCGGATCCGCGGCGGGCCAGCAGCAGGTCGTGATGGCGGCACGGCTGGGTGGCGAGGCCCAGGTCGATCGCCTGGCCACCCTGGGCCTCGCGCACCGGCAGCAGCCCGGCCCAGGGGGTTCCCAGCACGGTGGCGGGATCGAGCCCGGTGAGAGCGGCGGCGGCGGCGTTGAACCAGGTCACCCGTCCCTCGGCATCCACCACCACCACCCCCTCGTCGAGGCTGGCGAGGATGGCGCGCTGACCGCGTTCGCGCTCCTGCATCGCCGCCTGCGAGGCGCAGCGGGCGGCGACCTCGTCGCGCAGGCGCAGGTTGAGCAGCGAGATGCGCACCAGCAGCCAGCCGCCGACGACGAGCAGGGCCACCCCCAGGCAGACCGCGATCGCCAGCGCGTGCCGCCCGGCCTGGCCGGCGGCGGCACGCAGGTGGTGGGCGTGGGTGGCGAGGCGGTCGGCGAAGTCCTCTGCCGCCAGATCGAAGGCGGCCAGGTGGCGTTGCAGCCGGCGCAGCCGCGCCAGGTCCTCGGCGCCATCAGCCTGGTTGAGCAGGCGGTCGAGCGTCCCCTCCAGCCCGTGGTCGCCAAGGCGGGCGGCGAGCGGCGCCGCGCAGATCGCCTGGATCGCCGCCCGCGCCGGCGCCGACTGGGCGTTGATCCGGTCCCAGTCCTGGTCGAGCTGAGGGATCAGGCCGCGCTCGTCGGCTCCGGTCAGGGCCGCCGAGGCGCCCAGGGCGCGGAACGAGAGCGCGAAGGCGTCGACCGCCGCGCTCCAGTCCTCGGCCAGACGGCGGAAGTCGCTGCGCGATGACAGCAGCGAGCGGCTGGCATGCTGCATGCGGTTGAGGTCGGCGAGGGCGCAGTAGGCATCGGTCTCGACCGTCTTCATGGCGGCGGCGGTGCGTGCCGACCACACCAGCGCGGCCAACACCGCCAGCACCAGCAGGCCGCCTCCGATGAGGGGCCAGCGCCGGCGTAGCAGGATGGCATCGCGCAAACCGGAGTCGGATCCGCTGCTGGAGGTGGACCGGGAAGCTGGCATGAAGACTAAGGGATCTTGACCATCCAGACATCAGGCGCCAGCCTGCAGCATGACGACCCGCACCGGCATCATGCTTGCCGCCCTAGGCCTGGCAGCCCTGGCGACCACCGTCGTCTGGCTGGCCACCGCGGGGCAAAAAGGTCCCGTGGTGCCACCGCCAACGGCCGGCGAGCCCGCCCAGGAACGGGTGGCGATCTACCACTATTGGGATGATTCATTCGCCCGCCTGCGCGATGGCCTGCAACAGGAGGCGGAACGCTTCAACGCCGGGCGCCAGGGGGTGCGTCTGCAGCCCTGCCCGACCGTCCACGAAGCTTATAAGCGCAATGCCCGGGCCATGCTCGCCGACGCCGCCACCCCGGAATGGTACAGCTGGTGGGCCGGCTGGCGCACCCGCGACCTCGCTGAAGCCGGCCTGGTCGCCGAGCTCGACGCGCGCTGGCAGACCCTCGGCCTGGACCAGCGCTTCCCGCCCGCACTGCTGGCGAAAGCCTGCACGTATGGCGGTACTCGCCGCCTGGTGCCGCTAGTGCAGGCCTACGTCGGGATCTTCTACAGCAAAGCATCCTTCCGCCAGGCCGGCATCACCGCCCCCCCCGCCACCTGGAGCGCATTCACCGAGACCTGCCGCCGCCTGCGCGCCACCGGCCTCAATCCGGTGGCGCTGGGGGTGTCCACCGCCTGGCCGGCGCAATACTGGTTCGACTACCTGCTGCTGCGCACCGCCGGCCCCGCCTTCCGCGCCCGCCTGCTCGACGGCACCGCCAGCTACGAGGATCCGGCGGTGCGCCGGACCTTCGCGCTGTGGCGCGAACTGATCGCGCTCGGCGCCTTCAATCCCAATCCCGCCAGCATCGACTGGGTGGAATCGGCCAAGCTGGTGCAGACCCAGGGCGCAGCCATGACCCTGATGGGCACCTGGGTCATCGACCTCTATACCCGCCTGGGCTGGCAGGCCGAGGGCGACTACGGATTCTTCCCCTTCCCGTCCATCGACGCCGAGGCCGAACCGGTCACCCTCACGGTGGTGGATGGGCTGGTTCTGTCGCGCACCCAGCGCGATACGCGGGCCGCCTTCACCGCCATCGACCACCTCACCCAGCCCGAGGTCCAGCTTGCGCTCGCCAACGCCGCCGGTGGCTTCGCCCCCCACCTCGCCATCGGGCCTGATCGCTACGATCCCCTGCGCCGCTCGATCCGCTCCACGGTCGATGGCGAACTGGCCTTCCCCTACGATCTCTCGACCCCGCCGGAGGTCGAACGCATCGGCCTGGAGCTGATGGTGCGCTTCCTGGAGTGCCCCGACCAGCAGGAGGCCCTGCTGCGCGAGGCCGCAGGCCGCATCGCCGCCTGCTTCGCCCGGCGGGCGAAGCCAGGGCCGGCATCGGCGCCGGCACCGGCGCCCTGATCGGCGCTCACTCCACCCCGCCCTCCAGGATCTCCTCCGCCAGCTGCTGCCGGCGCAGGCGGGCGTAGCGGCCATCTGCCGCCAGCAGTTCCTGGTGGCTGCCGCGCTCGACCACTTGGCCCCGCTCCAGCACCAGGATCTCGTCGGCGTGGCGGATGGTGGCCAGGCGGTGGGCGATCACCACCGCGGTGCGGCCGGCGAGCACGCTGCGCAGGCCGCGCTGGATCAGCGCCTCGGTGGCGGTGTCGACGTGGGCGGTGGCCTCGTCGAGCACCAGCACGGCGGGATCGTGGGCCAGCGCCCGCGCCAGCCCCACCAGCTGGCGCTCGCCCGCCGACAGCCCCGCGCCCTCGCCGCCGACCACGTGGGCGAGCCCGTCCGGCAGGCGCGCCGCCACCGCCGCGGCCTGGGCCGCCTCGGCCGCCGGCGCCACCCGCTCAGGCGCCACCCGGCCCGACCACAGGGCGACGTTGCCGGCCAGGGTGCCGGCGAAGAGCGCGGTCTCCTGCAGCACCGGGGCGATGCGCCCGCGCAGCCAGGCGAGGTCGTAGTCGCCGAGATCACGTCCGTCGATCAGCACCCGCCCGCGCTGCGGGCGGTGGAAGCCGAGGATGAGCGCGGCGATGGTGCTCTTGCCCGAGCCGGTGGCGCCGACCAGGGCGAGATGGCGGCCGGGGGTGACCGCGAAGGACACCCCGTGCAGCACCCACTCCTCGCCGCGGTAGGCGAACCACACATCCGCGAACTCGACCCGGCCCTCCAGCCGTTCCGGGCGCAGGCCGCCGCCGCGCGCCTCCTGCGGCTCGTCGAGCAGCTGGAACACCCGTTCCGCCCCGGCCAGGCCCTGGATCGCCAGGGCGTGCTTCTCGGCCAGGTCGCGGATGGGCATGAACAGCAGTTCGACATAGGCCAGGAACGCCACCAGCACCCCCAGGCTGGTGAATCCGGCCGCCACCCCGGCGCCGCCCCGCCACAGCACCAGCGCCGCCGCAACCGCCGCCGCCAGGCCCATCAGCGGCATGAAGATGCCGTTGAGCCGCATCATGCGGAAGCCGGTGCGCAATTCCTCGGCATTGATGCGGGCGTAGTCGCGGCAGGCGCGCGCCTGCTGGCCGAAGCCCTGCACCGTGGCGATGCCCGACAGGTGCTCGGCGAGCAGGGCGTTCATGCGCGCCGCCAGGCGGCGCAGCTCGCGCTGGATGGCCTGGGCGCGGGTGCGGAACCACCACGAGGCCCAGGCCAGGAACGGGGTCAGGGCCAGCACCAGCAGGCCCAGGCGCCATTCCATCAGCAGCATGGCGGTGGCGGCCCCCAGCAGCAGGGCGGCATCGCGCAGCGCGGTGACCAGCACCCCCGCCACCAGGTCGTTGACCGCCGCCACGTCGCCGGTGGCGCGCGTCACCAGCCGGCCCACCGGCTGGCCCTCGACCGCCGCCAGCGGCATGTGCACCAGCCGGGCCACCACCCGCCGGCGCAGGTCGTCCATCACCCGCTGGCCGGCGAGCTGGAGCAGCCAGGACTGGCTCCAGGCGCAGGCCGCGCGCACCACCAGCAGGGCGAGCAGGCCGGCGACCAGCCAGCCGAGCAGCGCGACCTGGCCGGCGCGCGCCGCCAGGCGCGCCGCCGGATCGAGGGCGGCCAGGGCCGCCTCGTCGAGCAGGCGGCCGTCGGCGGTGCGCACGAAGCGCCCCTGCTCCAGCTGCCGACGCTCGATCTCGGCGTTGGTCGCCTCGTCCAGCCGATGGCGCTCCACCAGCAGCAGTCCGTCGTTCCCGTCCTCGGCCCCCGCAGCGCGCAGGGGCCCGTCCAGGCGGTCGCCGGGCGGCAGCCGCACCCCGCTCAGGGGCGGGCGGGCGCAGCGGTCGATCGCCGACTTGGTCACCCACGGCATGGCCAGTTCGCAGCCGGCCCCGAGCAGCACCAGGACCAGGCTGCACGCCAGCAGCACGCCCTGGGGCCGCGCCGCCGCGAGCAGGCGCAGGAAGGTGCGGCGGTCGCCGCGCACCGGGTCCTCGTGCAGCTCGTCGGCGCTCATGGCGATTCCTCCGCCGAGCGCTGGAGGTCCCACAGACGCTGGTAGAGCCCGCCGCCGGCGGCGAGGCTGGCGTGGGTGCCGCGTTCGACCACCCGCCCGCGGTCGAGCACGATGATGTGGTCGGCATCGCGCACCGCCGAGATGCGGTGCGCGATCACCACCGCGGTGCGGCTGGCGCGGGCGGCGCGCAGGTTCTGCAGCACCTCGCGCTCCTTGAGCGCGTCCACCGCCGACAGGCAGTCGTCGAGCACCAGCAGGCGCGGGGTCATGAGCAGGGCGCGGGCGATGCCGAGGCGCTGGCGCTGGCCGCCAGACAGGGTGACCCCGCGCTCGCCGAGCAGGGTGGCGGCGCCCTGGGGCAGGGTGGCGACCTCGTCCGCCAGCCCGGCCGCGCGCAGG
>JAKLKR010000029.1 GCA_023150565.1 Planctomycetota bacterium
CAGCACCAGCGGCTGGGCGTCGTGCTGGGCGATGCCGTCGCCCGCGGCCTCCAGCACCAGGCGCGCTTCGGTGCGCACCGCCACCGCCGGCACCGCCAGGGCGATGGCCTGGTCGCGGCGGGCCCCGGCGGGGATGTCCAGGGTGGCGCCGCCATCGCCCAGGCTGCGCCCGGCGGCGTCCTCGAGCCGCCAGCGCAGGACCGCCTGGCACTGTGCGCGCGGGCCGTCATAGAGCGCCACCACGCTGCGCCGCAGCGCCTCCCCGGCCGCCAGGTGGCGCTCGCGCCGCCACAGCTCGGGGGCGCCGCCCAGGAAGGCGCAGAAGCGCTGGTTCGAACCGCCATAGGCCTTGGCCAGGCGGTCCTCGGGCGAAGGCTTCTGCCAGGCGTAGCTCCATTCCATCAGCCACGGCACCTGGCCCTGGATGCCCCACGCCCGCCAGGTGCGCAGGGTGCGGGCGTAGTACTCGCCCATCACCTGGTCGAGGGCGGGCAGGCGGGCGTGGCGCTGGGGCGCCAGCATGTGGGTGGTGCCGTACTGCTCGAGATGGCCGATGCCGGCGCGGGGATCGCGGCGGTAGGCCGCCGGCTCCAGGCGGTAGGCCTGGTCGCCGAGCAGTTCGGCGCAGGTCTCGGTGATCACGATCTCGGGATCCTTGGCCTCGAAGCCCACCCCGCTGGACTTGTAGCGGCGGGCGAGGAAGTCGCCCAGGAAGGGCGTACCCGCCTCGTCGCCGACCCAGGGTGCGATGCCCTGGACCGACCAGCGTTCCGGCCAGCGCTCGTACTCGGCCAGCGGCAGCAGGTTCATGTGCTGGTTGGCGCCATGCAGCTCGCCCCCCCACCAGCCGCCGGCATGGACATAGGCGGGCACGGTCGGATCCAGCTCGTGCAGCATCGCCACCGCCGCCGCCACCCCGTCGCGCACCGGCCGGTGGACGTCCGGGCCGTCGTGGCTCAGCCCCATGCCCTGGGCGCTGATGTTGCGCATGTAGGTGCGGGTATCGAGCAGGTTCATGCCCACGGTGTAGGCCTGGATGCAGGGATGGTGGCGGTAGCGCGCCAGCCACGCCGCCAGTTCGGCACGGTAGGCCGCGGCCAGGGCGGGATCGCGGTCGAGCGGCAGCGCCAGGCCCTGGTTGGTGGCCACCGGCGGTACCGGCAGGGTCACGCCCACCCCGGCCTCGTCGCACTGGGCGAGGAAGGCGTCGTCGACCACCTGCCAGCTCGGCACCCCGCCGCCACGGCCGAGGTTCTGCCACCACAGGTCGCCGTTGGGCTGGATCTGCCACAGGTTGACCCCCAGCGCGCTCCAGAAGCGGCCGATCTCGCCATCGGTCCGCCAGGTGGCGACGGTGGGCCAGCCGGTGACCGGCGACCAGGTGATGGGGCCCATCATGCGCCACGGCGTGCGCCGGCCGTTGAGCCGCACCTCGCGGCCGGCAACCACCACCTCGCGCACCCCGAAGCGCTGCACCAGCCGGTCCGCCACCGTGCCGTCGGCGCGGCGCAGCTCGGCCACCGCCTGGTACAGCCAGGGGTCGTCCAGCCGCCAGGGCCGGCCGGCGAAGCGCCCGGCCACCGCCACCGTGCCGCTGCGTGCCGGCGCCGCCGGCAGCGCCACCGGCCGCTCGGCGGGATCGCTCACCCCCTCCACCCGCAACGCCAGTTCCAGCCCGGCGCAGGCGCCGCCGACCTCGGCCTCGGCCTCCAGGCGCTCCTGGCCCTGGCGGGTGAGCACGCTCAGGGCGGTGATCCAGGCCGGGGCGCCGCGCAGCACCAGCCGGGGGGCGCCGATCAGGCCCAGGGCCGTCACCGGCTTGCGCGCCCAGGCCGCGATGTGGGCCATGAGCGGATCGGGGTCCACCTCCAGGCCGGCGGCGGCGGGGTCGCGCGCCAGGAAGATCTCCACCACCGCCTCGCGCCCGGGGGTGAGCGCGGCGCTGAGGTCGCAGGTGCGCTGCCGGCGCGACAGGGTCCCGGCGCGGCGTCCGTCCACCAGCACCACGCCCTGACCCTCGACCTGGTCGCACTCCAGCCACAGCGAATGCCCGGCGGCCTCTGCCGGCACCGCGAACACCCGCCGGTACCACACCTGGGCGAGTTCGCCCGGGGTCTTGTCCCAGCCCGGCAGGGCGGCGAAGGGCTTGCGCGCCACCAGCGCCAGCGGCCCCTCGATGCGGCTGAGCGCCGCCCAGCGGGCCGGATCGGGCGCCTGGTCGACGCGGGTCGCGGCCTGGATCCACCAGCCGGTGGGGGTGGGCGGCAGCTCGGCAGCCAGGGCCGCACCAGCGATCAGGGACAGCAGCCAGGCGTGGATGCGCATGGGGCGAGGATGTCCTGGGGCAGGCGCGGGCTCAATGGGAGTGATCGCCCGGCGGATGGGATGATCCGGACCAGTGTCGGCCGCTCAGTGGCCCCAGACGTTGTCGGTGTTGGCCTTGAGCGCCTGATAGGTCGCGCTGCCGGCGTGGCCATCGTGGAACACGAGATTGGAGCGCTTGCCGCCCCCATGCCGCGAGGCGGCACGATGGTCGGTGTTGACGTTGGACGTATCCCACGAGCCGCCCACCCGCAGCGGACAGATCACCGAGAGATTGGTCACATAGCCCCTGCCCACCACATAGCGCTCGGCATCGGCCATCAGGATGCGTCCCGATGGATTCGCTATCTGACTGCGTACAGACGGCTTATAGCCGACCATCCCCTGGTACCAATGCCCGTGCGCCTGGTCGTCGAGCAGGCCATAGCCGCCGCACCAGTACAGCGAGGCGGTGGTGGCGTTCGGGCAGCGGAAGATGCCCAGGCGGAGATCGCCGAAGGGCTTGCCGGTCACATCCCCGACCGTGCGCCATCCAGCCGTCTCGACGTAGCCGCCATCGACCAGGGCATTGGTGTACCACAGCGAATTGGCGGCATTGCCAACGAGATTGAAGGGCACCAGCACCCCGTCGTTGTCGTCGGCATAGGTCATGTGGACCAGCCCGAGCTGGCGCAGATTGCCCATGCACTGGGTCGCGCGCGCGGCATCGCGCACCAGGTTGACGGCAGGCAGCAGCATGCCGGCAAGGATCGCCACGATGGCGATCACCACCAGCAACTCGATCAGGGTGAAGGCGTGACGCATGGCCAAGCATACCCCGGATATCCCTGCTCCGCCATCGGAGCCGAAGGACATGCGGGGGGACGGAACGGACCCAGGGCGGGAACCGGTCCGGGATCAGCGGTCGCCCTGCTGCGCGGCCGCCAGCACCAGCCCGCGGCCGCGCAGGTAGACCGGTGAGGGCCCCAGGCGCTCCGGTGGGCCGGGCAGCAGCGCCCCGGCGGCATCGCGCGCCTCGACCGGCGTGCCCGCCACCAGCGCGGCCAGCGGCCGCTCGGCGCCCGCGCTCCAGGCCATCACCAGGTCGTCGCCGCCGGGCAGGGTCCAGCGCACCGCCCAGTTGTCGTCGCGCACCGCGCGGCCGCGGCAGGCAGCACCGGCGGTGGCGCGCGCGAAGGCCGCCACCAGCGCCGCCGACGGCTTGGGCATCAGCCCGCGGGAATGGTGGCTGAACAGGCCGAAATGATGCTCCTTGTCGGCGGCATCGGTGCCGTCGTCGAGCAGGTCGTAGAGCCAGGTGCGCTCGACCGCCGGCTCGGCGGCGAGCAAGGCGAGGGCGCGCACGGTGTAGACACCCTGCTCGCGCAGCCCCACCCCGGGACCCATGCCCGGCGAGGTCCAGCCGATCTCGGTGATCCACAGCCGCTCCGGCCCGCCCAGGGCGCGCACCCGCCGCGCCGCCGCCGCGACCTCCGGCGCCAGGCCGGTGGCCTCGGGCGGCTCGGACCAGCGGTAGGGGTGGAACGAGGCCGCATCCATATGCTCCCCGGCCCCGGCGGTGAGCATCTCCTCCCACAGCAGACGGTCGCCGAAGTGGGGGCGGCGGGCGGTGATGTTCTCGCCGCCGATGCCGGCGATCTGCGCATCCGGCCGCACCGCGCGCACTGCGGTCGCGGCCTCGGCGAGCAGCGCCGCGTAGGCTTCCGGGGTGTTGGCCCCGGGGGTGCGCCGGCGCGGGTCGACCCCGGTGCCGGCGGCCCATTCGTTCCACACCTCGAAGCGGCGCACCCAGGGCAGGGCGGCGGCGGCGCGGGCGGCGTAGCCGGCGTAGGCGGCGCGCGCGGCCAGGGTCAGGGGCCAGCCGTCGCCGTGGTCGCGGTGGCCGGCGTAGAGGATCAGCAGCGGATCGAGGGCGAGGACGCGCATGCGCTCCAGCACCGCCTGGTGGTGCGCGGGCAGGGCGAAGCTGCCGGCGGGGCGCTCGACCTCGTTCCAGGCCAGCTCCTCGCGCACCGAGCCCAGCCCCAGGCGCGGCACCAGCTCGAGGGCGGCGAGCGGCCAGGCGTCCTTGCGCTGCACCAGCACATGCACGCACACCCCCAGGCGCTCCGCGCGCGCGGAACCCTCGGCAAGCACCGCGCAGCGGTAGGCCAGCGCCGAGCGCGCGGCGCCGTCCTCGGCCTCGATGCGGCATTCGCGCCAGCAGGGGCCGGCGAGGGGGATGTCGATGCGCGCCTCGGGCGCCGCCCCCTCGCCACGCGCCAGCACCGCGCCATCCAGACCGGTCACCGTCCAGCGCAGGGTGCCGCGCGGCAGGGTGGCGCGCAGGCGGGCGGTGCCGCCGGCGGGATAGCAGTGGCCGAGGGGCGGATCGGCGACGGCGAGGGCCAGGCCGGCATCGGCCGGCGCCGCCTGCGCGGCCAGGACCTGGGGCGCCGCCACCAGCAGGCGCTGGCCGCCGGCGAAGCCCCGCCAGGGCCGGTCGGCGACCAGCGACAGCACCTGCACCGGGGCATCGAGGCGGCGGTTGCCGTCGCCGCCCCACACCGCGTCGGGATGCGCCAGCGGCACCACCGCCAGGCGCCAGCCCGCCGCCGCCGGATCGCCACGGGTGGCGGTGAACTGGTGGATCTCGCCGCCGGCATCGCGCAGGCGCAGGCGCAGCACCGGCGCCGGCACCCCCTCCTGGGGCCGCCAGCGCACGCCGATGGCGGCGGTGCCGGCCGGCAGCGGGGCCGGGTACTCGAGTTCGCCGTAGTCGAAGGTTCGCCCGGCGCGGTACTCCAGGTCCCAGCGCCAGGTGCCGGGGTCGTCCCCCGGCGCCAGGGCGGTGGTGGCGGCGGCATTGGCATCCCGGCTGGGAGCGGTGAACGGCGCCAGCGGTGGCTGCGGGAGCCACGCCTGTTCCGGCGACGGCGGCAGCGGCTCGCCCGCCACCGCCACCCAGGACGCCTCGGCCGATGGACGCTGGGGACCGGTGCAGGCGGTGGCGATAAGCAGGACGGGCAGCAGCAGGAGCGGGCGCATGGGAGATCGTACCCCAGGCCGGATACCCCGTCGCGGGAGGAAGCGGACCCATCCTGGGACAAAACGGCGGCTCAGGCCCAATGGCGTCAAGCCAAGGCCAAGCGAACACCGTGGACGGCTCCTTCGGAGCGTCGACGCCCACGTCGACGCCGCGGTGACGCAGCCATGGTCCCAAACCGGCGCACAAGAGACTCCGTCGACGTGGGCGTCGACGCTCCAAATACGGCCGTCCGCCATTCCCCCGCCTTCGCCTGACGCCATCGGGCGCTATCCGCCGGTGTGGCGCCAGATGTCGTCGTCGTTGGCTTCCAGCGACTGGTAGCGCATGCCCTGTCCATGGCCGTCATGGAAGGTGACGTTGGCGCGCTGGCGGCCGCCGTGGCGGGCGGCGGCGCGGAAGCGCATGCCGGTGCTCCAATTGTCGCAGCGTGGACAGAAGATGCTGGGGCCGGTGCCGAACCCGCCCGCAGCCAGCAGGCGCTCCGCATCCACCATCAGGGCGCGGGTGCTCGGACGGCTGACCCGCGAGCGCAGGTGGGGCTGATAGGGCAGCACGGAGGGATAGGTGTGGCCGTGGGCGAAAGATGCCGAATAGGCCTCCAGCACCCCGTAGCCCCCGCCCCAATGCAGATCCTTGGTGGCGACCGAGGGGCATTTCCAGATCCCCACCCGCACATCGCCGTGGGCCTGCCAATACCACTGCTCCGCCGGCAGCACCCCGCTATCGACGAGCAGGTTGGTGTACCACAGGCTGTTGGTGGCCAGGGCGGTGCCGTTGAGCGGGGGATAGATGCCCTCGTTGTCATCGGTGTAGACCTGCATGCCCAGCCCGAGCTGGCGCAGGTTGGACATGCAGCGGGTGGCGTTGGCGGCCTCGCGCACCATCCCCACCGCCGGCAGCAGCATGCCGGCGAGGATGGCCACGATGGCGATCACCACCAGCAGTTCGATCAGGGTGAAGGCCTGGCGCATACCCCAGCCTACCCAGGGGCTGCCCGCTCCGCCATCGGAGCGGGCGGACACCGGCTGGGAGTTATCGGCCGTCGTCTGTCAGCCGATCAGGTTCATCTCGCCGCTGCGCCCGGCGATGGCGTGGCCGATGTTGCGCAGCGCCGCCAGGGCCATGCGTTCGCAGGCCTCGCGGGTGCTGCTGCCGATGTGCGGGGTCATCAGCACCTGGGGCAGGGTGCGCAGGTCCTTGCCGGACGGCTGCGGCCGGTAGGGCTCCTGCTTGAACACATCAAGGCCGGCGCCGGCGATGGTGCCGGCGGTGATGGCGTCGAAGACCGCGTCCTCGTCGACCACCCCGCCGCGGGCGGTGTTGATCAGGATCGCGCCCTTCTTCATCAGGCCCAGACGCTCGCGGCTGATGAAGTCGCGGTTGGCGGCGGTGTCGGGGATGTGCACGCTGACGAAGTCGGCCTGACCGGCGGCGGCGGCGAAGTCGCTGCTGAACTCGGCGTATGGCTCCAGGTCGGCGGGACGGCTGCGCCCGAAGCCGACCACCCGCATGCCGAGCCCATGCCTGGCGACCCGCGCCACCCGGCCGCCGATGCTGCCGCAGCCGATGACCGTCAGGGTCTTGCCCGCCAGCTCGACCCCCACCCGCGGGGCCCAGGCCGCGCCGGGTGCGTCGAGCGCGCAGGCGGCGAGGTTGCGCGCCACGGCGAGCATCAGGCCCACCGCGCACTCGGCCACCGAGGCGTCGAGCACCCCGGGGGTGTTGCAGCAGAGGATGCCGCGGGCGCGGGCCGCCGCCTTGTCCACCCCGTCGTGCCCGACCCCGAAGCGGGCGATGACCCCGCCGGCGGGGATGGCGTCGTAGAGCGGCCCGCTGTACTTCACCACCCCGATGATGGCGTGGCGCGCCCCGGTCTCGCGGATCCGCTGCGCCAGGGCGGCCTCCTCGGCCGGGACGGGGATGCACTCGAAGCCCTCGGCCTTGCGGAACACCGCGGCGGCCTTGGCGAACTCCGGCTCGGTCACCACCACGACGGTCATGGCAGCAGCTCCAGGCTGCGCCGGGCGCCATCGCCGAGGAAGTGGCTGTCCATGCCCAGGGCGAGGAAGGTGAAGCCCTGGGCGAGGGCGTTGCGCACGTTGTCGCGGTCGGGGGTGACGATGTGCTGGCCGGCGGCCTTGCCGTGGCGGCGGCAGGCGGCGGCGACGGCGGCGCACGCCTCGATGATCAGGCGGTGCCCGGTCTGGCCGACGATGGCGTAGGATCCGCTCAGGTCGTAGGGGCCCACGAAGCAGCCGTCGACCCCGTCGACCGCCAGGATGGCGTCGAGGTTCTCGACCGCGGCCCGGCTCTCGATCATCACCATCACCACCGGGTCGAAGCCCTTGGCGTAGTCGGCGAAATCCCGGCCCCAGCGGTTGCCGCGCTGCCAGGCGAAGCCGCGCACGCCCTTGGGCGGGTAGTGCGCCGCCGCCACTGCGCGCGCCGCGCCGGCGGCATCATCGACCAGCGGCACGATCACCCCCGCCGCCCCCAGGTCGAGGGCGCGGCGGATGGGCAGCACGGCGTTCTCGCGCACCCGCACCAGCGGGGTGCAGGGCGAGCCCCTCACCGCCCGGCAGAAGTTGGCGATGTCGCCATCCTCGAACTCGCCGTGCTCGCAGTCGGCCGCCAGCCAGGCGAAGCCGGCCTGGGCCAGGATCTCGGCGTTGGCCGGGTGGCCGATCTGGCACCAGCTGCCGATCGCGGGGGTGGAAAGGTCGAGTCTGGGCATGGGCGGATCCAGGGTGGGCGGCAGGGGTTCAGGGCGTGCGCGTCAGCAGCACCGCCTCGGACACGCTGAGGGCGCGGTCGAACACCGCCAGCTCGGCCATGCGCTCGCGCGCGGTGACGGTGGCGGCGCGGTCGGTCGCCGGCTGGAAGTAGCCCAGGCCGCCCTGGCCGTACTGGTGTTCGGTGCCGCCGTCGAGCAGTTCGCCGTCGACCACCAGCAGGGCCTTGCGCGGCCGGGCGTCGAGGATCAGCGCCACCCGGTGCCAGCCCGGGCCGCCGACCTGGTCGCGCGCGAACGAGCAGGACGCCCCCGGGATGCCCAGGCTGAACGAACCGTGCGCGGTGGCGCCGAACTGGATGGCGACCCCCTCCTGCTCCCACGACGCCAGCGGCGCGGCCTCGGCCCGGCGCGGCATGTGCACCCGGCCGACCAGGGTCAGGCCGGACGCCGCCCAGGCGTGGCCGCCGGGCGTCCACGCCGCGCTGCCGGGGCCGGCCAGGCGCAGGCGCGCGTCGGTGGGCCCGCGCGCGGCGGGATCGCTCTGGCGGAACAGGCCCTCCACCAGCTCCGGGGCCAGGCGGTGCACGCGCGCCACCTTCTTCTGGGTCTCGGTCAGGTAGATGGCGCCGTCCTCCTCCTCGATCAGGTCGGGATAGCTGATGCGCACCCCGCCATGCATGTCGAGGTCGTAGAGCGCGATCTCGGGCTGCGACCAGTGGATGAAGCCGTCGCGCTCGATCCCGCCGCACAGCCACACCGGGTTGCGGCCCTCGTACCACTTGCCGCCGTGGTTGTGGAACCACAGCAGGAAGCGCCCGTCGCGCAGCCGCCACACCGGTGGGCAGGCGAGGGGATGCTTGATGCGGCGGCCGCCGGGGCGGTAGGTGGCGTAGCCGGTCTGGAAGCTGCGCCCGCCATCGCGGCTGTAGCCCTGCATGAGGAAGCCGTCGATGCCGCGGTAGGTGCAGAACAGCGAGCCGTCCGCCAGCCCGGCCACGCAGGTCTCCTCGGAGCGCGGGCCGCAGGGCGCGCGCAGGCCGACATCGCCGTCGGGCAGCACGCGGAAGCGCAGCTTGGCGGGATCGCGCTCGCTGGCGATGTTGTCGCTCGCCACCAGCGCGCCCTCGCTCTGGGACATGAAGCCGTGGCCGAAGGAGCCCACCCGCGAGAAGCCCAGGTACATGGTGCCGCGGTGCAGGATCGGCTTGCCCACCCCCCAGAAGAAGCGCACCTCGCCGCCATAGGGGTTGGTGCGGTCGAGCGCCGCCTCGGGCAGCGGCACCTCGCCGCGCTCGGAACTCCACGTCAGGCCGCCGTCGTCCGACCAGCGGTAGGCGTAGACCCCCAGGGTGTCGACCCGCCAGCCGCAGTACTCGTGGCCGGGATCGGTGGCCATGCGGCGCAGGTTGTCGCGGTTGAAGGTGTAGAAGGCGTAGACGCGGCCGAAGGGGGTGATGAACGGCATCACCCAGCTCGCCTCGCGGCCGTCCGGCGGCTCGATGTCGACCATCGCCGACCAGGTGCGGCCGCGGTCGGTGGAGCGCACCGCGACGATGCGCTGGCCCTGCAGCCCCTCCTCGACCTCGCCGGTGGTCATCACGCACAGCCAGGCGCCGTCGGGCAGGCGCACCACGTAGGGCTGGTCGCAGTAGCCGGCGAGCGAGGGGATGGTCAACCCATGGCCGAGTTGGCGGGGATCGTCGAGGTAGCTGGGCATGTCCCCAGCCTACCCCCGGCCCGGCCGGCCTGCCAGCGGAGCCGGGGGACCCGGGATGGGACGAAGCGGACCTGGCGTTTCAGGGCCGCGACAGGGCCAGGATGCGCACCGTCGCCAGGGCGCCATCGAGGTGGTAGCCGGTGCCGCTGGTCACGCCCAGGCGCAGCTCGCCCTGCCAGGGCGCCGCCGGCGGGCATTCCTGCAGCGCGTGCTCGATGCCGTCCACCAGCAGGCGCGCGCGCCGGCCGTCGTGCTCATAGCGCACCGTGGCCAGGCGCCCGATCGCCAGCGGCGCGCGCGACAGCAGGCGGGTCACCTGCGCCTCGCCGGGGCTGGCGAAGTGCTCGACCGCCACCCGCAGGTCCTGGCGCAGCAGCAGGCGCATCCCGCTGGTGAGGTAGGTGCCGGCGTGGACCAGCCCGCCGTAGTAGCCCCCGGGCGGGCCCATGGGCGCCACCTGCACCTCGATCGCCAGCGGCTGGCCGTCCGCCAGCGGCCCGGTCTGCAGCGCCGCGCGCAGCTCCTGGCCGCCGCGCAGGCGAAGCGCCATTCGGCCGTCGACGGTGGCGACCTCGCCCGCGCCGGTGAGCGCGACCCCGCCCGCCGCGGCGGCGACGCTGCCGGCGGCGAAGGCGCCGCAGTCCCAGGCCGCCACCACCCGCTCGCCGGGGGTGTCCTCGACCCCGGCGGTGATCCCCAGCAGCACCAGCTGCGCCCCGCCCAGGTCGCCCACCGCATCCACCGCGGCGATGCGTTTGCCGGGGTGCGGGTTGTCCCACGCCATGCGGTAGACCACGATGGTGCCGCATCTGGCGTTGCGCCCGGTCCAGGCGATGTCGGCCTCGGGCAGCAGGCGCGGCACCCACCAGTCGGCGATGTGGCGGCCGGAGCGCACCGGCGCCGCGGCGCGGGTGCCGTCCTCGTAGACCACCTCGTAGCGCGCCACCTCGACCGGCTCGGGGCCGCCCGGGCACCAGGTCGCGGCGTGCAGGAACCACAGGCGGTCGGCCAGCACGCCGCCGGCGGGGATGCCTCGCACCGCCGCCGGGGCCTGGGGGTCGTGGCTGCCGCCGCGCAGGACCACCACCGCCTTGCCGCCGTTGGCCTGGGGGTCGACCAGCCGGAAGGGCACGCCCTGGAAGTCCACCGCGGTGGGGAAGGGCTGCGCCGCCACCGCCATGCCGCCCTCGCCCTTGCCGGTATGGTTGATCAGGAAATAGCGCATGTCGTTGTCGCCCTGGTCGGTCCAGCCGCCCGTCCCGTCGCCCGCCACCGCATCGAGATAGCCGCGGTTGGCCTGGGCGGCGAGGTCGAGCTGGGCGAAGCGCCAGCGCCGGGTCAGGGCCGGGCGCAGCTCGCCGCCGGCATTGCGCACCAGGGTCGACACCACCCGCACCACCCGTTCCGACTCCACCGCCATCGCCCCCTCCCAGGCCAGCTGGTCGACCAGGATCCAGCCCTTGCCGCACGGCACCGCGCTGAGCAGCGCCGGCTCGGTCAGCGCCACCGCCGCCCCCAGCGCCGGCGGCACCAGCACCGGACCGCCCAGGGGCGCGGTCGGCTTGCGCGCGCGCTCGGGTCCGCGGGCCCAGTGGAAGTCGCTGCACAGCAGGCCCTGGATCAGGGCCTGGTCGGAGCAGCGCGACAGCCCCCAGGTGCCGGCCGGCAGCGGGGCGAAGCCTGGGGTCCACGGCAGCAGCGCCGCCACCGCCGGCAGGGTGGCGGCGTCGAGCCCGCGCAGCCACACCGTGCCGCCAGCCTCGGCGCCGGCGCGGATGCGTGCCAGCTCGGCGGCGGCCGGCGGGGTGCGCGCATCGAGCAGCAGCGGGCCGTCGCCGTCGAGGCCGTCGGCGGTCACCACCCCGCAGGTCTGCAGCACCGCCCGCTCCGCCTTGCCCACCCCCGCCAGCAGGCGCAGCGGACGCGCCGGGGCCGGCGCCACGGCGCCCAGGCCGACGCGCACCAGGGTGGCGAGCAGATGCGCCGCCGCCGGCTCGGCCGCGGCGCGCCCGGCGAGCAGGTACTGGCAGAACACCAGCGTGCCGCGCCCGTGGCGCACCTCGCACAGCGGCGACCAGGCCAGGCCGTAGCGTCCGCCGCTGACCGCGATGCCACCGCTGGCGGGGCGCACCAGGCTCTCGCTCGCCACCACATGGTCGCCGCGCCAGAAGCGCAGCTGGCCGTCCGCCAGCCCGCCGAGCAGGGGATGGTCGCTGGCCCGCCAGCTCATGGTGGCGGCGTGATGCGGGTCGATCGCCGGCTGGCCGGGCACGAAGGGCGGGCAGGCGGCCTGGTGCAGCACCACCACCCGCCCGCCGGCGGCGGCAAAGCGCCCGGCGGCAGCGAGGTCGGCGCCAGCGGCGGCGCCCTCGCCGATCACCAGCAGACGCTTGCCGGCCAGGGCGTCGTCGCCGGAAGCGCCCGGGACCAGCGCCAGGCCGAACGCGGCCAGGGCCTGGCGGGTGGCGCCACCCTCGCCGTCGACCAGCGCCACCGCGCCGGCGTCGAGGTCCTCCAGCCGTGGCCGCGGCAGGATCCATATCGGCTCCTCGTGGCGGGTCAGCTCGCGGCCCTGGCCGCGGCCCCAGCACAGCCGCACCACCAGGCGGGCGGCGGTGTTGGCCAGCACCGCCGGCGGGCGGATGGTCAGGATCGGCTGGCGGCTCATGCCGGGGCGCAGCTCGACCTCCTGGCGGTCCTCCCACAGGGTGCGGCCGCCGGCCTCGAGGGCGGCGCGCAGGTGCATGTCCGCGTACACCCGGGTGCCGTCGTTGGCGAGCAGCAGCCGGCGGGTGGCGGGCTCGCCGCCGAACAGGTTGGGGTGATGGTCGAGCGGCCGCGCCACCAGCGCCGGGATGATGTCCTGGTTGTGGCCGGCCCAGGGGTTGAGGCAGGCCACCCCGGCGGCGCGGTAGTGGTCGCTGGTCATGCGCGCCATCGCCAGGTAGCCGTTGTCGCGGTTGGTCTCGCCGGCGCCGCGGCCGATGAACTGCTGGCGCGCCCACTTGCGGGTGTCGAAGGCCTCGTCGCCCATGTAGGCCGAGCCCTCCTCCGGCTCCCAGGCGTCCTGGGCGTAGTATTCGCCGATCATCAGCGGCCGGTCCCAGATGAAGTCGCCGCGCCACGAGCGGCTGAGGCCCTGGTCCTTGAGCCAGGCGACGTCGTTGGGCACCACCCAGCCGCTGTTGTTGTAGGCCTGGCCGACGGTGCCGGCGTCGCCCTCGGGATAGTGCACGTTGATGGTGTCGAGGCGGCCGTCCCAGGTCACCTCGCCGTCGCCCTGCAGCAGGCGGGTGGGGTCGGCCTGGCGCACCGCCGCCACCAGCCGCGCCGCCACCGCCATGCACTCCGGGCGGGTGTTGTTCCAGCTCCACTCGTTGGCCAGGCTCCACAGCACGATCGAGGGATGGTTGCGGAAGCGCCGCACCAGCCGGCGCCACATGTCCTCGGTGGCCGGCAGCCAGGCCTCGGCCTGGGCGAGCGGGAAGCCCTCCTCGGACACCCCGTGCTCGAACCACGCCGGCTCGGGGATGACCAGCATGCCCACCCGGTCGGCCTGGCCGGGCACCAGGTGGTTGACGAAGCCGAGGTGCAGGCGGATGCAGTTCGACTGCGCCAGCTCGGCGCGCAGCTGCAGGTTGATCGAATGGCGGTCGACCAGATCCGGCTGCAGCCAGCTGCTGCGCAGCAGCACCTGGCGGTTGCCGTTGAGCAGGAAGTCGCGCTTGCGCGCGGTGAAGTCGCGGAAGCCGAAGTCCACCGCCTGGCGGTCGATCTCGGCCGCGCCCTCGGCCAGGCTGGCCTCGGCGCGGTACAGCACCGGGCTGGCCGGGCTCCACAGGTGGGGCGCGACCCACGGCGCGGCCAGTTCCAACGCCAGCGTCCCGCCTGCCGGCACCGCCGCCGCCGGAGCGCGCAGCACGGTGGCCACCACCCCGTCGGGACCGCGGACCACCACCGTCGGCGCCAGGGTGCGCGCCACCGTGTCGGCGTTGGCCACCGTCACCGTCACCGCCAGGCGTTTTTCGAGCACCGAGGTGCGCACCCACACGTCGTCGATGCGCGCCGCCGGCACCAGCTCCAGGCGCACCCCGCCGGTGATGCCGGGCAGCACCGGCGCGAAGGGGGCGAGGTAGGTCTTGCGCTGCGCGTCCCACAGCCCGGCCTTGCCGGTGGCGCCGATGGCCAGCTCGTTGGCGCCCGGGCGCAGGGCGGCGGTGATGTCGTGGACGCTGGGGACCATGCCCAGCAGCGACCCGCCGACGGTGGCGCCGTTGATCCGCACCGCGCTGCGCCAGGCCACCTGATCGCAATGCAGCAGGGCGCGCATGCCCGCCGGCACCCCGCCCGGCAGCTCAACGGTACGGCGGAACCACGCCGCCTGGCGCTGCGCATCCTTGGGTGTGCGGCCATCGGCGGCGAGGATGTCCTTGGGCGCATACGAGGCCCATACCCCGCCATCGGCGATGTAGGCGGCGTTGTCCTGGCAGGGCACCGGATGGCGGCCCCAGGCCGCGTCCGCCGCCGGCCAGGCCAGGTCGACGGTGGTCGAGGCCGCCTCCCACGTCCCCGCCAGGTCCAGCACCTGGCGGTGGCCATCGGCGAGCAGGTCCGGTTCGGCGGCGCCGGCGAGCGCGCCGAGCAGGATCATGAGGAGGTGCTTCATGGTGGTTCCGCGCAGGTGGTGGGATCGGAGGCGTGTGCTCACGGCAATGGCGTCTATGAAGCGCGCAAACCACACGCAGCAACGGAAACGCCCCTGGGACCGCCGGGCTCCAGCCCGGCAATGCGAGCCGTCCCAATTGCCGGGCTGGAGCCCGGCGCTCCCAGGGAAGAAGCGTCTGCCGGCACGAGCGGGCATGTGCCGAACGCCATTGGCCTCATGGCGCGTAGATGGCGTTGGCGTTGATGCCCTCACCCAGCAGCTGCGCCTGTCCGCGCGCCGCCACGTGGCCGTCGGCATAGGCGGCCATCGCCCGGCTGCGGCCGTGGACCAGGTACAGCCGCGCATCGTTGACCACCGAGGTGCTCCAATAGCCGGGGCTGTAGCCGAGCGACAGGTAGGGCGGCCCGCCCGCCGCAGTGCGCACGCTGTCGGCGATGAAGGGCACGCCGCTGCTCAGACGGGCGAGCAGCGCCGAACCGCCTGCCAGGTAGATCTCGCCCGGTACCTGCAGCCAGCTCCAACGCACGCTGTAGGTGGTGTTGGTGCCGTTCGCCGGGGTGGGGTTCTGCAGCGGCTTGAACGACGGGCAGGAGGCCACGTTGGGCCAGCGCAGGCTGGGGGCGCCCTTGACCGGCGAGGCGCCGCCGTGGAAGGCCACCACCATCTCGCGCGGCAGGTAGTCCTGCTCGAACAAGGTGGCGTAGTAGTAGCGCTGGCCGGTGGCGCCGGCCACCGTGGTGGTGTCGGCGTAGGGCGTCTGGCCCTCGTTGTCGGTGGCATAGGCCACCACCGCCAGGATCACCTGGCGCTGGTTGTTGCCGCAGGTGCTCTGCTTGGCCGCCTCCTTCACCAGTCCCAGCACCGGCAGCAGCATGCCCGCCAGCACCGCGACGATAGCGATCACCACCAGCAGCTCGATGAGGGTGAAGGCGCCCACGGGTGTGCCGGTCTGCCGCCGCATCGTGACCCCCTGGCCCGGTTTGGTTCCGGTTACGTAAACGGTACGGTTTTCAGCGGCTTCGTCAAGCTGTCCACCAGCATTGACATAACCCGTGCCAGTATCACCGTATACGTAGACGGAACCGACCATGGCCAGCTCCCCTCCCCACTCCGGCGACGAACCCTGGGCGGTCAACCAGATGGAGATCGCGCGCCGGCTGGGCATCTCGCAGGGCACCGTCCACCGCGCCCTGGCGGGCAAGAAGGATGTCAGCAAGGCCACCAGCGCGGCGGTGCTGCGCCTGGCCCGCGAACTCAACTACCGCCGCAACGCCAGCGCCACCGCGCTGCGCGGCAGCCGCTTCGGCAGCATCGGCTTCATCGCCCGCCAGCCCATCGACGGCTTCGGGCGCACCATCTCGCGCATCCTCACCCACTGCACCGAGGAGCTGCGCCGGCGCGGGCTCAACCTCATCCTCTCGCTGCCGCCGGCCGACCTGCCGGGCGAGAGCCTGCCGCGTCTGCTCACCGACCTGTGCGTCGACGGCCTGGTCGTCGCCGGCCGGCTCGCCCCGGCGATCGAGGCCGCGGTCGAGGCCGCCGGGGTGCCGGTGGCGTGGATCGACAACCGCCCGGCCGGCACCGCCGGCAGCTTCGCCATCGACGAGGCCGCCTCGGCCCGGCTCGCCACCGAGCACCTGCTGCGCGCGGGGCGCGCGGTCACCTACCTGACCGAGGCCAATGACGGCGGCAGGACGCCGCACTATTCCGTCACCCAGCGTCTGGAGGGCTACCGCGCCGCAATCGCCGCCGCGGGCGCGGCGGAAAACGTGCTGCGCTGTCCGCGCGACGGGGTCGAGCGCGCCCTGGCTGCCCACCTGGCGGCCAGTCGACGGCCGCTGGCGCTGCTGTGCTACGACCACATCGCCGCCCAGCTCGCGGTCACCCAGTTCGCGGCCGCCGGCCTGGCGATGCCGCAGGATGCCAGCCTGGCCTGCTGCGACGACGACTGGATCGTGGCCATGCAGGGCGTGACCACCCTCGACTACGACGAACGCGCCCTGGCGGACCGGGCCATCGCCCATCTGTGCGACAGCCCGGATCCGGCGCCGGCGGCGCTGGTGCGCACCCTGACGGTGCGCCGCTCCAGCGCCGGCTGAACCCGCTACTTCAGGAACAGCTCGATCACCGGCACCGCCACCGGCGGCTTGTCCACCGGCAGGCGCAGGGCCAGGCTGCCGCTGCGCTGCTCGTGGCCGCCCCAGTGCTCGGCCTGCCACGGCTCCAGGCCCTTGAACTCGACCTCGGAACCGTCGTGCAGCAGCTGGGCGTACTCGACCTTGCCGGCGAAGCCGTCGAGCCACAGCTGCTTGTAGGGCCAGGCGAAGCAGTGGACGTACATGCGCCGGGTCTGGGGGTTCCAGGTCAGGCGGCAGTCCTGCGGGGCCTGGAAGCCCTCCGGGGCCTGGGTGCAGCCGTAGATCGCGCGGTTGTGCCGGCGCATCCAGCCGCCCATGTCGCCGAGGCGGGCGAGGGCGCGGTGGTCGAATTCGCCGCGCGCGGTGGGGCCGACGTTGAGCAGCAGGTTGCCGCCCTTGGCCACCATGTCGATGAGGGTGCGGATCAGCTCTTCGGACGAGCGCCAGGTCTGCTCGTCGCGGTGGTAGCCCCAGGAACCGCTGAAGGTCTGGCAGGCCTCCCACACCACCGGCTTGCCTTCATGGTGGACCCAGCCGCGGGGGTTGAACTGCTCCGGGGTCTTGATGTCCCAGCCGTCGGTCATGTCGAGGCGGTCGTCGAGCACGATCTTGGGCGCCAGCTCGCGCACCAGGGCGTAGAGCTTCTCGCTCTCCCAGTCGGCGCGGCCCTTGCCGCTGCCGTCCGGCTTGGGGTAGCTGAAGTCGAACCACATCACGTCGATGTCGCCGTACCTGGTCAGCAGCTCGCGCACCTGGTCGCGCATGTAGGCGGCGTAGCGCGCCTGCTGGCGGCCCTGGTTCATCGCCGCGCGCTCGGGCGACTCGCGGTACGGCCCGATGTGCGGGTCGATGATGAAGTCGGGGTGGTGCCAGTCGATCAGCGAGTAGTACAGCCCGGTGCGGATGCCCTTGCGGCGGAAGGCGTCGAGCAGCGGGCGCAGCAGATCGCGGCCGGCCGGGGTGTTGGTGGCCTTGTAGTCGGTGTGGGCGCTGTCCCACAGGCAGAAGCCCTCGTGGTGCTTGGCGGTGATCACCATGTACTTCATCCCGGCATCGGCGGCGGCCTGCGCCCACGCCTCGGGGTTGAAGAGGTCGGGGTCGAAACGGGTGAAGTACTTGCGGTCGTACTCCTCGGTGGGGACCTTCTCGGCGTGGCGCAGCCACTCGTGGCGCGCGCCCATCGCGTAAAGGCCCCAGTGGATGAACATCCCGAAGCGGTCGTGGACGAACCAGCGGGTGTCGCCGGGGGTGGGCATGGTCGCAAGGGTCATGGGGACTCCAGGCCGCCGAGCCTAGGCGGCGGGACTGGCGTCGGCAATGCCTGCGGACGGGCCCCGATGTATCCGTTTCCGCTCAGCGCCGGCGCAGCACCAGGGTCTCGCCCTTGGCCAGCGGCAGCTGGTGGACGAGGGCGGCGGGGAAGACGTGGCCGGGGGTGCAGGCGTCCTCGAGCGCCTGGGGCACGGGCAGGGTCAGGGGGATCGGACCTTCGACCAGGGCGTGCACCGCCACCAGGTCGCCGCCGGCATGCACCACCGCCATCCCCGGCGGCACCGCGCACCACGCCCCGGCCTCGGCGGCGAGGCTGGCGAGCAGGTGGCGCGACAGCAGCCACGAGCCGACGTAGGCCGACTTCCAGCCGCCGTGGTCGACCACCGCCACCGCCGGCTGGCCGCCGGGATAGCGCGCACGCACCTGGGCGGCCGGATCGGCCACGGTCAGGCCGGCCTGGGGGTCGGCTTCCAGCTGCTGGCGGCGGGCGAGCGCCGGCGCGCGGCCGCGGTCGCAGGCCAGCTGCAGGCGGAAGCCGCCCGAACCCGACACCACCCGCGCCTCGACGCGGTGGCGGCCGGCGGGCAGGTCGAGGGTGGCATGCAGCAGGTCGCCGGGGCGGCCGCCCTGGGCGCGGTCGACGGTCAGCACCTCGCGCCCGTCCAGCACCAGCGCCGCCCACCAGTCGGCGCGCAGCGACAGCGCCACCGGGCCGGCCTCGGCCAGCTCGAACTCGCCGCGCAGGCGCAGGGCGCGGTGCTCGCCGGGCTGGCCGCCGGCCAGCGCCACCCCGTCGACCTGGGCGGTCGTGAGCGGCTTCCAGGCCTCGTCCGCCACCGCGGGGGTGGCGCGCAGCAGGTCGAGGCCCTTGACCCCGTTCACCGCCACCGGCGCCCAGGCCAGGCCGGTGAGCGGGATCTCGCCGGCGAGACCGCCGCCGGTGGCCGGGCCCTGCGCCAGCGGCACCAGCTGCAGGCCGGTGGCGGCATCGACCAGCTCGCGCCGGCCGAGCGCGCCCTGGACCCAGCCGGTGCCCTGGAGGAACACCAGGGTGCGGCCGGCGTTCTTGAGCCGTTCGATGCCGGCGGCCAGGCGCGGGGTGAGGTCGAGGCAGTTGCCGAACACCACCACCGGCATGGGCGGCAGCAGGCCGTCCTCGACGTCGCTGGCGAGGTAGGAGCGGAACGGCGCGCCGCAGGCCAGGGCCTCGTCCTGCTGCTGGCGCATCCAGGTGCCGTGCAGGTGGGCGAGCCCGCCCTTGGCGAAGGCCACCGCGCGCTCGTCATAGACCAGGGCGATGCCGGCCTGCGGGCGTTCGGGCGATTCCGCACGGGTGCCCGCCAGCAGGCGCTGCAGCACCCCCAGCTCCTGCACCACCTCGGGGTCGCGGTACATCCACGGCCCGCCCAGGATGGGATGGATCCAGGCGCCGTGACCCTGGCTCGCCAGCCAGGCGTGCTCGCGCCGCCACACCGCGCGCATCTCGTTGGCGTCGCCCAGGCGGCCGCGCGAGCGGCTGGTCTGGCTGATCACCCCGATAGATCCGCTCTGGCCGTCGGCCACCAGCCAGGTGGGGTGGTCGACGTCGGCGGCGAACAGCTTGCGGTGCAGCGACAGGCTGCCGAGGTGGGCGTTGAGCCCGCCCAGCTCGCCGGGGAAGCGCTGGCCGTAGGTCGGCTGGTGCAGGTGGATGTCGATCGCCGGCTCGCGCAGCAGCTCGCCGACCTGGGCGAGGTCCTTGCGCGCGCCGCCGTCGCCGGCGCACACCGCCACCACCTGCTCGCGGGTGGCGGCGCCCTTGACCGCGCGCGCCAGGCGGATGAGCAGGCGGGCACGCCCCTCGGCGGCGAAGCGGTTCCAGTCCACCGCGATGCGCCCCTGCACGGGATGGTGGAGCATGGCCGCGCCCACCAGGTCGTCGGCCTCGGGCACCGGCGCCGGGTCGAGGGTCGCCACCGGCCGGCCCCAGGCCGCCGCCACCGCCCCGGCCGAGCCGTAGCGTTCGCCCAGCCAGCGCCCCCAGGCGCCGCGCGCCGCGCCCGAGAAGTCGCCCCACAGCAGGGCGTCCTTGACCAGCACGTGGTCGGGCGCGTTCCAGTCGTAGAGCTGGGCGTCCTGTCCGCCGCCGATCACCCAGCCCGCCACCCGCCGCCCGGGCACGGTGCGCTCGACCGCGCGCACCAGCTCGGCGCACATCGCCTCGGCCTCGGCCACGAACTCCTGGCTGTGGAAGGACGCCGCCAGGATCTCGTGCTTGGCCGGATCCGGGTCCGGGCCCTTGGGATCGAAGCGCAGGTAGTGGCTGCTCACCACCATGGGATCGCCGCGCAGGTTGGTGATCGCCGCCTCGGGGTGGTCCTTGCAGAAGGCGGGGTAGTTGTGCAGCCAGATCCAGGGTAGCAGCACGGCGTCGGGATGGGCGGCGAGGGCGCGCCACAGCACCGTCTCGAGCTTCGCCGCATCGTAGGAGCCCTTGCCGGCCCAGAAGTTGCCGCCCGGCTGGCGCTCGAGGGGGAAGCCGGCATCGGGATGGAAGAAGCCGGCGTTGAGCGACACCACCAGGATCTCCATCCCCGCCTGGCGGTAGGGCTGGATATGGAAGGCGTCCCACGAGTAGCCGGGCTGGAGCTGCTGGCCGCCGAACAGCGGCACCCGGCGGCCATCGATCTGCAGCTCGGGCGCGCCCGACGGACCCGCCACCACCCGGCCGCGTACCGGCGGCTGGGCCGCCAGGCGGGCGCGCAGCTCGTCGGTGACCAGGCCGGGCAGCTCGCGCGGGGCGCTTTCCAGGGTGAAGGAGCGGTCGGGCTGCAGGGCGGGGAAGGCGCGCACCCCGGCCAGGGCCTCGGCACGCATGCGCGAAATCTCGGCGGCGGGCAGGGCCTCCTTCCACACCCGCAGCTCATCGAGATCGCCGGCCAGCCAGCCGCGCTCGCCGTCGCCGCCGGCGCTCAGGCGCATGACCTGCGGCCTGGGGGTGCCAGGCATGGGCGCGGCCGCGGCCTCGACCCCGTCCACCAGCAGCACCAGGCGCTTGCCCGCCTGGTCGTAGATCCCGGCCAGGTGCGTCCACGCGCCGACCTGCAGCGGCGCCGCGGCGCGCGCGGCGGCCTCCTTGCCGTCAGCGTGCAGGGCGAATGCGGGCGTGCCGCCGGGCTCGAGCACCAGGCCATCGCGGGCGCCGTTGCGCGCCAGCACGATGGCGCGCGCCTCGGGCGCCGCCGCCGGGCGCACCCAGGCCTCGTAGGTGAACGAGCCCGCCGGCTGGGGCAGGCGGGCGTACAGCCGCGCGCGCCGGCCGTCGCAGCGCATGCCGCCGTCCACCACCCCGGCGCAGGCCTCGGCCCCGGGTGCGGCGGCGTGCTGGCGGGCGGGGGCGCTGTCGCGGGCGTGGCCCTCGCCCGCCTCGTCGAGCCGCCAGAAGGCGGTCGGCTCGGCCGCTCCCAGGCAGACGGTGGCGGTCAGCAGGAGGGCGGGCAGGCGCATGCGGCAAGCATGGCGCAGGGGCCCCGCCTGGCCATCGGAGGGAGCGGCGGCGGCATGGGACGGAAGGGACGCAGGTCGCGGATGTCCCAGCGCATGTCTGACCGCTCCGATTGCCGCGCCCGACGCCACCCGGCATCATCGCCGGGATGAGACACCGCGCCTTCACCCTGGTCGAGCTGCTGATCGTGCTGGCGGTGGTCGGCATCCTCGCCGGGCTGCTGCTGCCGGCCCTGACCACGGTCAAGGCGGTCGCCCGGACCACCGCCTGCGCCGCCAGCCTGCGCCAGCTGCACCTGGCCGAATCCGGCTACGCCCTCGACTGGCGCGGCCAGCTGATGGCCACCGTGGTCAAGGATGCCATGGGTGCCGCCGTCGTGCTGTGGGGCGCCCCGGCCAACGGCAGTTCGGTGAGCGACGACTACCCGATGCGCGCGCAGTTCGACAGCCGGCGCGAGTTCCGCCGGCTGGTGCGCTGCCCGGACCAGGCCGAGGTCCGGCCCTATGGCCCGGACGTGGTGGTGACCTCCTTCGCCCGCAACGGCTACCTCGGCGAGGTCAAGCCCGCAGGCAGCCAGACCGAGCCCTGGCACCGCCACCTGCGCCTGGCCGCGCTGCCCGCACCCGACCGCACCATCCTGCACGCCGACAGCGCCTTCACCCTGCCCGGGCCCCAGTTCCACTACTTCCTGTGGACCTGGCAGTCGCCCACCCGCTTCGGCTGGCGGCACCGCGGCCGCGCCAACGTGTCCTACCTCGACGGGCGGGTGGCGCCGGCGGCGGGCGGCCAGCTGGAATCGACCCAGCTGCACTGGAACGCCACCGGCCCCGCGACCCTGCTGCCCTGATCCATGCACCGTCTTGCCTGTCCGGCAGACCGGAGGAATACTCACACATGCGCCGGCGTGCCTTCACCCTGATCGAGCTGCTGGTGGTGATCGCCATCGTGGCCATCCTCGCCGGGATGCTGCTGCCGGCGGTCAACCTGGTGCGCGACGCCGCGCGCAGCATGTCCTGCGGCAACCAGCTGCGCCAGGTGCACCTGGCCGAGCAGGGCTATCTGCTCGACTGGGAGGGCATCGTCATGCCCACCCTGATCAAGGATCCCGGCCTGGCCACCATCGGCCATTGGTACGCCCCGGCCAGCGGCAGCTCGGTCAGCGACGACTTCCTGCTGCGCCCCTATTTCGACTCGCGCGAGGAGGTGCGCCGCATCCTGCGCTGCAGCGGTCAGAAGGAGGCCAAGTCCTACGCCCCCAGCGCGACCATCACCTCCTACGCCCGCAACGGCAACCTGGGGGAATGGAAGTACACCGCCACGGGAGGATTCGCGCCCGCTCCTGGCGCGGTGCATCAGGCCCCGGTGCCGATCAGCCGGATCAGCCGCCAGGCCGAGGTGGTCGACCTGACGGACTCCGCCTATGTGAACATCGGCGGGGTCGACCAGTTCGCCGCCTACCTGTGGGAATGGCAGCCGGTCTCCCGCTTCGGCTGGCGCCACCGCTCGCGTGCCAACGTGGTGTATGTCGACGGCCATCTGGGGACCGCGCGCAGCAACGAGCTGCGCAAGGACCAGCTCCAGTGGTATGTGACCGACGCCGCCCTGCTGCCCTGACCATCCCCGGGCGGCGCGCCGGACGCGCCGCCCGCGCCATCGTCAGCGCGCCCGGCGCAGGCTGATGCCGCCGATCTCCACCGTCTGCACCGCACTGCCGACGAAGAAGCCCAGGCGCGATTCGCCCGCGGTCCAGGCCGATCTGGCCTTGTAGGCCACCACCTTGCGCTCCCACGTCGCGGTGGGGCGCACGGTCTCCTCGACGGTGTTGGCGAAGGGCGCGCTGGTGCGCTGATGCACAACCCGCAGCACCGGCTGGACGCCGGCGGCGGCCTCGGCCCTGACCCAGAACTCCACTTCCAGCGCCTCGTCCTTGGCCACCGCGCCCTCGACCGGCACCAGCACGTTGACGTGCCAGTCCTGTTCGCACGCGGTCAGCACCTGGAGCCGCACCGCGGCGGGGAAGGCCTGGCCGGCCACCGGCACCACGGAATGCTTGGCCGGGCCGCCCTTGGCGCCCTGGAAGGTGGAGGCGGCGATGGGGTCGGCGGGGGTGAGGGTGGCGCCGTCGGCGGCCGGCAGGGCGCTGGCCAGGGCGAGGGCGAGGATGCAGGGCAGCAGGGTCTTCATGGGATCTCCGGCCGGCCATGCTGGCGCGGCGGCGGCGGCCGCCCATGGGACTGGGCCGCTGCGGGACGGGAGGAATCGGACCTGCGGACCGCTCAATGCTGCTTGCGGGATTCCTGGCGCCAGCGCTCGGGCGAGATGCCGAAGCGCGAACGGAACAGGCGGCCGAAATAGCCGGGGTCGTCGTAGCCCACGCTGCGCGCCACCGCCGCCACCGGGTCGTCGCGCCAGGCGAGGGAATGCGAGGCGCGCTCCAGGCGCTGGTCGATGATGAAGCGGTGCAGCGGCTGGCCGAAGGCGGCGGCGAACAGGCGGTTGAGGTGGCGCTCGCCCACCCCGAAGCGCTGCGCCAGGTCGGACAGCGACAGCGGCTCGGCGATGTGCTCGAGCAGGTGCTCGCGCAGGCGGTCGAGGCGCTCGCGCGCCGGCGCGTCGGCGGCGGGCGACGCCGCCTGCTCGCCGCCGCCCAGGCGTTCGAGCAGCCAGCACAGGTGCGCCCGCACCAGATGGCAGCACAGCGGCACCGCCGCATTGCCGGCCACCGCCTGGGCATGCAGCTCGTCGACCAGGCCGGAGGCCAGGGGGTGGGGCGGCAGGGTCCAGCCGCCCTCGGCCAGGCGGGTGGCGAAGGAGGCGAGGGAGGCCCGCCCGGCCGGCGACAGCGGGGCGATCTGGAGCTGGTAGCCGGCGATGATGGCGGGGCCGGCGGCCACCGTCCAGCCGTGGTGCTGGCCGCCCGGCATGCAGAACACCCCGCCGGGTTCCAGCACGCGCTCGTCGCCGTCATGGCGGTAGGCGACCCGGCCGGCGCTCACCACCGACAGCTCGGCCCAGGCGTGCACGTGGTCGGCAGGCCCGGCACCGCGCTCGCCCACCACATCGTGCAGGCGCACCACCCGCACCTGCCAGTCGCCCCAGATGATGGCGCCGAGCTGCTGCACGGTGGCGGCCATGACGCGGTTGAAGGACTGCCAACCGGGTGCAGGCATGCCGCCAGGATGCGCCCCCGGCGCAGCCGCGCCACCGCCAGGGCGCCGGGTGCCGGCGGCACTGTGCCACCCTGGCGGACCCGCCCGCCGGCACCCCGGCTTCCTCGGCCCCGGCCCGCAGCTATCCCCGCCGCCCATGAGCGATCCCCATGCCCTGATGCGCGCCGCGGCCCCCGCCTGCGACTGGTGGTCGCTGCGCGTGCACGACCAGCACCACCTCCAGCTGACGGTGCGCAACGACGCCCCCGAGCCGCCGCGGCTGGGGCGCGAGCAGGGGGCGCTGGTGACGGTGCGGATCGGCGCCGGCGAAGGCTACGCCGCCACCAGCGACCTCAGCGCCGCCGGCCTGGCCGCGGCCGGCGCGCGCGCCGCGGCGTGGGCGCGCGCCGCCGCCCCGCTCGCGCTGGTCGACGCCGCCACCCTGCCGCGGCCGCGCACCAGCCTGGGCTGGCAGGCGCCGGCCGCCCGCCCCTGGCGGCAGGCCTCGCCCGGCGAGCTGCTCGCGCTGCTCGCCGACGCCTGCCGGCGCCTGGGCGCCGATCCGCGCCTGGTCGACCGCGAAGCCGGGCTGCTCGCACGCGCCGGCCGCATCAGCCTGTCCACCGGCGACGGCGTGCGCATCGACCAGGACACCAGCATGGTCATGCCGACGCTGGCGGCCACCGCCCATGCCGCCGGCACCAGCCAGACGCGCTCGCTCGGCTTCGACCAGGCGCGCGCCGGCGGGCTGGAGGTGCTCGATCCCCCCGCCGGCTTCGCCCGCGCCGAGCAGCTGGGCCAGGAGGCGCTGGAGCTGCTCACCTCCCCCGACTGCCCGGGCGGGACCATGGCGGCGGTGCTGCTGCCCGGGCAGATGGCGCTGCAGATCCACGAATCCATCGGCCATCCGCTCGAGCTCGACCGCATCCTCGGCGACGAGCGCAACTACGCCGGCGGCTCGTTCGTGACCCCGGCGATGTTCGGCAGCTACCGCTACGGCTCCGAGCTGCTGACCGTGAGCTTCGACCCCGGGGTGGCGGGCGAGGCCGCCGGCTACGGCGCCGACGACGACGGCACCCCGGCGCGCCGCGAGCTGCTGATCGAGCGCGGCCTGCTGCTGCGCCCGCTGGGCGGGGCGGCCTCGCAGGCGCGCTCCGGCCTGCCCGGCACCGCCAACGCGCGCGCCAGCGGCTGGAACCGCGCCGCCATCGACCGCATGGCCAACCTCAACCTCGAGCCCGGCACCGCCACCCTCGAGCAGCTGGTGGCGGAGGTCGAGCTGGGGGTGCTGATGGACACCAACCGCAGCTGGTCGATCGACGACCGCCGCGACAGCTTCCAGTTCGGCTGCGAGTGGGGGCGCATGATCCGCGGCGGGCGCCTGGCCGAGGTGGTGCGCAACCCCAACTACCGCGGGCGCTCGGCCGACTTCTGGCGCAGCCTCGACGGCCTGGGCGGACCCTCGACCTGGGCGGTGCACGGCATCCCCCACTGCGGCAAGGGCGAACCCAACCAGCTGGCGCTGGTGGGCCACGCCTCCCCGGCCTGCCGCTTCCACGACGTGGCGGTGTTCGGAGGTGCGGCGTGAGCCTGGCGCAAGAACACTTCACCGCCCTCGCCGACCGGCTGATGCCGGCCGCGGGCGCCGACGAGACCCTGCTGCTGGGCTGGCAGGGCGAGGACAGCGACTTCGTGCGCCTGTCGCGCAGCCGGGTGCGCCAGGCCGGGTCGGTGCGCCAGCGCTGCGCCAGCCTGGAGCTGGTGGCGGGCGGACGGGCGCTGCGCAGCGAGCTGGACCTGGCCGGCGGCGAGGACGACCACCGCCGCCTGGCCGACGAGCTGGCGCGCCTGCGCGCCCTGCTGCCGCTGGTGCCGCCCGACCCCCACCTGCTGGTGGGCGACCAGCCGCTGGCGCTGGTGCGCTGCGACCCGCCCGCCGGCGGGGATGCGCAGGCGGCGGTGGCGGCGCTGTGCGCGCTCGCCGGGGACCTGGACCTGGCCGGCATCTACGCCGCCGGGCGCATCGAGCGCGGCTTCGCCAGCAGCCACGGGGCGCGCTGCTGGCACGAGGTCGCCCTCGACCACCTCGGCGCCAGCGCCTACCTGCCCGACGGGCAGGCGGTGCAGTTCACCTGGGCCGGGCCGGCGTTCGATGCGCAGGCGCTGGCCGCGCTGCTGGCGCGGGTGCGCACCCAGCTCGCCACCCTGGCGCGTCCGCCGCGCAGCGTGCCGCTGGGCGAGCACCGCGTGCTGCTCGAGCCGGCGGCGCTCGCCGAGCTGATCGGCATGATGTCGTGGGGCGGATTCTCGTGCCGGGCGCGGCGCACCCGCACCTCGCCGCTGCTGCGCCTGGAGGACGGCGCGCGCCTGCACCCGGCGGTCGACCTGGCCGAGGACGCCGGCGCCGGGCTGGCCCCGCGCTTCACCGTGCGCGGCTTCGCCATCCCCGCCCGCACCGCGCTGATCCGCGCCGGGGTGCTGGGCGATCCCCTGGTCGATGCCCGCTCGGCGCGCGAGTACGGCCTGGAACCCAACGCCGCCGAGGAGTCCCCCTCCTCGCTCGCGCTGGCCCCCGGCCGGCTGCCGCGCGCCCAGGCCCTGGCCCGCCTCGGCACCGGCCTGTGGATCGGCAACCTGTGGTACTGCAACCTCAGCGACCGCAGCGCCTGCCGCATCACCGGCATGACCCGCTTCGCCTGCCTGTGGGTCGAGGACGGGGTGCCGGTGGCGCCGGCCGCCCGCCTGCGCTTCGACGACACCATCGAGCGCCTGCTCGGCTTGCAGCTCGAGGAGCTCACCTGCGAGCGCGACCTGCTGCCCGACGGCGACACCTATGGCGGCCGCGCCACCCGCCAGCGCCTGCTGCCGGCGGCGCTGATCGGCGCCATGCGCTTCATCGGTTAGGAGCGCCCATCGCCCAGGGCGCGGTTCTGTTGAGCCGGTCAGGGACCATGGCCGCGTCGCCGCGGCGTCGACGTGGGCGTCGACGCTCCGCACGAGCGCGGCGCCATTCCGGCTGTAACGGAGCGATCCCGGCCGGGGTATCAGCGGCATGATCTACAACCGGTTGCTCATCATCCTGCTGCTGGTCGCGGGCGCCCTGGGGGCGGCCGAGGACCCGCTGCGCCTGGGCCTCAACCTGCGCTGGGGCCCGGGCGATGCCGCCACCCTGCGCGAGCGCTTCCGCAAGGCGCGCGCCCTGGGCATCCGCGAGGTGCGCCTGGACTGGGAATGGCGGGCGGTCGAGCAGCGCCCCGGCGAGTACCGCTGGGAGCGCCTCGACACCCTGGTGGAGTGCGCCCGCGCCGCCGGCGTCGCCCTGCTGCCGATCGTGCACTACGCCCCCGACTGGGCCCTGCGCCGCGACGCCAAGGCGCCGGGGATCTACCAGCTCGCACCCGACGAGGCCAGCTTCCCGGCCTACGCCCGCTTCCTGCTCGCCTCGGTGCGGCGCTACGGGCTCGACGGGGCGCAGCCGATCCGCCACTGGCAGGTGTGGAACGAGCCCAACCTGCCGCAGTTCTGGGGTCCGCGCCCGGACCCCGGCGCCTACGCCCGCCTGCTGCGCACGGTGCACCGCACCCTGGCCCCGGTGCGCGACCAGGTGCGCCTGGTCCATGCCGGCCTCGCCAAGTCGGACGTGGCCTTCCTGCACGCGCTGTGGGCGCAGGATCCGGCCCTGGCCGAGACCTTCGACGTGATGGCGGTGCACTCCTACGTCTTCGACGGCCGCGACGGGGTGCGCGCGCCGGAGGCGATGGACGCCGACGATGCCCAGGCCGCGGCGCTGGGATTCGTCGGCAGCCTGGACGATCCCGGCTACCTCGGCAAGGTCTTCAACCTGCGCCTGTTCCTCGACCTGCGCCAGGGCGCGGGCAAACCGATCTGGATCACCGAGATGGGCTATTTCGTCGGCCCCGCCCCGCTCGGGCTGGACGAGGCCGGCCAGGCCCAGCGTCTGGCCGCCACCGTCGACTTCATCCGCCGCCGGCTCACCGACCGGCCCTTCGGCGACGGCCTGCGCGCGCGCGCCGCCGGGGTCGAGCGCCTGTACTGGTTCGCGCTCGAGGACTACCCGGCGCCGCCGGGAGAGGCCTCCGGCGCCTTCGGCATGTACCGGCCCGACGGCAGCCTGCGCCCGGCGGGGGCACGCCTGCGCGAACTGGCGCGCTGAGATCCTGGCGGCGATGGCGTACGGCGACTCTTCCCTGGGACCGCCGGGCTCCAGCCCGGCATTTTTCCACTCGAATTGCCGGGCTGGAGCCCGGCGGTCCCAGGGGCGCGTGTGCCTGTGCTTGCGGTTCGCGCGATTCCTCGACGAGGCTGACTCTATCCCGGTGGGCAGCCGCAGCTGGGCGCCGGGCGGTGGCGCTCGGCCACCAGCACGGCGGCGCCCGCCGGCTCGCCGCGGCGCTGGCGTGCCAGCAGGTCGAGGGCGCGCTGGGCGAGCTGGTCGTAGGCCGCGCTCCAGCCGCCCATCGCCAGGGGCAGCACGCGGTCGATCCAGGGGTGGTGGTCCATCACCGCCACCGCCAGGTCCTCGGGCACGCGTACCGCGCGCGCCGCCAGCGCCTGCATCAGGCCCACGGTCGAGCAGTCGCCGTAGCTGAGGATCGCGCTCGGACGCTCGGCCAGCTGGCACAGCCGCGCGGCGGCGCCGGCGCCCGCGGCCACCTCCCAGCCCACGGTGTCGAGCTCGACCCCTTCCGGCAGGCCGAGGGCGGCCAGGGCGCGGCGGAAGCCGTCGCGGCGGCGGCGGCAGAACCACAGCGAGAAGGGGCCGTCGACCAGGCCGATGCGGCGGTGGCCGTGCGCGGCGAGGTGGCGCACCGCCGCCACCGCCGCGCCCTCGTGGTCGCCGCCGATGGTGGGGAAGCCGTGGTCGGCGTGCGGATCGCCGATCACCGCCAGCGGCACCCCGGCGCCGCGCAATGCCGCCAGGCCGGCGCGGTCGTCGGGCAGGCCCACCGTCACCACCCCGCCGGCGCGCAGGGCGTCGAGCGCGGCGGGAAAGCCCAGGCGCGCCGCCCGCTCCTCGCCGGCGGCGCCCGGGTGCAGCATCAGCCCGGCGCCCTGCCCGGCGAGCAGGCGGCCGAAGGCGTCGATGAGCGCGGCGAGGAAGGCGTTGGCGGGCAGCGCGCCCTGCTGGCGGTCATGCAGCAGGTGCAGGGCCGGGCGCAGGGCGGCGAGCTGGCGCGGCTGGCCGGAGAGGAAGGTGCCGCGCCCCTGCTGGCGGATCAGCACCCCGTCGCGCGCCAGCGCCGCCAGGGCGGCGCGCACGGTGATGCGCGAGACCGCGAACTCCTGCGCCAGCTGGCGCTCGGGCGGCAGCGCCCCGCCGCCGTCGCCCCACCCGCCGGCGAGCAGGCGGGCGCGGATGGCGGCGGTCAGCTGCTGGTACTTGGGCGCCGGCATGGGCTCACGATAGGACCTTTGGTATGTCGCGCCAGCGAAGCGCCGGCCGGTCCGCCGCGTTCCTCCACCTGCGCATTATCAATTACTTCATCGTTATTGCAGCGATTCACCAACCATAACACCAGCTCAGCGGACAGCCTGAAAGCCAGCCAACAGTGTCGGCCAGGGGCGCGGACGATATGGTTATATCCAATCACCCGGGAGCATCGCCATGGCCAGGGCCGCCGCCTTCACCCTCATCGAACTGCTGGTGGTGATCGCCATCGTGGCCATCCTCGCCGGCATGCTGCTGCCCGCCGTCGGCCTGGTGAAGCGCAGCGCGCGCAGCCTCACCTGCCAGTCGTCGCTGCGCCAGCTCGGGCTGGCGGTCGAGGCCTATGTGCAGGACGCCGACGGCCTGCTGCCCAATGTGAAGCTCAAGTACCCGCACTACGAGATCTGGACCTCACCGCTGTTCCCCTACCTCGACGCCGGCGCAGAGGATCCGGGCGGCTGGAACAGCACCCTGCTGCTGACCCGCCGCTCGGTGGCGCGCGGCTGCCCGGAGTGGAAGGACGGCAATGCCTTCCGCCCCGGCTACGGCATGAGCTACTGCCCGGGCACCCCGCTGCGGCCCGGCACCAACGACGAGAACGTGGGCGGATTCAGCCCCTTCCCCAAGAACGCCATCAGCGACCACAGCCGGCGCATCTACCTCGGCGATTCCCAGGAATGCACCCTCGAGGTGGCCTGGGCCAGCCCGCCCTACACCGCGTTCACCGCCACCCGCGCCGATCCCCTGCGCCACGGCGGCCGGGCCAACTACCTGTTCCACGACGGCCACGTGCAGGGCCTGGCGCCGGCGCAGCAGCCCTGGCTGGGCATCGGCGACCCGCGCAACCCCGCCTGGAATCCCTGACCATGACCAGTCCGACCCTGCTCCTGCTCGCCTGCGGCGCGGCGCTCGCCGCCGCCGATCCCGCCGCCTCGTTCGAGGACGCCGCCCCCGGCGCCCTGCCCCCCGGCTGGCAGGCGGCGGCGTGGAGCGCCCCGGCCCCGGCCGCCGGCGCGGTGCAGGTG
>JAKLKR010000002.1:0-91774 GCA_023150565.1 Planctomycetota bacterium
GACCTTGCCCACCGACCTCCCCGAAGCTGAGCCCGCCGCGGCCCCCACGGCCCCCCCCACCAGCCCCGCCGAGGCGCCGCCCGCCAACCTGGTCCGCAATGGCGACTTCAGCGCCGATGCCGATCGCGACGGCTGCCCCGACGGCTGGGGCAAGGGCGCCGGGGTGGCCATCCAGCGCACGGCGGAAGGGACCTGGCTGCGGCTCACCGGCAGCGCCAGCGGCCTGTCCCAGCAGGTCCGCCTCGATCCCGCCTGGCACAAGCTGAAGCTGACCATGCGCCTGCGCGCCACCGGGGTGGTGGTGGGCGATGCCGGCTGGAAGGACGCCCGCCTGGCCATGACCTTCGCCGATGGCGCCGGCAAGCGGGTCGGCGACTGGCCGCAGGTGTTCAACGCCAGCGGCACCACCGGCTGGACCGCCTGCGAACGCACCTACGTCATCCCCACGGGCGCCGCCACCCTGACCCTCGCCCCGGCCAACTACGGCAGCGCCGGCACCGCCGAGTTCGCCGATGTGCTGCTCACGGTCGCCCAGGTGCGTTCGGCCAAGGCCGACCTGCCGCCGCTGGCCGGGCTGGAATCGCCGTGGGATCCCAGCGCCGCCGCCAGCACCGCCACCGCCACCCGCGGCCGCATCTGCGTCAACGGCCTGTGGCGCTTCATCCCGGTGCTCGGCGGCGAGGCGGCGCAGGTGCCGGCCGCGGGCGAGGGCTGGGGCTGGTTCAAGGTCCCCGGCATGTGGCCCGGCGGCAGCGACTGGGACGTCGGCGCCCCCGCCCAGCACGTGCACCTGTCGCCGTGGATCGAGCAGGCGGGGGTCGACCTCGGGACCATGGAGCAGGCCTGGTACCGCCGCGACATCGCCGTGCCCGCCGGCTGGGCCGGCCGCCGGGTGGCGCTCGAGTTCACCATGCTGCAGACCCACGCGCGGGTGTTCATCGATGGCAGGCCGGCGGGCGAAGGCTGGTTCCCGGGCGGGCTGGTCGATGTCACCGCCGCGGTGGCGCCGGGCACCACCCAGTCGCTCGCCCTGCTGGTGACCGCCCGTCCGCTGGAGGCGGAATCCAAGGTGTTCATGGCTCCGGACCGGGTGCTGAGCAACAAGACCAGGCTCAAGATGAAGGGCATCACCGGCGACGTCTTCCTGGTCGCCGGACCGCAGCAGGACGCGCTCGGCGACGTCCACGTGCTGACCTCGACCCGGCGCGGCGAGATCACCTTCGACGTCGGCTTCGCGCAGGCGCCGCGCAGCGCCGGGCCGCTGCTGCTGACGGCGGTGGTCAGCGAGCGCGGCGCGCCGGTGAAGACCTTCACCTCGGCGCCGTTCACCGCCGCGGCGCTCAAGGACGGCCGCTTCGCCTTCACCGCGCCCTGGCCCGACGCCAGGCGCTGGGACACCGACACCCCCGGCAACATCTACCAGGCCGCGGTCGAGCTGCGCACCGCCGATGGCCGCCTGCTCGACGCCGCCCTGCCCGAGAGCTTCGGCTTCCGCGAGTTCTGGACCGCCGGCCGCGACCTCATGCTCAACGGCACCCCGGTGCACCTGCGCGCGCTGTTCACCGCCAGCATCTGCGACTACGCCGACCGCGCCTGCCTGGACGGCAGCCTGAACCTGTGCGCGCGCGCCGCCGAGTACGGCTTCAACTTCCTGATCACCAGCAACTACGGCTTCACCCCCGGGCAGGTCGGCTACATGGACGGGCTCTATGAGGCGTGCGACCGCAGCGGCATGCTGGTGTCGTGCTCGCTGCCGCATGTGAACAACTTCAACTGGCTGAAGACGCCCGCCGACCGGCAGCGCTACCGCGAGCTGACCGAGTGGGTGGTGCGCCGGGTGCAGAACCACCCCAGCATCGTCACCTACGCCATGAGCCACAACGCCACCGGCTACTACGGCGACCAGAACCCGCTCAAGATCGACGGCCGCTACGACCCCGCCGCCATCACCGACCCCGCCTCGCCGGTGGATGCCGGCTTCCTGCAGCGGCGGGTGCAGGCCGAGCAGGCGGCGGGCATCGCCAAGGCCTGCGACCCCAGCCGTCCGGTCTACCACCACCAGTCCGGCAACCTGGGCGACCTCTACACCATCAACACCTACCTCAACTGGGCCCCGCTGCAGGAGCGCAGCGACTGGTTCGCGCACTGGGCGGGCAACGGGGTGAAGCCGCTCTTCCTGGTGGAATGGGGGCTGCCGCACATCGCCTCGTGGTCGAGCTTCCGCGGGCCGGAGTTCATCTGGCGCTCGGAGGCGCTGCAGCAGATCTGGGATTCGGAGTTCGCCGCCGCCTGGATCGGCGAGCAGGCCTATGCCATGGGCACGGCCAAGGTCGAGCTGACGCGCGCCGAGGAGCGCCTGTGGGCGGCCGGCAAGCCCTTCCACTTCGGCCGCCTCACCGAGCCCCTGCGCCGGTGCGCGCCCACCTACACCGCGATCCAGGCCCTGTTCGCCGCCGACAACTGGCGCTCGCACCGCGGCTGGGGGGTCTCGGCCATGCTGCCGTGGGACCAGGAGGCGCTGTGGGACCGCGTCGCCGCCACCCCCGCCCGCCCCTATCCCGGCCGCGACGCCGGGCTGCAGAGCCCGGGGGTGGTGCCCGACGAGCTCACCCCGGGACGCCAGTTCATCTACGAGAGCGACCCCGCCGCCTTCGCGCCCTCGCCCCTGGGCACGGCGTTCCGACGCTGGAACCAGCCGCTGCTCGCCTTCATCGGCGGCGGCGAGGCCGAGGGCTTCACCGGCAAGGCGCACAACTGCGCCCCCGGCGCAGCTGCGCCTGGCGCCTGACCACCTCGTTCGGCGCCCCGGCGGCGGCCGGCACCGCGCTGGTGCCGGCCGGCGGCCGGCTGCTGGTGCCGGTGTCGTGCACCGTGCCCGCCGACGCCAGGGCCGGCGAGCTGACCCTGACGGCGAGCTTCGACTTCGGCGACGGCGCGCCGCAGCAGGACGCCTTCGCGCTGCACGTCATCCCCCCGCCCGCCGCCCTCGCCCTGGCCTCGGCGGTCGAGCTGTACGACCCCAAGGGCCTCACCGCCCCGCTGCTCGACGCGCTCGGGGTGCGCTACACCCGCCTGGCCGGCGGCGCCCCCGGCCCCGGCTGCGGCATCCTGGTGATCGGCCGCGAGGCCCTCGCCGACCCCGCCGCCACCCTCGACCTGGCGCGCGTCGCCGGCGGCCTGCGCGTGCTGGTGTTCGAGCAGGGCCACGAGACCCTGCTCAACCGCTTCGGCCTGCGCGGCAACGTGCTGGGGGTGCGCAACCTGTTCGCGCGCACGCCGTCCCATCCGGTGCTGGCCGGGCTGCCCGCGGGCAGCCTGCGCGACTGGCGCGGCGCCGCCACCCTGACCCCGCCGCACCTCGCCACCGAGGCCTTCGAGACCCGCGATCCGCGCTGGAGCTGGTGCGGCTTCGAATCCACCCGGGTGTGGCGCGCCGGCAACCGCGGCAATGTCGCCTCGGTGCTGATCGAGAAGCCGGCCAGGGGCGACTGGCTGCCGCTGCTGGACTGCGCCTTCGACCTGCAGTATTCGCCGCTGCTCGAGCACCGCGCCGGCGACGGCGTGATCGTCTTCTGCCAGCTCGACGTGAGCGGGCGCACCCAGGCCGATCCCGCCGCCACCGCCATCTGCCGCAACCTGTTCGCCCACCTCGACCGCTGGGCCCCGGCGCGCCGGCGCACCGTCGCCTATGCCGGCGGCGCCGAGGGCGCCGCTCTGCTGCGCACCCTCGGCGTGGCCAGCGCCCCGGCCGGGGAGCCCGCCGCCACCCTGCTGGTGCTCGGCCATGGCGGCCCGCCGGCGCCCGCCGGCCTGCTGCGCGCGGTCGAGGACGGCCTGAACGTGCTCGCCCTCGGCCTCGACGCCGCCGAGCTGGCGGCGCTGCTGCCGGAGCTGAAGACCCGCCCCGCCACCCAGGCCTCGGAGCTGGCGGACAGCCTCGCCCTGCCGGAGTTCGCCGGGGTGTCGAACGCCGACCTGCACTGGCGCACCCTGCTGCCGTTCACCGCCCTCGACGGCATCGAGCCCGGGCGCGGCAACGCGGCGCTGGCGGTGGTGGCGCGCGGCAAGGGGCGGATCGTGCTCTGCCAGGCGGCGCCGTGGATGTTCGACTACGCCGCCAGGCCCTACCTGCGCACCACCTACCGCCGCAACGCCTTCCTGGTGGCGCGCCTGCTCGCCAACCTCGGCGCCGGCGCCGAGGCCGGGATGGCGGCCCGCTTCGCCCGCCGCGAGCCGCAGTACAAGCTGACCCTGGCCACAGGCTGGCGCGGCGAACCCGACCGCACCCAGGTCGGCCGCGAGCAGGGCTGGTGGAAGTCCGCCTTCGCCGACGCCGCCTGGGCCCCGATCCAGGTGCCCGGCCAGTTCGACGTCCTGCGCAAGGATCTCGACGGCTACGACGGGGCATTCTGGTACCGCCACCGCTTCACCATCCCGGCGGGCATGGACCTGGCCGACACCACCCTGTGGATCGGCGCCGTCGACGACGAGTCGTGGGTGTGGCTGAACGACGAGTTCCTGGGCGAGGTGAGCAAGGCGACCAACCCCAAGGACTACTGGCAGGCCCCGCGCTCGTACCAGCTGCGCCCCGGGCTGCTGCGCAAGGATGGCGAGAACGTGCTGGTGATCCGCGCCAACGACCTGTTCCGCAACGGCGGCCTGGCCAGCACCCCCGAGCTGCGCCAGCGCTTCCCCTGGCTCGACGGGCCGTGCCTGCAGGAGCCGGTGGCGGACGACAATCCGTACCGCTACTACCGCTGGTGACGGTGATCCCAAATTTGGCGATTGGACCGCCACGACGCCACGACGCCACGGCCGGTCGCGAACCTGCACCGGATCACCCGCTCATCCATTGAGTGAAGGATCCCCAGGGGCCCTTCCTCGTGGCGTCGTGGCGTCGTGGCGTCGTGGCGGTGATCCATCTGCTCTTCCTCGGGTCACCCCTCAAGCCCCTGTTGCCTCGGAGGACCCCTCCTGCTAAGCCCCTGCCCGGGCATCTCGCATACGGGATATCCCTAGGTGGTAGTGGCCCGGTAACGGGTCGGGGGGCCGGCAACCTGCGGTCATCGCCCCGCCGCCCATCCCCCGCGGCCCGCACCCGAGGTCCCCATGCTCACCGCCACCCTCGCCCTGGCCTCCCGCAACGCCCTCCCCGTGCTGCGCATCGACGGCGAGGAGGCCCTGGGGGAAGGCTTCCGCTACGAGATCGATGTCGCCCTCGCCCGCGGCGCCGCCCTGGCGGCCGCCGACACCGTGGGCGGGGCGGCGCTGCTGACCCTGCGCCAGGGCGATGCCAGCACCGGCACCACCATCCACCTGAGCGCGGTGGTCACCGCCTGCACCGCCCTGGGCGAGGTCGCCCTCGCCGGCGGCGCGGCCAGTGCGCTGTGGCGACTGCGCCTGGAGCCGGCGCTGGCGCGCTGGGAGCATGACCGCGCCAACGCCATCAGCGCCGACGCCAACCCGGTGGACGCCATCGACGCGGCGCTGAAGGCGAGCGGGGTGGCCTACAGCACCGCCTGCGTGGCCGCCGCCGAGCACGCCACGCGCCAGCACCTGGTGCGCTGGCAGGAATCGACCGCCGCCTTCGCCACCCGCCTGTGCGAGGAGGAGGGCATCCACTCCTTCTATGTCCACCAGGCCCCCGGCAGCGACACCGAATCCGACGCCAAGGCCCCGGCGCTGGGCCGCCATGTGCTGGTGCTGGCCGAGCGCAACCACAACCAGGCCTCCGCCGGCAGCGATTCGGCGAAGCCGCGCCGCATCCCCAACCCGCAGGCCACGGTGGCCGCCACCGCCCCCTACCAGCGCCTGTGGAGCTGGCAGGGCACCACCAGCGAGGCGGCCGACCGCGCCGAGGTCGACGACCGCGACGCCGACCGCTTCGGCGCCAACGGCGACAAGGCAACGGAGCAGCTGGCCGGCGGCGCCGACCTGGCGCGCACCGGGGCCGGCCTGGGAGCCGCCCCGGCGGCGGGCCTCAAGCGCATCGACCGCCTCGCCCCCGCCGGCCTGGGCGGGGTGGCAGACGGGCACGACAGCCTCAGCGGGACGGTGGCGGACGGGGTCGGCGCGGCGGCGGCGCGGCGGCGCGCCGAGGAGGCGCTGTGCCGCGCCCGCCGCTTCCATGGGGTGGGCGACCACCTCGGCCTGGGCGCCGGCACCCTGCTGAGCTTCGCCGGCGCCCCCGACGAGCGCTTCCTGGTGCTGCGGCGGCGGCGGCGCCTGCTGCCCGCCCTGGTGGTGGCCGACCCCGCCGGGGCGGCCGGGGGCGAGCAGCGGCTGGCGCGGCTGGCGCGCCGGCAGGTCGAGGGCTGGCGGCGCGCGCCCCGGACCCCCGAGCTGGCCGAGCTGCCGGAGCTGGCGGCGGACACCGGCGCCAGCTGGGACGGCGCCTCGCTGTGGGTCGAGGTCGCGGTCGAGGCGATCCCGGCGGCGCTCACCTTCCGCCCGCCACGGCGGCGCCCGGCGCCGGTGCTGGCCGGGCTGCACCTCGCCACCGTCGCCAGCACCGACGCCACCGCCAGGGCCGGCGCGGTGCGCAGCGACAGCCTGGGGCGGGTGCGGGTGCAGTTCGACTGGGCGCCCACCGCCCAGCTCAGCGGCTGGATGCGGGTGGCCCAGGGCGTGCGCGGCCTGGCCTCGGTGCCGCGCATCGGCGAACGGGTGGCGGTGGCCTTCGCCTATGGCGATCCCGGCCGTCCGCTGGTGGCGGGGATGGTGCACGACGCCGCCAGCGCGCTGCCCGGCGATCCCAACGCCGAGGATGGCGAGGTCGGCCGGCTGGTGCTGGGCGGGCGCTTCGCGGACAAGGAAGGGCACTACCGGCTCGACAAGGACGACGTCCCCACCCGGCCGACCCTCGCCCGCGCCGCCGACTACGCCGCCGGCAACGAGAACGGCACCGGGTACCTCGCCGATGCCGCGGGCGCCCTCGCCGCGGCCGCGCGCGGCTCGTACCTCGCCTTCGAGGACCAGCTCGAGAAGAAGCGCGGCATCGACCTGTTCACCGCCGGCCGCATGCGCGAGCAGGTGGGCGGCGACCGCACCATCAAGGTCGGGCACAAGCTGGTGGTCGAGGCCGGCGGCTCGATCGAGTTCAAGGTCGGCGACTTCTCGCTGAAGCTCAACCGCGCCGGGGCCACCATCGGCCACAACTGCAAGCACGTGCCGGTGACCAGCAAGCTCAAGATCACCCCCTACAAGATCTCGGTCGAGGCTCCCAAGGTCGACATCAGCGGCACCCTGGGCGCCTCGATGTCCTCGTGCTGCGCCAAGATCAAGGCCACCCTCTCGACCATCTCGATGTCGGCGGTGGACGTGAAGGCGGAGTCCGGCCTGTCCAACCTCATGGGCGCGGTCGACACCCTGCTGGACTACGGCCTCAGCGAGGCTGTCGACGGCATCTCGCCCGCCGACGCCGAGACCCCCGGCAGCCAGGAGGTGGCGCAGTGGTTCGACCTGGTCTACTTCATCTCGAAGGAGGCCATGATCGCGGTCAAGGATGTGAGCTCGATCACCTCCACCGCGCTCTCGCTGGGCATGAGCCCGCTCGACGTGATGGGCGAGGGGGTCAGCGAGAGCGTGCTCGGCGCCTCCTACATCCACGCCAAGGCCTTCGACGCCAAGGGCGCCGAGAAGACCATCGACCAGGCGGCCAAGTTCGCCAAGAAGAGCGGCGAGAAGTCGGCCAAGAAGCTCGCCAAGAAGGCGGCCCGGGAGTTCGGCTCGATGCTGGTCGGCCAGAAGTGGCTCTACACCGACCACGTCACCAAGGACGACCGCGCGGACCGGCGCGCCTGGGCCGGCCGCCTCATCGACTACGGCATCCACGGCTACGAGTGGTACGAGGAGCTCAAAGGCATCGCCAAGGTGGCCAAGACCGACGTGCTCGACAACCGCGTGGGGGTCAACGGCGTGAGCGGGGTCAAGATCTACGGCACCACCAAGGACAGCGTGCTGCTGGAGGAGAAGTCGGCCTCGCTCAAGAACAGCGACAGCACGGTGAAGAAGGACGACCTGGCGGTGAAGAAGGACGACACCTCGGTGCAGAAGAGCGACACCGGCCTGCAGAAGAGCGACACCTCGGCGCAGACCTCCAACACCTCGGCCCAGACCAGCGACACCAACGTGAGCAAGAACGGCACCGGGGTGCTCGGCACCGGCACCAACGTGACCAGCGCCGACACCGGGGTGGCCAAGACCGATACCGGCGTCTCCAACAAGAACGTGGGGGTGCTGGTCACCAACGGGCCGTTCTGAGCCCCGGCCAGCCCCCTTCCGCCCGCCATCGCCGCAGCCCGGGACCCACGCCATGACCACCGCCTTCCAACGCCCCAGCGACCCCGACGCGCGCAAGCCGCTGGTGCTGCTCGAACCCCTGAAATCGGCCGAGATCGTGCGCGCGCGGGTGGCCAAGGTCGAGCCGGCGCTGGCTGCGGCGGCGCAGGCCGAGCCCGATCCCGAGCGCTGCCTGCGCCGGCTGATCGAGGCCGGCGAGGGGCTGGAGGCGGAGCGCTTCCTGGCCGCGGCCCTGCGCCGCCGGGTGCAGGTGTGGTGGGGCTATGTCTGCGTGCTGGAGGTGCTCGAGCGCGGACGCGAGCACCGCGCCACCCTCGCCGCCAGCGGCGGCGGCGTGGCCGGGGCGATCGCCGCGATGGCGGCGCTGCCGCCGGTGGTGCCCGGCGCCCCGGCCCAGGCGGTGCTGGGAGTGAGCCCGGACATCGGCCTCACCGCCGAGCAGTTCCAGCCGCCGCCGCCGGTGGTGGGCGGGGTCGACATCTCGGACCCCGGGGCCTGGCCCAAGCCCTCGATCGCCGCCGACGGCACCCTCAGGTTCCTGCCCCCGGTGCTGGAGCCGCTGCGCGACAACCCGCTGCGCCAGCCCGACGGCGTCGACCTGTTCTTCGCCCGCCGCCAGGCCTTCATCCAGTCCCTGCCGCCGGCCGCGCGCGCCTCGTTCCTGGCCAAGGACGCCGGCAGCGCCGAGGCGGTGACCAGGCTGCTCGGCCGCCCGATCGGCGAGATCATGGCCGACGACCGCGCCAACCGCCTGGCCGCCGCCGGGGCCGGACTCGACGCCGATCCCCAGGCGCCGCACCACCGCATCAAGGCGGCGCTGGCGGCCAAGAAGGCCGAGGTCCAGGCCGCCTGCGCCGCCTGGACCGCCAAGGTCCAGCTGGCGGTGGCGGGGGTGCCCCGGCAGCGCCCGCCCGACCTCACCGGCGACACCGCCGCCACCGCCGCCGCGCTGGCGGCGGTGCGCACCTGGGTGCTCAACCCCATCGCCGCCAACGGGCGCGCGGCGATGGCGATCGGCGAGAAGTGCGAGGGCATGGAGCAGGCCGCCGGCATGCTGGCGATGGCCTGCCATTTCTCCGGCACCGACCTCGGCGACGGCGCCGACGAGGACATCCCGCCGGTGCCGCCGCCGGCGGGCACCGCCCCGGCGATGGTGTTCGCCGCCCTCGAGATCGCGCGCGCCACCCCCGACACCGGGCGCACCCCGGACGAATGGCTCGAGGTCTTCCTCGACCTCGGGGTGCAGGTCGCCCAGGGCCTGCTGACCTGGGACGTGGCCCTGCACCAGCGCCAGGTGCGCAGCCATCCCTGGGCGGGCAGGTCGGGGTTCGGGCGCAGCCATGCCCAGCCCGCGACCGGGGCGCCGCCGCCGGACGCCTGACGCGCATCCCGCCGCGCATCCCGCCGGCGGGATGCGCGGCCGCCGCCGTGGCCCGGAAACGGCGGCGATCCCGGGCATGAGATGCAGGTGCGGGCGGCGATCCGCCGGCCCCGCCTGCGACCCCCTCCCACCTCCGACCGCGGCCAGGACGCCCCAGCCATGCTCACCGCCACCATCGCCCTGCCCACCGCCACCGCCAGGGTCCTGCGCATCGTCGGCGAGGAGGCCCTCGGCCAGGGCTTCCGCTACGAGGTGGACGCCGCCTTCACCACCGCCCCCGCCAGCGCCGCGGTCATCGGCGCCGCCGCCCTGCTGATCCTGCGCGAGGACGGCGCCGGGACGCCGGCCGAGCACCCGCTCAGCGCGGTGGTGACCGCCTGCACCGACCTGGGCGCGGTCGGCCTGCCCGACGGCTCGGCGCCGGCGCTGTGGCGGCTGCGCCTGGAGCCGGCCCTGGCGCGCTGGGAGCAGGACCGGGGCAACGCCGTGCTCGCCGGCCGCAACCCGGTCGACGCCGCCTGCGAGGCGATCGCCGCCGCGCTCGCCGGGACCAATGCGCGCTGCTCGCGCGCGTTCATCGCCCAGCCGCACTTCGTCCGCCAGCAGGTGGTGCGCTTCCAGGAGAGCACCGCCGCCTTCGCCACCCGCCTGCTCGAGGAGGAGGGCATCCATTCCTTCTACATCCACCAGGCCGCCGGCCAGGGCAGCCACGTGCTGGTGCTGGCGGAGGAGAACGTGAACACCAGCCAGGAGGGCGGCGACGGCGCCGGGCTGTCGAACCCGGCCGCCAGCGTCGACCCCGCCACGCCCTACCGCCGGCTGTGGCACTGGCGCACCGCCACCGCCGACCTCGCCGACGGCTTCGCGGTCGCCGACCGCCACGCCGCCCGCAGCGGCGCCGCCGCCGACCAGCTCGCCGACCGCCTGGGCTGCGCCCGCGCGCTCGCGGATGCGCAGCGCGCTGCCGCCGGGCTGCCCGCCGCGGGGACCGCGGCGCGCACCGACCTGCTCTCGCCCGCGGGCGGGGCGCTGGTGGGCGACTGGCCCGACCAGGACCCCGCCGCCACCGCCGGCACCACCCCGCTGACGGTGGGCGAGGCCGGCGCCGGCCGGCGCGAGGACGAGGCCCTGTGCCGCGCCCGCCGCCACCAGGGCCGCGGCGACCACCTCGGCCTGGGCGCCGGCACGGTGCTGACCCGCGACGGCGAGCGCACCCTGGTGGTGGTGCGCCGCCTGCGCCTGCTGCCCGACCTGGTGCCGGCCCAGGCCGCCGAGCCGGTCGACCGCAGCCTGGCGGCCCTCGCCGGGCAGCAGGCCGACGCCCTGCGCCACGCCGCCGAGCTGCCCGCCCTGGAACGCTTCACCGCCCTCGCCGAGGCCGCGCGCGGCAGCGCCGGGCAGGGCCTGCTGAGCTGGGACGGCCAGGCGCTGTGGGCCGAGGTCGAGACGGTGCCGGTCGGCCTGCGCTACCGCCCGCCGCGCACCCGCCCGGCCCCGGTGCTGGCCGGCGGCCACCTCGCCACCGTGGCCAGCGCCGACGGCGCCGGCGCCGGCGCGGTGCGCACCGATGCCCTCGGCCGGGTGCAGCTGCAGTTCGACTGGGCGCCGGCCGGCCAGCTGAGCGGCTGGCTGCCGGTGGCGCAGGGCGCGCGCGGGCTGCTGGCGGTGCCGCGGGTGGGCGAGCGGGTGGCGGTGCTGTTCGCCTATGGCGACCCAGGCCGGCCGCTGGTGGCGGGGCTGGTGGCGGACCAGGCCGCCGACCTGCCCGGCGACCCCAGCGCGGCCGAGGTCGGGCGCACGGTGATCGGCGGGGCCTTCACCGCCGCCGGCGGATATGGACCGGCGATCCCCAACCTGGCGCGCAAGGGCGACCTCACGGTGGTCGAGCAGACGGTGGACAGGGACGGCACGCCGACCGTGGTCACCGACCTCGAGACCGCGCTCACCGGCGGCACCGCGGCCAGGACCTACGCCAGCTCCTACCTGGCGTTCGAGGACCAGTGGGCGGCCAAGGACAAGGACGGCAAGGACGTCAACCGCAGCGGCGTCGACCTGTTCACCTCCGGCTCGATGCGCGAGCAGGTCAACGGCAACCGCACCATCAACGTGGGCGGCGCCCTCACCATCAACGCCGGCTCGAAGCTGGTGCTCAGGGTCGGCGACGCCACCCTCACCCTCACCCCCAGCGGGGTGACGCTCAACCTCGCCAACCCCACCTTCCCCGCCCTCGGTCCGACGGTGGCGCTCAACGTCACCGGCGTCTCGCTGGTGGGGCCGTTGGTCGAGGCCACCGGCTACCTGCGCGCCAGGATGGCGTCCTCGGGCTCGGCCTTCACCGCCCAGGGGCCCTACGCCAAGGTCAACGGCTTCTCCTCCTCGCTCAACTCCGACCTGGTCGGCTGCGAGATCGACATGCTCTCGGCCTGGACCTCGGTGTTCGTCTCGGCCGCGACCAAGGACAAGACCGACAGCCGCTCGCTGCACTGGAAGAACGCCGAGAACACCTTCTTCATCGTCAAGGAGAGCTGCCTGGCCGCCACCGACCTGGCCAAGGTCGCGGCCAAGAGCGTGGCGATCGGGGTGATGAAGAGCCCCCTCGACCTGATCGGCTCCGGCCTGGTCGACGCCACCGCCGGCACCGCCACCGTGCGCACCTCGCCCTTCGGCAGCCTGACCACGGCGGGGATCTTCGCCGGGATCTTCAAGATCAGCGGCTACGCCATCAAGCTCGCCCAGAGCGCCACGCCCAACCAGAAGGACGACACCTCCTCGATCGAGAAGCTGACCTACGGCAGCGCCGCCACCGGCGTCACCATGCTCAGCGCGCTGATGGAGGGCATCTCCTACTTCCTGCCGCCGTCGCTCAACAAGGTCGCGGTGGGGGCGGTGTCGGGGGTCGAGATCCGGGCCACCGGTCAGTCGACCATCAGCCTGTCCGCCGACCAGACCGCGCTCAACAGCGAGGTCACCGCCGCCAAGGCCAGGCGCGACACCATCGCCCAGCAGGAGGCCACCGCCTCGTCCCGGGTCACCAACCTGGAGCGCCGCGGCACCTACACCCTCTATCAGGAGGAGGTGCTGTCCGAGGCGAGGAGCGCCCTGAGCGCCAAGCGCTCGGAGCTGACCGCCGAGAACCAGCGCGTGCAGGCCAAGGAGGCCGCGGTGGCGGCGGCGACCCAGGCCGCCTCGCTGTCGCTCAAGGGTGCACTCGTCCAGGCCGGAGCCTGAGGAGCCGACCATGACCACCGCCTACACCCCCGCCAAGCCCCTGGTCCTGCTCGAACCCCATCCCGCCGCCGCGGTGGTGGCCCAGCGCCTGCCCGAACCGGATCCGGCGCTGGTCGAGGCCTGCGCCTGCAGCCCCCACTGCGAGACGGTGTTCCGCGACCTGCGCCGCAGCGGGCGCGACGCCCTGGCGCTGCGCTTCCTCACCGCCGCCCTGCGCCGGCGGGTGGTGGTGTGGTGGGCCTACAGCTGCGTGCGCGAGGTGCGCCGCTCGGCCGCCGCCCACCGCGCCGCGCTGGCGGCGCGCGGCGAGCCCGGCACCCTCGACCTGCTCAGGCTCGGCGCCGCCCCCCAGGCCCCGGGCGCGGTGCTGGGCTTCGACACCACCCTGCCGGTGTCGGCCAAGGACTTCGAGGCGCCGCCCCCGGTGGTGGGAGGGCGCAGCCTGGCCGACCCCGCGGCCTGGCCGGCGGCCCGCCTCGACCAGGAGCACAACCTGCGCTTCCTGCCCGCGGAGCTGGAGCCGGTGCTGCAGGCGCCGCTGCGCGAGCCGTCGGTGGCGGAGCGGTTCTTCCTGGCGCGCAAGGCGCACATCGAGTCGCTGGCCCCGGCCGAACGCGCCGCCTGGCTGGCCAACGATGCGCGCAGCGCCGAGGCCTACCGCCAGACCTTCGGGCTGAGCGCGGGCGCATTCGCCGACAAGGTGCTCGACGCCCACTTCGCCGCCACCGGCCACGCCGGCGACGACGGCCCCGCCAGCCCGCACCAGCGGCTCAAGCAGGCGCTGGAGCTGAAGAAGACCGAACTGCAGCAGAGCCTCGACGGCTGGAAGGCCCGCTTCGACCTGGCCATGCTCGCGCTGCCCAAGGCCGCGCCCGCCGACCTCTCGTGCGACTCCCCGGCGGTGCGCTCGGCGCTGGCCGCGGCGCGCGCCTGGATCCTCGACCCCAGCCGGGCGAAGGGCCTGGCGGCGATGGAGCTCGGCAGGAAGTGCGAGGGGCTGGACCAGGCCGCCGGGATGGTGGCGATGGCCTGCCACTTCAACGGCGGCGACCTCAACCCGCCGGGGACTCCGGCCGACGTGCCGCCGGTGCCGCCGCCGCCCGCCACCGCGCCCACCATGGTCTTCGTCGCCCTCGAGCTGGCCAAGGCCATCCCCGACAGCGGCCGCACCCCCGAGCAGTGGCTGGGGCGCTTCCTCGACCTCGGGGTGGAGATCGCCCAGGGCCTGCGCACCTGGGACGCGCTGCTGGACGAGCGCGAGGAGGACGAGCACCCCTGGGCCGGACGCCCGGGCTTCGGCCGCCTGCACGCGCGCCCCGCCGGCCCGCCGCCCGGCGGCACCGCCTGGGGGATGTAGCGGGCCATCCCGCCGATGGGCCGGTTCCGACCCACCAGGGACCGGATCCGGGACGGGGATCCGGCACAATCGCCCGTGGGCCGTCCCCCGTCGGGCGGGCCACGGTGATACGCCGCACGTTCTTGCCGTCCCCTCCGCCACCTCTCTAATGTCCGAGACCCCCATGCCCATGCCCCCCGCAACCTTGACCAGCCTCACCGCCACCGGCGACGTCGTCACCGGCCCCGGCGCCCCCACCGTGCTGATGATGGGACTGCCGGCCTCGTGCCTGGGCGACGCCGTCGCCGGGCCGATGTGCGTGGGCGCGATCACCGTCAGCCCCGCCCCCACCGTGCTGATCATGGGCCGGCCCGCCGCCGCCCTCACCGGCACCGCCGCCGGCTCCAACCCGGCCGCGCTCGGCGCCCCCGCCAGCCCGCCCCTGATGGTCACCACCCCGGTGACGGTGCTGGTCGGCTGACCATGCGCCTGCTGCCTGTCCTCGCCGCCCTCGGCATCCTCGCCGGCTGCGGCCCCAAGCCCTGGCGCGGCGACGTGGTGGTCAGCCTCGACCCCGGCCTGCGCGGCGCCGACGGCCGCTGGCCGGTGCTCGAGATGGATCTCATCGGCACCTCGCAGGGGGATGCGGCGCGCTGGCAGGCGGTGCCGGTGCAGGCCTATTTCGACCCCGGCAGCCAGGCGCGCGCCTCGGCCCCGCGGGTGACCATCTGGTTCGACGGCGACCACCCGGTAGCGACCCTGAAGAAGGACGACGTCACCTGGGACGGCTGGGGCAAGGCCCACGCCGACACCCTGGTGGTGTTCGCCGACCTGCTCGCGCTCGAACGCCCCACCGCCACCCCCGGCCAGCCGCCGGCGCCGGCGGTGGCCGACGAGCGCCGCCTGGTGCTGTCGCTGATGGACGACAAGGTCCCGCTCGACCGCGCCGGCCGCCTGGTGCTGCTCGCCAACGCGCGCGGCATCCAGCCCGCCCCCGACGAGCGCGCCAGCAACGGCACCGCCGGGGCCAAGGGCGGCAGCGCCCAGACCCGCACCGCCGGCGCCGACGAGGACGGCCGCACCGACGCGCCCAAGGTCTCGCCGATCCGCCGCGCCGGCTCCTCCGATCCCGTCCCCGAGAACACCCAACCGGCGCCCGCCCCGCGCCGGGCCCAGGAGCGCTGACATGGGCGAGCCCGAACCCGTCCACTGGCACGACGGCCTCTTCCTGCTGCACCACCACCTGCAGTTCCTCCAGCAGGGGCTGATCGAGCGCGCCGCCGCCGACCGGCTGCGCGCACGCGCGCACGGCTGGGGCCTGGTCGAGCTCGAGCTCGACGAGGACGCGCTGCACCGCTCGGTGGTGGCGGTGCGCCGCCTGCGCGCGGTGATGCCGCGCGGCATGGTGGTCGAGTTCCCCGGCAACGCCGCCCTGCCCACCCGCGACCTGCGCAACCTCTTCCGCGAGGACCCCCGCCCGGTGACGGTGTCGCTGGCCATCCCCGAGCGCAGCGCCGGCGGCGCCAACGTCGCCGAGGGCGAGGCCGCCGCCGGCCTGCGCCGCACCTGGACGGTGGCCGAGCGCAGCTGGCGCGACGAGAACGACGGCGGCCGCGACGAGCCGCTGCTGGTGCGGCGGCTCAACGCCCGCCTGGTCACCGACCGCGACGACGCCACCGACCTCGAGCTGCTGCCGCTGCTGCGCCTCAAGCCGTCCTCGGCCGACGCCGCCGAGGTGGTGCCGATGCACGACCCCGACTGGGCGCCGCCGTGCTGGAGCCTGCGCGCCCATCCCGCCACCGCGGCGGTGCTGGAGCAGACCGCGCAGCTGCTCACCACCCGCCAGGGCGAGCTGGCGGCCGAGATCGCGCGCTCGGGCTACAGCGCCGAGTCGCTCAGCGGCGCCCTGCTCGAGCAGGTGCTGCGCCTGCGCTCGGTGGGCGCCGCCGCCGGACGCATCGACGCCCTGCGCCAGGATCCCGGCCTGGCGCCCTTCGCGCTCTATGTCGAGCTGCGCGGCGCCCTCGGCGAGCTCGCCGCGCTGTCGCCCGGCGCGGTGCAGACCGCGGCGCCGCCCTACCGCCACGAGGAGCCGCTGCCGGCGCTGCGCGAACTGGCGCGCCGGGTGGGCAACCTCGCCGCCTCGGGCGCCACCGGCACCTGGGACAAGATCCCCTTCCGCGCCCTCGAGCCGGGCCGGGTGTGGGAGGCCGCCATCGCCGACGAGCACCTGCTGCGCTGCGAGGAATGGTACCTCGCCGCCACCGCGCCCGGCGCCGGCGCCGAGACCAGCCGCCTGGTCGGCGACCCCGACCGCTTCAAGCTGGTGCCCGCCGCCATGCGCGAGGCGCGCGTGCGCGGCGTGCGCCTGAGCGAGGAGCGCAAGCCGCCGGCCTCGCTGCCGGCGCTCAGCGACACGGTGTGGTTCCGCCTGGCGCGCGAGGAGAACCCGCGCCTGTGGACCCAGATCCGCGATGACCGCCGCTGCCTGGTGGTGTGCCCGCAGGCGCTCGCCGGCCAGCTCGGCCTGTGCCTCTACGCCACCCGCCGCGCCGGGGGCGCGGCATGAGCCAGGCGCCCGCCCCGGCCCAGCCCGCCCGCCCGCTGCTCGAGCTGGCGCGGCCGCTGTTCTCGTGCCTGGCGCGCCTGCGCCGCGAGGCGGCGCGCGGCGCCGCCCCCGGCCACCAGGAGGCCAAGCGCGAGATCGAGACCGTGCTCGGCACCCTGCGCGACCGCGCCGCCGCCGACGCGCGCCTGGCGGCGCAGTACGCCCGCATCGAGGCGGTGCTGGTGTTCTTCACCGACTTCATGATCAAGGAGGGGCCGTTCCCCTTCGCGCGCGAATGGCAGGAGCTCGCCTTCTCGATCGGCGAGGGCGCCGGCGACGAGAAGTTCTTCGAGCTGCTCGACCAGTGCCTGGCCGACCCCGGAGCCGAGGCGGTGGAACGCCTGTGGGTGTTCCACGAATGCATGGCCCTGGGCTTCGACGGCGTGCACGCCGCGCTCGGCGAGCGCAAGCTGGTGCAGCGCCGGCTCAAGGTCCTGGCCCTGCGCCTGGGGCTCGACCAGTCGCGCGACGGCTTCCCGCTCGACGAGCCGCCGCCCGCGCCCGCGGTGGCCGGCTTCCGCCATCCCGCCGCCGGGGCACGCTCGCTCGCGCTCATCCTGCTCGGGGTCGCGGCGCTGGTGGCGGTGGCCAACGTGATCTCCTATTACCAGGTGACGCGCGACCTGCGCGACGCGCTCTCCCGTTCGCTCGACCGCGCCGGCGCCGACCTCGCGCCCGCCGGCTCGGCGCGCCCCTCCGAGGAACGCTGACATGCTCGCCTGGCTCTCGGCCCACTGGTGGTGGGTGCTCATCGCGGTGGTGGTGCTGGTGGCGCTGTTCCTGCTGGTGCTGCTGCCGGCCTGGCGCCGCTGGCGCTTCCGCCGGCGCATGCTCAAGGAGCAGGAGCGCCTGCGCGACGACCTGCTGCTGCGCAAGGAGCTGGCCGAGGTCGCGCGCGGCCGGGTCTCGCCCGAGGACAAGGTGCTGCGCACCCGCCTCGAGGACCTGCGCACCGCCTTCGACGACGGGCTCAACCGCCTCGACGCCGCCGGACGCGGCCGCCACGGCATGCCCTGGCTGCTGGTGCTGGGCGAGCCGGGCGCGGGCAAGACCGCCGCCCTGCGCCACAGCGGCCTGCCCTTCCCCGCCGACCTGGTCGACGCCCGCCAGGGCGAGGCCGGCACCGAGACCATGCACTGGTGGATCTCCGAGCGCGCGGCCTACCTCGACCTCGCCGGCAGCATCCTCTTCGCGCGCTGGGGCAACCAGGGCAACGCCGAATGGCGGCAGTTCCTCGACCTGCTCGCGCGCCGCCGCCGCCGCCTGCCGCTCGACGGCCTGGTGCTGTGCCTGCCCGCCGACGCCCTGCTTGCCGACACCCCCGACGCCGCCGGGCGCAAGTCGGCGCTGCTCGCCGAGGAGATCGGCCGCCTGCACCGCACCCTCGGCCTGCTGCTGCCGACCTGGGTGGTGGTGACCAAGCTCGACCGCGTGATGGGCTTCGTGCACGCCACCGCCGGGCTCGACGCCGCCGCGCGCGACGCCGCCTTCGCCTGGTCCAACCCCGCCGCCGACGGCACCTACGACCGCGCCCAGCTGCGCGGCTGGTTCGACGCCACCGCCGAGCGCCTGGAGCGCATGCGCGCGCTCGCGGTCACCGGCGACGGCTGGTGGGAGGACGCCGCCGGCCACCGCGCCGAGCGCATGGCCGAGCTGCACCCGCTGGCGGGGCAGATGCACCGCCTGGGCGAGGCCCTCGACCGCACCCTGGCGGCGGTGTTCACCGGCTCGCCGTGGTCGGCGGGCGGACGCTCGCTGCTGATGGGCGTGGGCCTGTGCAGCTCGCTCGACGACGGCCGCCCGCTCGACCTCGAGGCGGCGGCGGCGCGCGGCTGCGACCCCGAGGAGCTGTCCGGGCCGGAGCGCCCGGCCGCGACCGCGCGTTCGTGCTTCCTCAACGGCCTGTTCGCCGGCCGCCTGCCCGCCGACGCGCGGCGGGTGGCCTATTCGCCGCAGCGCGCGCGCCGCGCGCGCCGGCCGTGGCAGATCGCCGCCGGCCTGCTCGGCCTGGGCGCAGTGGCGGGCGCGATCGGCACCGCCATGGGCCTGTCGGCGCTGGCCGAGCGCATCCGCCCCCAGACCGGGCAGTGGTCGTGGCTGGAGCAGCTCTCGACCCGCACCCCGCTCGCCCAGGCCACCCTGGTGGTGCCCCCCGCCGGGCCCGCCAGCGCCGCCCAGGTGGTGGCCGACGAGCCGGTGCCGGCCTCGGCCGACACCCGCCGCGGCGACCTGCTCACCGCCACCTGGGAAGCAGCCGAACGCCGCCTGCCGGTGCCGTTCTGGCTGCGCCTGACCGCCCCCGGCGACGGCACCCTCGACGGCGACCTGCTCGCCGACGACCGCCGCGGCGCCTACCGCCTGCTGCTCTCGACCCTGCTGGTGCGCCCGCTGGTCGACGCCGCGCGCGTGCGCCTGGCCGACAGCCGCACCGCCTGGTCGCCCGAGGCGCACGCCGCGCTGGTGCAGCTGCTGGCGATCGAGCTCGGGCCGGGCGGCGCCGACCAGCCGCTCGACCTCACCGCCCTCGGCCGCTTCGCGGTCGCCGGCGACGCCCACGAGCAGACCGACCTCGAGGTGCTGCTCGCCGCCCAGCCGGTGGCCGGCTGCCGCCCCGACCCCGCCGCCGCGGGCTGGGACCGCGACCTGCGCAACCTCTCCTCGCCGCTCGCCGGCGCCCTCGGCGGCGGCACCGTCGCCTCCGGCCGCCCGCTGCAGGCCGGCATCGGCTCGTTCTGCCGCGAATGGACCGGCGACGAGCCGCACCGCGGCACCCGCCTGGCGCATGCCGTGGCGCTGGTGGCGGCGATGGGGCGCTACACCACCGCCGAGGACGCCCTCTCCTCGACCGCGGCCACCATCACCGGCCGTTCGCAGGCGGCCTGGTCGCTGGCCCAGGCCGACGAGGCGGTGGCGGCGTGGACGCGGGCGTGGAACCGCCTCGACGACGCTGCCAAGGCCCTGGCCGATGCCGCCCGCGACGCCGAGCACCACGGCGGACGGGTCGAGGACCTGATCACCGAGGCGGTCAAGGACTACCAGGCGCGGCTCGACAGCGAGTTCACCGCCCTGCTCGACCCCATCGCCGGCATCGAGAGCTCGCTGCGCGACGCCCGCGACAAGGGCCGCCGCGCCGCCAACGCCGCCGCCGACCGCGCCACCGCCGCCGCCAGCGGCCTGGCCGCGGTGTTCGCCAACGGCACCCGCGCCTGGGGCGGCCAGGACAACCGCCTGGGCCTGCTCGCGCCGGTCGCCGCCGAGCTGGCGCGCTCCGACGCCGGGGTGCCGCTGGCCCAGACCGACGAGGAGCTGCGCCGCCTGGCGGCGCGCTGCGCCGACCTCGCCGCGCGCGCCACGCCGGTGCGCAGCGACAAGGACGCCCCGGTGGATCCGCGCGCCCAGGCGGTGGCCGAGGCGGCGCGCGCCGCCCTCGACGTGCACCTGCGCCGCCGCGCCACGCGCATGCTCACCGCCGCCTTCAAGGCCGCCGGCGACACCTCCGACGCGGTCGCCGACGCGGTCGCCGCCCTCGCCGCCAACCGCCCGCCGCTGCCCCGGCCCGAGGTGCCGCTGGCGGCCGGCGACGCCGGTCCGGCCTTCTCGCCGCGCTGGCACCCCAACGCCGCCACCGACCACCTCGCCGCGGTCGCCGCGGTCACGCGCTGGGCGCTGCCCGACCCGGCCGCGGCCGCGCCGGTGCCGCTCGCCGACACCGCCGAGCTCGCCCGCGCCGCCCCGGACCGCCGCTCCGCCGCCGCCGCCTACGAGCGCGCCTACGTGTCGTACTGGGCCGAGACGGTGCGCGACCAGGGCCTGCCGGCCCCGGCCAACGACTGGGCCGCCTTCCGCGCCTCCTGCGCCACCCTGGAGCCGAACCAGGTCAACAACGCCCTGCGCCTGGTCGGCGACCAGGTGCTGCGCTCGCTCGCCATCCCGCTGCGCGACGAGGAGGCCTCGCGCCGCGGCCAGGCCGCGCGCCTGGCCCTCGAGGACGAGCGCCAGGGCTTCGCCGGCGCGCTCGGCGCCGCCTGCCGCGCCGCCACCACCGCCTGGCGCTCGCTGCCCGCCGACCCGGCGGCGGCGCGCAGCGCCCTGCTCGGCATGCCGGGCGACGCGCTCAAGCAGTCGCTGCTGGCCGCCTATGACGACCGCCGCAGCGGCCTGGCGGTGTGGTGGAACGCCTTCGCCCTGCGCGGCCTGGCCGCCCTGCGCGACGAATGCCTGGCGCGCGCGCGCAAGGACCGCGAGACCGTGTTCGCCTCCTTCGACCGCTTCCCGCTGCGCGCCGGCGACGCCGGCGGCGAGGCGCTCACCCCCGACCAGCTGCGCCAGGCCGCCGCCCTGCTCACCGCCCTGGCCCCGGTGCCGGCCCCCGCCGGCACCGCCGCCGGCGCCCTCGACGAGCTCTCGGCCGCGCTCGCAGCGCTGCGCGACCCGCTCGCCGCCGCCGGCCTGGGCGCCGACGCCGCGCGCCTGCGCAGCATGCACCAGATCGCGCGCGCGCTGGTCGACGACACCACCCTCGCCAGCTGGGTGCCGGTGGCGCCCGGGCCCGAGGTGTTCCGCATCCCGGTGGTGGCGCGCGGGCGCTACCCGGCGGTGCTGGCGATCCGCTACCTGGGCGTGCGCTACGATCCCCAGCGCCCGCCGGTGCGGCTGCAGGCCGCCGCCGACCCCGGCGGCCAGGCCGCGGTGTGCGACGGCATCCCGGTGGTGAGCGGCGACATCGACGTGCTCACCTACCGCCATGCCGACGAGGAGGCGCCGATGGGCACCGTGCGCCTGGCCGGGGCCTGGGCCGCGGTGCGCCTGGCGATCGACCCCGAGGCCCGCCGCGACGCCGACGGCACGGTGTGGGCGCCGCTGTCGACCGGCGGCACCGACCCGCGCGTGCTGTGGCTGGGCCTGCGCTTCTCGCGTCCGCTCCCGCCCGCCTCGGCCTGGGCCGGGGCGGCCGCCCGGCCGTGACCACCGCCTACGTCCCCACCGAGCGCCTGGTGCGCCAGGATGCCAGCGGTAGCCTGGGCCGCACCCTGGTGCTGCGCCTGACCCTGGCCACCGGCGCGGTGCTGCTGGCGCTGGGGGTGGCGCTCGACGCGGTCGGCCGCAGCACCATCGCCGGCCTGGGCATGGACCGCGAGCGGGCGCGCATCGCGCACGCCGCTGGGGTGCTCGACGTGCGCCTGGCCTCGATCGGCCGCGACGCCGCCACCCTCGCCGGTTCGTGCGCGGCCAGGCCGACCATCGACCGCGAGACGGTGCTGCACCTGCTCACCTTCCTCGCCGACGGCTGCGGCGCCTTCGACGCCCTGGTGCTGCGCCCGGACGGCGACCTCATCCCGCGCAAGGGCTGGAAGCCGCCCGCCGGCTACGACCCGCTGGCGCGGCCCTGGTACAAGGCCGCCACCGCCAGCGGCGGCAAGCCCTACGCCATCACCGCGCCCTACACCGGCGCGGTCAGCGGCGAGCTGCTGATCACGGTGGCCGCCGCCGCCGGCAGCGGCCCGGCGCGCCCCACGGTGGTGGCGATCGACCTCGCGGTGCCGCGCCTGCTCGACGACGTGCGCGCGCTCAACCGCGACGCGCGCACGGTGCGCGCGGTCGATGCCGACGGGCGCTGGATCCTGCACGAGGACGCCGGCCAGCTGCTCGGCGGGCGCATCGACGGCGCGCCCGAGGGCGGCCTGTGGCGGCGCTTCCAGCACGACCGCACCATGGTGTGGGAGCATCTCGACGACCGCTACGCGCTCATCGCCCCGGTGGGCGAGGCGGGCTGGGCGCTGGTGGTCGACCTGCCCACCGCCGCCATCGACGGCGCCGCCTGGCGCGTCACCGGGCTGTTCGCCGCCGGCACCGGGCTGGCGCTGGCGGTCCTGGCCTTGGCGGTGTGGCTGACCAGCCGCAGCATCATCCTGCCGGTGCGCCGGCTGGCCGCGCTCGCGCAGCGGGTGCGCGGCGGCGACCTCGCGGCGCGCGCCGACGACAGCCGCGACGACGAGCTCGGCCTGCTCGCCCGCCGCTTCAACGAGCTGATCGCGGCCATGCACGAGCGCGACGCCATGCGCGGCCGCCTGGCCGAGGCGCAGTCGGCCCAGGCCCGGCTCGAAGGCCAGCTCACCCTCGCCAACGACCTGCGCCGCGCGGTGCGCCCGGCCGACACCCCGCGGGTGGCGGGGGCCGAGCTGGCGGTGCGGCGCATCGGCGGACGGCTCGGCACCGGCTCCTTCCACGACCTGCTCACCCTCGACGGCGGGCGCCTGGCGCTGGTGGTGGGCGAGGTGCAGGGCGACGGGCTGCCGGCGGCGCTGTTCCTCGCCCAGCTCGCCACCGCCTTCCGCCTCGCCTGCCGCGCCGGCGACGACCCCGGGCGCGCGCTGGCGCTGGCCAACACCCAGCTGGTGGGCCAGGACGAGCGCCCCTGCTCGGCCACCGCCGCGGTGGTGCTGTGCCGGCCCGCCGAAGGCCGCCTGGCGCTGGCCTGCGCCGGGCGCGCCCACCCCCTGCTGGTGCTGCGCGCCGGGCGGGCGGAATGGCTGCAGGTCAGCCAGGGCGGCAGCCTCGGCCGGCTCGCCGACCTCGCCTTCCCCGCCGCGCAGGCCGCGCTCGCCGCCGGCGAGACCGCGCTGCTGGTGTCCGACGGGGTGGCGACCGCGGCCAACGCCGCCGGCGAGCGCTTCGGCGAGGACCGCCTGGTGCGCGCCGCCCTGGGCGCCGCCGGCCGCCCGCCCGAAGGGGTGGTCGACGCGGTCGCGCGCGCCCTCGCCGCCCACCTCGGCGGCGAGCCGGAGCAGGACCTGGTGCTGATCGCCTGGCGCTCCGCACCGGCCTGAACTGCGGATCCTCTTCCCTGGGACCGCCGGGCTCCAGCCCGGCTATTCGAACTGCCGGGCTGGAGCCCGGCGCTCCCAGGGAAGAGCCGGGCGGCTACCGCTGCGCGCCGGTGCACTCCCACGACTCGCTCAGCACCGCCTCGCCACCCGGCTCCAGCCGGCGCACGGGGCCGTGCAGCTCGACCTCGGTGAAGGCATCGACCAGGTAGAGGTGGGTCGAGGGCCGGTCGCGGTCGGCGGCCTGGTAGGGCTCGGCATCCCGGCTGCGCACCGCCAGCCGGCTGCCGTCGCTGAACGCCGCCTCGACGCGGTCGCCGTCCGTCCACTGGAGCAGCTCGAGCGAGCCCTTGCCCAGGGGCGCGGCAAGCAGAGCTGCGACGTCGAGCACGCTGCTCCCGCCAACCTCGGCGATGAAGACGGCGAACGACTCCGGCACCGCCGTGCGCTCGGCGGCGACGGGGAAGACGATGCGCGCGAGCCCGCCGGTGCGCAGACGGGTCAGCGACCACACCCCTGCCTCCTGGGCGAAGGGCGCGGCGTTGACCAGGGTGTTGCGCACCGCGACCGCGCCCGAGCCCGCCCGCAGGGTCAGGGTGCAGCGCTGGCGCAGCAGCAGGTAGGGGCTGGTGCGCGAGGTCAGCTCGACCACCCCGTCGGCGGGGAAGGCGAGCTGGTACGGCCCCGCGAGCAGCAGCGGCTCGGCGGGGGTGAAGTGGTTGCGCGGCTTGCTGCGCACGAAATGCCCGCCGCAGTCGCGCAGCAGCCCCCGCGCCAGGGAACGCGGCGGAGCATCGTTGCCCGCCCCGGCGATCATCTCCCCGCCGCCGCCGGCGCGGCAGGACACCACCATGCCGCCGTGGTCGGGCACCACCACCAGCCGGCAGGCGCCGGTGTCGATGGTAAGGGCAGCGGGGAAGGCGCGGAACGGCTCGCGGCGCAGGGCGATGCCCTCCCAGGCCGGCAGCACCGGCCAGGCAGGCGCCGGCCGCTCGCGCTCCTCCTGCGCCGCGTGCGCCGCCTGCGCGGCCGCGGCCAGGAACGCCGGGCGCTCCCCGGCCAGGCGCAGCAGCGGGGCGGCGAAGGCGCCGCGCTGGCGCACGAAGCCGGAGCGGCCGTACTCGATGCGCAGCTCGAGATGCTGGGCCCCGGCCAGGCCGACCGCGATGGCCTGCGGCGGGGCGCCCACGCGGCAGGTGCGGCGCTCCACCACCCGGCGGTCGACCAGGACGGCGAACACCGCGTCGGCCTCCGCGTCGCCGGGACCGTCCTGTGCGTGGGCCTCGTCCTCGATCCCGACCGCGGCGGAGAACGACAGCGCCATCCCCGCCAGGCGCCACACCCCGCTGTAGCCGGAATGGGCGGCGATGCCGCGCGGAAACACCGTGCCGCCGATGGCGATGGGGTGGCCGAAGAGGTTGGCGTCGACCGCCGCCAGGCGCGGCCCCGCCTGCGACCAGAAATGCGCCTGGTCGGTGGGCGGCACCTCGGTCAGCGACAGCTCCTCGGCCGCCGCCAGGCAGGCGCAGGCGAGGAGGAGGATCCACCGCCTCCCGAAGAACTTCCCCCGCTCTGCGGGGGCCGCGACTGCGTCGCAGGGGCCGGGCGCACCGTCCCAAGCTGGTGTTTGTACGGGGGCTGCGCCCCCGCTCCGCTGCGCCTTCGGCATCGCCCCCCAGAGCAGCCTGCGGCTGCTCATCGCTCCGCCGCCGGCACGATCTCGATGCCGTTGATGCAGGCGTTGCCGGACAGGGCGATCTCGAGCGGACCGGGGGCGGCCAGCGCCACCGGGCCGCTGTCGATCACCAGCGCGGTGCGCTGGCCGCCGCTGCGCGCGACGATGTCGATGCCCTCGACCGGCGGGGCGCCGGCGACCGCGAGGCGGAAGCTGCGCATGCCGGGCCTGGTGTTGGGGGCGTGGGTCTCGGCGAAGTGGCAGCGCACCAGCCAGCGGCCGGCGGGCAGCGGCACCACATAGCGCACCCGGTCGCCATAGACCTCGCTGCGATGGACCTCGGGGGCGTCGGTGCCGGCGATGGGGATGGCGCCGCGGCTGGCGACCTCGCCCGAGGCCCGGCCGTAGCCGCAGTCGGCGGCGAGGAACTCCTGGTCGGGCAGCCAGCGGCGCCCGGCGCCGTCGACATGCCCCTGTCCGGCCCCGCAGTCGATGCGCGCGCCGCCGGCGGCAAGGTCGGCCAGCAGCAGCGCCTGGTTGGTGCGCACCGCCGCCATCGCCGCAATCCGGCCCAGGCGCCGGCCGGCATCGCCGGCATGGAGGCCGCGCCACAGGCCGCGCACATCGCCGGCAGCGAGGGCGCGGCGCAACTCGACGGCGGCCGGGTCGTCGGCCAGCCCGGCGCGCTCGCACAGCGCCAGCCGGTCGCGGGCCGATCCCGTCAGCGCCGCGGCGGCGGCGGCGGGGAAGGCGAAGCTGCCGCCGGGCGACGCCGGGGTCCGGCCCAGGTCGAGCACGGCGATGGCGAACGGCGGCAGGGAGAGCTCGGCGCGGCCGCTCCATTCCCGGCCCGAGGCCAGGTCGCGGGCGGCACCGCCGCCCAGCGCGATCGCGCCGCTGGCGGGATGGGGCGTGTCGTTGACCAGGCGCAGGATGGTGCGGCCATCGGCGAGCACCGCGAGGTGGGCAGGCAGCCCGGTGATGGTCCCAGCGGGCACCGGAGCGAAGCGCGCCCCGGCCGGCACCGCGCACAGCGCGGCGGCGAAGCGGCGCACCTGCGGCCCGGCACCGGTGTCGAGGTTGCAGTCGATCCACTGGTCGAGCACCAGCTCGGGCACGCGCGCGCCGGCGACCGCCTCCACCAGCTCGCTGTAGGCGCACTCGCCGGCGGCGCGCGGGGTGAACACCCCGCGCGCGGTGCGCGCGCAGATCCAGCGCCGGGCCGCGCCGGCCGGGCTGTCGACCTCGTCGAGCCCGTTGCACACCCGGGCATAGACCGCGCCGGCATCCTCGATCGCCTGGCGCACCTGCGGGTGGCTGTTCCAGGCGTACACCGGCGCCGAGTCCTCGTCCGGGCTGGCGAACTTCGACCAGCAGGCGACCGGCACGGCCAGGGTCGAGCCGGGCCCCCCGGCGATGGCCGCCGCGGGCGTCCCCAGCTCGAGCAGGCGCAGCAGGGGATGGTGTCCGTCGGCATCGACCTCGGGGCGCAGCGCGGTCGACTGCGGCGAGCGCGCAAAGACCCCGGGGTCGGGATGGCGTACCAGCTTCCAGGCCGGGCCGCCGTCGTCGCGCACCAGGCGCTCGACGGCGCCGAGGAAGGCCTCGGTGCGGCGCGCCCGCCAGTCGACCCAGGCGCGCAGATGGCGGGTGTAGATCGCCTGGTGGCGCAGCTCGAAGCGGCGCCGGCCGCGCTCCTCGATCCCCAGGCTGATGCCGCATTCCCGCTCGAAGCGCGCCACGGTGGCGTCGTCGTAGCCGATGTCGAGGTCGTCGACATCGCGGTAGGCGTGCGCGTTGAAGGTCGGCAGCCACCAGAAGCCATGCACCAGGAACAGGCCATGGATGCCGCCCTGGCGGCGGTAGCGGGCGCGCAGCTCGCCGATGCAGCCGAGCAGCTCCGCCTCGACCTGCGGGTCGAGGAAGTTGTAGCCGCCATTGAAGTAGCCGACCTGCTGCCGGCCGTGGCGGTCCACCAGCCGGGTGGTGGGCGCGCCCTCGTCCCACAGCCGCCGCTCGCTGACCCCCGCCAGACCGCGCAGGGCCATCTGCGGCGAAGCGATGTACTCCATGCCGAGCATGGCGGTGATGCCGTTGCGCCGGTACATCTCCAGCAGCAGGGCCATGGGGTCGATGCCGTCCCCGTCGCCGAAGCGGCGGTTGTGCCGGCGCGAGGGGAACTCGCCCTCGCGGTACATGTAGGCCCCCTCGACCGAGGCGTTGTAGCCCTGGAAGCGCAGCAGGGCGATGCGGCGGGCGATGGCCTGGTACCAGGTGCGGTAGCAGTCGACGTGCCCGCTCGAGGCGATGCCGCGGTCGCAGGCCAGCGGGTTCTCGGCCATGCCCACGGTCAGGCGCATGGCCGACATGCGTTCGAGGTGCGAGCCGAACAGGCGCTGCGATGGCGGCAGGTCCAGGGCGGGCAGGCCGCCGCGCACGCGGAAGATGCGGATGCGGCCGGCGGCGGCGGGCGATCCCGCGAAGCCGCTCATCACCGCCAGCGCGGCATGGTCGCTCTGGGGGTAGAAGGCGAACTCGAGCCGCTTCCAGCCCAGCGACAGCGGGAAGCGCACCCCGGTGTAGCAGCTCGCGGTGGCGGTGTACCAGCCGGTCGAGCCGTTGGGCACGTTGTTCATGAAATGCAGCGGGTACGATTCCATCACCCCGGCGTAAACGTAGCGGTCGCGGTCGTCGGGCACCTCGACCACCGCCAGGTGGGGCACGCCCTTCTCGAGCTGAGGCAGGCGGTAGGCGAAGTAGTCCCAGCGCTCCTTGCCGGTCTCGCGGTAGGCCATCTCGCCGGCGCGCGTCACCCGGCCCTTTCCGATGGCCGGGCTGGCGTACATGCCGGCATGGTCGATGAACGAGCCGTCGTCGGGCGCGGCGGCGGTGCAGTCGATGTCCGCCACCGGCTCCAGGCGCGACGCCAGCTCGCGCTCGAAGGCATCCACCGTGAACGACTCCTGGGCGACGGGGCCGAGCACCACCAGCTCCTCGCGCCGGGTCTCGACCACCGCGCCGGCGGCGTCGCGCAGCGTCCACAGCAGGCGGTAGGGGCCGGGCGCCTCCGCCTCGACCGCGACATGGAAGGAGTGGGTGCCGGGGCCATCGGCGTCGGCGGCGCCATCGGGCAGAGGGTCGAAGGTCCGCAGCTCCTCGTCGCTGCCGGCGCGGCACAGCGCCAGGCGCGGCCGCCAGGCGCCGCCCATGGCCGCCGGGACCGCGGCGATGAAGCGCTTGGCCTCCTCGCGGCCGAACACCGGGTGCTGGCGGTCGGCCGGGCGCACACGCAGCGCGCCCATGAAGCGCGGGTTGATGCCGAGGAAGATGCGCTTGCCGTCGAAACGATCGGTGTCGAGGCTGCGGCCGGTGAGGCGCGGGACCGCCCAGGCGGAATCGTCGAACGACGGCCGCTCCCAGCCTTCGCTGCGGGCCTGGGCGCAGCGCCAGCGGTCGTCGGAGACGATGCGCACGATGCTGCCGTCGGTGCCCACCGACACCCCTTCGAGCAGCAGCTCGGGGGCGCAGCCGCCGTCGTTCCAGTTCTGCCATTCCCGCACCATCGCCACCTGGTTGGCGCCGGTGCGCAGATGGCGGGCGATGTCGACGCTGCGCACCAGGCCGCTGGGATAGATGTCGTCGCCCTCCGCCACCCGCTCGCCGTTGATGTAGAGGGCGTAGCGTTCCGATTCGGCGAAGCTGACGTGCGCCCGCCATGGCTGGTGGGCGATCTCGACCGTGCGGCGGAAGAACACCTCGGACGAGCTCGGCGCCAGGTGCAGGGAGCGCAGGCGCACGCTGGCGCCGGGCGTGCGGCAGGTGAGGCGGAATCCGGCCGGGAAGCCGTCGTGCAGGATGCGCACCAGCCCCACGTCGTGGGCGGAACGCTGCACCTCGCTGCCGGCGATGGCGAACTCGCTGCGGCTGCCGGCGAACGCGCGCCCGTCGGGGGTCACGGTCTCGAAGGTCCACTCGGTGGGCGCGTCCTGCTCGAGCTCGAACGCGAGGCGGAACTTGTCCTTGAGGTTCCGCCCCCAGTTGAAGCCCAGGCGGATGGGCGCGCGCGCCGGGTTGCCGGGCTCGGCCCCGAAGCCGAAGGCGAAGCCCTTGGCGCCGGCGGTGAAGGCCAGCGCCCCGCCGGCCACCGCGTACGCGCCGCTGGCGTAGCCGAAGCGCGCCACCAGGTCCTCGTCGAAGCGGCAGGGGCGGCCATATTCATCGGTGAAGAAATCCGGCCCCGACCACACCCGCTGCGCCGCTCCCGGCTTGTCGGGGTGGACCATCGTGCGGCTGCGCCAGAGGTCGTCGCCGGCCGCAGGCAGCGCCGGCCAGGCGCCATCGAGGCTGCGGTCGCGGATCAGCTCGAGCGCAGGCGCGGCGGCGGTGCAGGCGAGCAGGAGGACGCAGGCCAGGAATCGTCGCATGGGATGGTGCTCCGGGTCAACGCAGGAACAGCCGCTGGCTGTGCGACCAGTCGGCGAACATGGCCTGCCGGGTCATGGTGCCGACATGGCTGTCGAGGTACAGGATCTGGCTGCGCCCGGCGTGGCGGTAGCTCATGCCGGCGTTGAAGGCCAGGGTGGTGGTGTCAGCCCGGCCGGTGCAGTGGGCCTGCACCGCATCCCCGATCAGATGCCGCTCCCCTGCTTCGGTCGCTCGGCTGAGCAGGAAGCCCTCGTAGCGCCAGGACACATGGTTGGCCACCTCCGGGATGCCCATCAGTGCCGCCAGGCGGTAATTCAGGCCGTAGACGGCATCGATCAGCACCGGCTCGGCGGACAGGCGGGCCGGGCAGCGCAGCAGCGGCGCGTTGCGCGCGGTGGCACGCCAGTAGCCGATGTCGTAGGCCAACTCCAGATAGCCGGTGTCGGACAGCACCCCGCTCCAGTAGTAACCGGACTGGTGCTGCGGCGGCGGCAGGCGCTCCTCGTTGTCGACCGCGTAGGCGTTGAGCACCAGGCCGAGCTGGCGCAGGTTGCTGGCGCAGGCAGAGCCCTTGGCGGCGGTGCGCACCGCCGACACCGCCGGCATCAGCATGCCCGCCAGCACCGCCACGATGGCGATCACCACCAGCAGTTCGATGAGGGTGAAGCCGGCGGCGTGGCGGCGGGCGGACGCAGGCTGTTCCATATGGTCTAGCCTAGTTGAGTTCCCTTGGCCGCAAAAGGCGGTATTCATCGGTACTGGACATTTTTCACCATGGCGACCGCCCCCACCTGGCCGATGCCGCTCGACGCCCCGCCCTGCGTGGTGCTGGCCGGGGTCGCCATCCACGAGCGCAATCCGGTCGAGCGCTGGCTGCTGCCGTCGCTGTGGACGCTGCATTTCTACAGCTACGAGGCCGACCTCATCCTGGACGGGGTGGCGCACCTGATCCGCCCCGGCATGGCCGGGATCATCGCCCCCGGGGTGCGCCAGGAGTACCGCTACCGCGGCCCCTCGACCCACGTCTACGCCCACTTCAGCCTGCCGCCCTCGCCCACCACCCAGCCGGCGCCGGTGCTGATCGACCTCGGCGACGCCTTCCCCGCCTACCGCGCCCGGCTCGAGGAGGTGGTCGGCGCCTACGACATCCAGCCGCAGCGGGTGTCGGCGCGGGTGTGGAGCCTGCTGTGGGACCTGGCCGCCCTCGCCGGCGAGCGCAGCGCCGACCTCGACGTGCGGGTGGCGCGCGCCATCGCCTTCATCGAGCGCCGCCTGGGCGCCTGTCTGCCGGTGGAGGAGATCGCCGCCCACGTCGGCGTCTCGCACAACCAGCTCATCCGCCTGTTCCGCCGCCACCTCGGCCTGCCGGTGGTGGCCTACGTCCGCAAGCGCCGGGTCGACCGCGCCATGCACCTGCTGCGCGCCACCGACCTGCCCCTGGCCGAGATCGGCCGCCGCCTGGGCATCCAGGACCCCTCGGCGTTCTCGCGCCTGGTCCGCACCCTCTCCGGCCGCAACCCGCGGCGCATCCGCCGCGCCGCGCGGTGAGCATCAAGGGGCCGAACCGGTGTGGCCTCACTTTGCCGCCCCGCGGCGGGGCAGCCTGAGGATTCCCGGCCGGGAGAGGACCGTTAGGCTGACACCATGCCCCTGGCCCTGGACATCGACCGCGAGCGGCTGGCAGACCTCTGCCGGCGCTATCATGTCGCCAAGCTGGAACTCTTCGGTTCCCGCGCCAAGGGTACGTCGCGGCCTGACAGCGATGTGGACCTGCTCGTGACCTTCGAGCCGGGGCAGACGCCGGGTTTGGAGTTCTTCGGGTTGGCTGATGAACTGGAAGCGCTCCTCGGGCGTCCCGTTGACCTGTTGACGCGACCCAGGGTCGAGCGCGATCAGAACCCCTACTTCAAGCAGAGCGTCCTCTCGGTTGCCGAGCCGTTGTATGCGGCTTGACCCGCAGGACGCCGGCCGGCTTCGTGATGTCATCGCCTTCGGCGAAAAGGTGCAGGCCATGGTCGGTGGCCTGACCCAACAGGCGTTCCTGGCCGACACCAAGACCTTCTTTGCGGTCTGCTACGGCATCCGGTGGTCGGCGAGGCGGCCTGGAAGGTCTCCGACAAGGTGAAAGCGGCCCACACAGCGATTCCCTGGCCGCTCATCGCCGGCATGCGGCATCGACTGGTCCACGACTACGGGCGCACGGACGAGAATGTCGTCTATCAGGTCGCCACGGTCCACTTGCCGAAGCTCATGGAGCAGGTGCGAGCGATACTCGCCCAGCAAGATCCAGTGGCATAAAGGAGACATGCTGGAAACAAAGGGGCCACACCACCTTATTCAGGTGGTGTGGCCCCTTTGTGCCCCATTGTGCTAGGCCACCAACGCGTCGATCTGAGCGCCCAGCTCCGCCGCCTGGCGCTCGGCCTCGGCCAGCGGCAGGCCGGGGGCCAGACCGGGGCGGGTGTGGCGGGTGTGCGCCAGCCAAGCGTCGCGGCGCAGCTCCATGCGCCGCCGCACCAGCGCCGGCAGCCCGGCCAGGCGCTGCGGCAGCAGCGCCGCCAGCGACGGCGCCGCCACCGCCTCCTGGTCACCGAGGGCGGCGAACAGCCCGCGCGCCAGCGCCCAGTGGCCGTCCTCGCCGGGATGCACGCCGTCGTCGCCGAAACCGGCCGCCGGATCGGCGGCGCGGCGCTCGGCCAGGGCGGCGGCCATGGGCAGGTGCAGGTCGACCACCCGCCAGCCCTCGGCGGCCTGCCCGCGCAGCCAGGCGGCGAAGCGGCCCAGAACCTGCTCATAGGACGGATCGCAGCAGGCCTTGGGCGCCTGCGGGTCGTAGACCGGCGGAGTGAGGTGGACGAGCGGGGCGATGCGCCGCGCCACCGCGGCGCGCAGCCGGCGCTGGCCGTCCTGGAAGGCGGCGAACCAGGCCTCGTTCCACGCCCCGCCATGGCCGTCGTTCATGCCGTAGCAGGCCAGCACCACCTCGGGCCGCACCGCATCCAGCACCCGTTCCAGGCGCTCGGACAGCGGCGGGCGGGGGAAGCCGTGGCGGCGGGCGTGCTCGCCGCCGTCGTCGGCGTCGCCGCCCATCTCGCTCGGCAGCCCGAGGTTGAGCAGCTCGATCGGCCGGCGGGGGAAGGCCTGGATGAGGCGCGTCTCGAGCGCCACCAGCCAGCCGCCGGCGTAGGTGATGCTGTCGCCCAGCACCAGCACCCGGCGGGGGGCGGATGCGGTCGGGGGCAGGAGGAGGTCGCGCATGGGCGTGCGTATAGCCGCGTCGGACCGCCACGCATCCGGCGAGCCGCCCTGGCGCCGCCGGGGCCGGCCCTACCCTCCCGCGCGATGCACGACGAGGAGCTGATCGAGGAGGAGGAGCTGCCCGACGTCTCCGGCCTGGAACCGGTGCGCCGGCCGGCCGCCCAGCGCCAGCGGCGCGAACCCCTGGCGGCGCTCAGCCACGGCTGGGGCTACGACTCCTTCCGCCCGCTCCAGGGCGAGGCGGTGGCGGCGGCGCTGGCGCGGCGCGACGCCCTGGTGGTGCTGCCCACCGGCGGCGGCAAGAGCCTATGCTACCAGGTGCCGGCGGCCTGCGGCGCCGGGGTGGTGCTGGTGGTGTCGCCGCTGATCGCGCTGATGGACGATCAGGTGGCGGGCGCCAGGGAGGCCGGGGTGCGCGCCGCCGCCCTGCACGGCAACCTCGACGAGGCGCGCAAGCGCGAGGTGCAGCGCGAGCTGGACGCCGACGCCATCGACCTGCTCTACGTCAGCCCCGAACGCCTGTGCGTGGGCGACCTGCTGCCGCGCCTGCGCAGCCGCCTGGCCCTGCTGGCGGTCGACGAGGCCCACTGCGTCTCGCACTGGGGCCACGACTTCCGCCCGGAATACCGCCAGCTCGCCGCCCAGTTCGACCAGGCCGGCGAGGTCCCGCGCCTGGCCCTCACCGCCACCGCCACCCCCCAGGTGCAGGACGACATCGTCGCCCAGCTGGCGCTGCGCAGCCCGGACCGCCTGGTCGGGCACATCGACCGCGCCAACCTGGTCTTCCGCTGCCTGCGCCGCGACGAGCCGCTCAAGCAGATCCAGGAGGTCGCCGGCCGCCACCCGGGCGAGGGCGGCATCGTCTACTGCCTGACCCGCGCCGAGACCGAGAAGGTCGCCGCCGGGCTGGTGCGCCACGGGCTGCAGGCGGCCTGCTACCACGCCGGGCTCGACCCGCGCACCCGCCGCACGGTGCAGGACGATTTCGTCAACGAGCGCCTGCAGATCGTGGTGGCGACCGTGGCCTTCGGCATGGGCATCGACCGCAGCAACGTGCGCTTCGTGGTCCATGCCGCCATGCCGCGCTCGATCGAGCACTACCAGCAGGAGTCCGGCCGCGCCGGGCGCGACGGCGATCCGGCCGAATGCGTGCTGCTGTGGGGCGGCGCCGACCTCGCCACCCACCGCTTCTTCCTCGACAAGGACGCGCCGCCGCCCGAGCGCCGCCGGGTGCTGGAGAACCACCTGCGCGACATGGCGCGCTACGCGGTCGCGCCGGTGTGCCGCCACCGCCAGCTGGTCGAGCACTTCGCCCAGGCCTGGCCGCCGCCCGACGCCGGCCCCGGCACCTATTCCAGCAGCGACGGCTGCGGCGCCTGCGACGTGTGCCTGGGCGAGACCGCCGAGCTGCCCGCCGACCAGGCCCTGGTCACCGCCCAGAAGATCATCAGCGCGGTGTGGCGCACCGGCGGCCGCTACGGCGCCGGCCACCTCGCCGACGTGCTGCTGGGCAGGGCCACCGACAAGGTGATCCGCGCCGCCCACCACGAGCTGACCGTGTTCGGCCTGCTCAAGGAGGTGGGCGAGGGCGCCATCCGCGCCTGGACCGACCAGCTGGTGGCCCAGGGCCTGCTCGCCCAGGTCGACAAGGGCGAATACACCCTGATCGACCTCACCCCCGAGGGCCGGGCGCTGTGCAAGGGCGTCGGCGCGGTGCGCCTGGGGGTGGCGGCGGCGACCCCGGCGAAGAAGCGCCGGCGCGAGCGCGGCGGACCGGCGCCGGCCTCGGCCGCCGACGCCGCCGGCGACGCCGGGCTGTTCGAGCGCCTGCGCGCCTGGCGCCGGGCCGAGGCCGAGCGCCTGGGCAAGCCGCCCTACGTGGTGATGCACGACCGCACCCTGCACGCCATCGCCGCCGCCAGGCCGCGCACCATCGAGGACCTGCGTCCGGTCCCCGGCCTGGGCGACAAGCGCATCGAACGCTACGGCACCGCCCTGCTGGAGGTGGTGGCGGGGGGCTGAATCCGCACCCGGCCGCGCCAGGCGCGGCCGGCGTGCTCGACCACCGCGCCCGGCGGCACCGCCAGCGTCACGCCGCCGTCGGCGCGCGCCTCGACTTCCAGGTCGCCGAGCGGGGTGGGCACGGTGGCGGCAGCCCACTCCAGCCCGCACAGACGCGGTTCCACCGCGATGCGCGTCCAGCCGGGGGCTAGCGGGCGGATGCCCAGCAGCAGCTCCGGCAGCAGCGCCGCCGGGCCGGAGCCCCAGGCATGGCACAGGCTCTTGCCGAAGGGCCGGCGATAGAACGCCAGGTGCTGGTCGCCCTGCTGGGCGGGGTCGAAGGCCTCCCAGAAGGTGGTGGCGCCGCAGTCGAGCATGCCGCCCCAGGCGGCGCGGATCTGCGCCAGGGCGGTACCGGTCGCGCCCAGGCGGGCGAGGGCGGCGGCCTGGAAGGCGCCCATGTAGGGCGTGCCCACCGCCAGCGCGGTGTCGCCCGCGAGCAGCCGGCGGGCGGCGGCGCGGCCGCCGGCGGGCAGGCAGCCGCCCAGCACCGCCAGCAGGGTGGCGTGGCGGCAGGGCGGGCTGTCGCGGTCCACCAGCATGCGGTAGCCGGCCGGGGTCCAGGCCCGGCGCAGCTGCGCACGCACCAGCCGCGCCCGCGCCCGCGCCTGGCGCGCGCTGGCGGGGTCGCCGGCCTGCTCCGCCAAGGCGGCGAGGGCGGCGAGCGCCCACGCCCACAGCACCTGCACCGCGCTCACGATGCCGTCCTTGCGCAGCGGCACCCAGTCGATGAACACCCAGTCCTCGGGGCTGGCGCGCAGCAGGCCGTCGCCGTCGCAGCGGCGTTCCAGCTCGGCCAGCAGCGCATGCACGCGCGCCGCCGGGGCGCAGCCGTCGTCGCTGCGCCCGTCGTAGCGGCGCTGCAGCTCCAGGGCGATCGGCCACCACAGGGTGTAGTCGACGATGCCGTTGAGGTGGCCGGCGGCGATGCCGCCGCCGTGCAGGGCGGTGAGGGTGCGGCGCACGATGCCGGATTCGGCGAAGGTGTAGGCGTTGGCCATCACCGACAGCGCCAGGTCGCCCACCCACGGCATGCGGTCGCGCTTGAGCCCGTCGACCAGGAAGTCCTGCATGCACAGGCGCAGGGTGTAGGCCGAGCGCATCCAGATCGCATCCAGGCGCGGATCGCTGCAGGCGAAGGCGCCACGGTAGCGCACCGGGTGGAAGGACGCGCGCACGCGCAGCGCCGCCGGGTCGACGCCCGCGACCCGGGCGTAGCGCAGGGCGAGGGCGGCGTGCGACACCCGTGCGCCGTCCACCGCATCCAGCCCCAGGTGCTGCTCGTGCGCGATGCCATGCGGGTGGCGGACCTCGGTCGGCGATTCGCCCACGGTCAGGCGCCCGCGCCCGGCCGGCGCCACCACCCACGCCAGCAGTTCGCGTCCGAAATCGGCGATGCCGCCGGCCACCGCCACCGGCGCCAGCTCGACCACCGGCTCGTCGACCCGGTGCGGCGGCAGGCCGGAGCGGGTGGCGGGCTCGAGCGACACCGGGGCGAAGCGGAAGCCGTCGCTGGTGCCCTCCCAGCCCTCCGCCGGCAGCCCGCCGAGGATGCGCACGGTGGGCGGCTCGCCGGTGGTGGCGACGGTGAGGCGCAGCTGGCCGGGATCGGCGGTCTGGAAGCGGGTCAGGTCGCAGCGCAGCACGCCGGCGGAGCCGGGATGGTGGAACACCGGCTTGCCGGCCACCGTCACCCCCAGCGCGCCCACCGCGCGCAGGGTCAGCACCAGGCGGCGGCCGCGCCGTGCCGGCGGCAGCGCGCAGCGGTACCACGCCACCGTGGCCGGCGGCGCGAACTGGCCGGGATGGAACGGCCCGGTGGAATCGCGGAAGCCGTTGGCGCGCACCTGGGCCATGCGCCAGGCCTCGAGCGCCCCGGGCAGGTACAGCCACGGCGCCCCGCCGGCGCGGTCGGGGGCCGGCAGCAGGCGGGTGGCGCTGTAGCAGGGGTCGATGATCGCGGCGCGCGAGCGGCGGTGGGCGTGGGAGAGGGCCATGCCCCCAGCTTCGCCGCCGGCTCCGGCGGGCCATGGACCGGCGGCCGCAAACCTGGATATTCTGCCACATGGATGACCTGCTCAGCCATCCTCCGCGGGTCGTGGGGGTGAACCGCTTCCCCTTCGCCCCCGGCGAGACCGTGGCCCGGCGCGCCAACAGCTCGCTGCTGGTATGCTTCGTCAGTGCAGGAAATGGGGTTCTGACCATCGATTCGCAGCAGTGGCCGCTGGCCGCCGGCCACCTCGCGCTGGTGCCCTGGGGCCGCTGGTGGTCGCTGGCAGACGCCGGCGCCCTGGCGGTGCTCACCGTCCACCTGCGTTTCCTGCCGTGGGATGTGCCGGACCAGCCCCTGCGCCACTGGTTCCCCGGCGAGCCGCCAACCGCCGCCGACCCCGCCCCCGACCTCGGCTGCGGCCCGCGCGCGCCGGTCCCGGCCCAGGCCCTGGCCACCGCCGAGGCCCTCCTCGCCGCCTGGGCGTCGCGCGACCCGGCGCGCGCCTTCCGCCTGCGCGCGCTGGCGGCCACGCTGGTCGAGACGCTGCTGCCGCCGGCAAGGCCCGGCGGCGGTGCCCAGGGTGCGGCCGCGGTGCTCGCCTGGCTGGCCTGGAGCCAGCGCCTGGACGTCACCCGCGCCGAGCTGGAGCGGCGCTCGGGCCTGGGCCGCACCGCCTTCGGCGCCGCCTTCAAGGCGCTCACCGGGGCCAGCCCGGCGGCCTGGCTGCTCGACCGCCGCCTGGCCGAGGCCCGCCGCCTGCTCGCCACCACCGCCGAACCGGTGGCGGCGGTGGCGGCGCGCACCGGCTTCGGCGATCCGTTCCACTTCAGCCGCTGCTTCCGCAGCCGCTACGGCCTCAGCCCGCGCCAGGCCCGTTCCCTGGGCTGGACCCCTGCCGGCCCCGGCGATGCTGCCGCGCCTGCGCGATGAGCCTCACCCTCGCCCTCACCCCCCTCGGCCACCTGCTGGCGGCCGAGGCCGACGATGCCCCGGCGCTGGATGCGGCGCTGGCCGAGGGCCTGCGCGCCGCCTTCGCCGACGGCCCCGGCCCCGGCCTGCTGTGGCTGGGCACCACCCAGCCGGGGGTGGCGCTGCCGCCGGTGGTGGGCTGGTGGCGCGATTTCGCCGCACGCTTCGTCAGCGCCCTGTGCACCCTGCCCGAGGCCGCCGAGCAGGCCCCCGGCCGGGTGCCGCCGCCCGACGACGGCGAGCTGCAGCGCCTGGCGTGGTCGGCGCCGCCGATGGAGGGCAGCGAGTACCTCGCCGCCGACACCCTGCGCCCCCTGTGGCTGGCGCTGGACGCCGCCCTGCACGCCGCCCTCGGCGCCACCCCGCTGGCGGACTTCCTGCGCGCGCGCAGCCCGGCCTGGCACCTGGTCGGTCGGGTGCATGTGCACCTGGCCGAGAACCGCAAGGACGAGACGGCGCCCTTCGCCTTCCTCGCCACCTACACCACCCGGCTGTCGGCGGCCGGAAAGGCCCAGCACCAGCCCCTCGGCCAGGCCCTGCGCGAGTACGCCGCGGCATCCGACAAGGAGCGCCTGCTGGCCCTGCTGCAGCCGCTGCAGCGCGCCGCCGAGGGCTGCCCGTGGCTGCGCCGGCTGATCGATTCCCGCGAGATCTTCCAGCCCCTGCGCTGGAGCGCGGCCGAGGCGCTGGCGTTCCTGCACGATGCCGGGCGCCTGGAGCAGGCCGGGGTGGTGGTGCGCCTGCCGGCGGCGTGGCGCGCCGGCCGTCCGCCGCGCCCGCAGGTCACGGCCACGGTTGGCGCCCGCACCCCGTCGCGGGTCGGCCAGGACGCCCTGCTCGACTTCTCCCTCGGCCTGGTGCTGGAGGGCGAGCCGCTCAGCGCAGCCGAGGCGCAGACCCTGCTCGCCGGCGGCCAGGGCCTGGTGCTGATCCGCGGACGCTGGGTCGAGGTCGACGGCGAGCGCCTGCGGCGCACCCTCGAACGCTTCCAGGCGGTCGAGCGCCTGGCCCGGGCCGAGGGCCTGGGCTTCCACGAGGCCATGCGCCAGCTCGCCGGCGCCGCCGAGGTGGACAGCGAGCCGGCGCGCGACGAGGCCGACTGGTCGCAGGTCGCCGCCGGGCCGTGGCTGGCCGAGACCCTGGCCGGGCTGCGCGGCCCCCAGGGCCTGGCCGCGGTCGAGCCGGGGCCCGAGCTGCACGCCGTCCTGCGCCCCTACCAGCAGGTCGGGCTGCGCTGGCTGCACCTGCTCGCGCGCCTGCGCCTGGGCGCCTGCCTGGCCGACGACATGGGCCTGGGCAAGACCATCCAGGTGCTGGCGCTGCTGCTGGTGCGCAGGCGCGACGAGGGCCCGGCCCCCAGCCTGCTGGTGGCGCCGGCCTCGCTGCTCGCCAACTGGGCGGCCGAGGCGGCGCGCTTCGCGCCCTCGCTGCGCGTGCTGGTGGCGCATCCCTCGGCACTGCCGGCGGAGGAGCTGCAGGCGGTCGACGCCGCCCGCCTGGCCGCCACCGACCTGGTGGTGACCAGCTACGGCACCCTCCAGCGCCTGCCCTGGCTGGGCGCCACCCACTGGCGCCTGGCGGTGCTGGACGAGGCCCAGGCGATCAAGAACCCGGGCGCCCGCCAGACCCGCGCCGCCAAGGCGCTGCGCGCCGAGTCGCGCCTGGCCCTCACCGGCACCCCGATCGAGAACCGCCTGGGCGATCTGTGGTCGATCTTCGACTACATCAACCCCGGCCTGCTCGGCGGGGCCAAGCCCTTCGCCGCCTTCGCCAAGCGCCTGGCCGGCTCGCCGCAGGGCTACGCCCCGCTGCGCACCCTGGTGCAGCCCTACATCCTGCGCCGGCTCAAGACCGACAAGTCGGTGGTCGGCGACCTGCCGGACAAGAGCGAGCTGACCGCGTTCTGCGGCCTGTCGCGGCGCCAGGCGGCGCTCTACCAGCAGGCGGTGGACGAGCTGAAGGCCGGCCTGGAGCGGGCCGACGGCATCGCGCGCAAGGGCCTGGTGCTGGCCTTCCTGATGCGCTTCAAGCAGATCTGCAACCACCCCTCGCAGTGGCAGGGCGACGGGGCCTGGGACGAGGCCGGCAGCGGCAAGTTGGCGCGCCTGCGCGAGCTCGCCGAGGTGATCGCCGCCAAGCAGGAGAAGGTGCTGGTGTTCTCGCAGTTCCGCGAAACGGCCGCGCCGCTGGCGGCGTTCCTGGGCGCGGTGTTCGGCCGCCCCGGGCTGGTGCTCACCGGCGAGACCGCGGTCAAGCAGCGCCAGGAGCTGGTGCAGCGCTTCCAGCAGGACGAGTCGGTGCCGTTCTTCGTGCTCTCGCTCAAGGCCGGCGGCTCGGGGCTGAACCTCACCGCCGCCAGCCACGTCATCCACTTCGACCGCTGGTGGAACCCGGCGGTCGAGAACCAGGCCACCGACCGCGCCTTCCGCCTCGGCCAGACCCGCAACGTGCTGGTGCACAAGTTCGTCTGCCGCGGCACGGTCGAAGAGAAGATCGACGCCCTGATCGCCGGCAAACGCCAGCTCGCGCACGACCTGCTCGACGGCGGCGCCGGCGAGCTCGACCTCACCGGGCTCGACGACGCAGCGCTGCTGCGGCTGGTCAGCCTCGACCTCGCCACCGCCAGCGCGGAGACCTGACCATGTACCACCAGTGGGCCCCCTACGTCCCGGTGGCCGAGCGCCGCCGCCAAGCCGCCGCCGAGATGGCGAAGCTGAAGAAGAACGGCCACGCGGTGTCGCCGGTGGTGATCCAGGGCCGCGCCATCGCCACCACGGTGTGGGGCAGGGCCTGGTGCGCCAACCTGGAGGGCTACGGCGACTACGCCAACCGCCTGCCGCGCGGGCGCACCTACGTGCGCAACGGCTCGGTGGTCGACCTGCAGATCAGCCCGGGCCGGATCGAGGCGCGGGTGAGCGGCTCGTCGATCTACACCGCCACGGTGACGGTGAAGCCGCTGCCGGCGGCGCGCTGGCAGGCGCTGTGCGCCGACTGCGCCGGCGGCATCGACTCGCTGGTCGAGCTGCTGCAGGGGCGCTTCGCCAACGGGGTGATGGAGCGCCTGTGCCGGCCGGGCGACGGGCTGTTTCCCGCGCCCAAGGAGATCAGCCTGGACTGCTCGTGCCCGGACAGCGCGCGCCTGTGCAAGCACCTGGCGGCGGTGCTGTACGGCATCGGCGCGCGCCTCGACCACCAGCCCGAGCTGCTGTTCACCCTGCGCCAGGTGGCGGCCACCGACCTGCTCGCCCACGCCGGCAAGGGCCTGGAGGCGGAACCCGCCGGCGCACGCACCCTGGCCGGCGACGACCTCGGCGCGCTGTTCGGGCTGGAGCTGGACCCGGGCGGGGCGGCGGAACCAGCGCCAGCTCCGGCGGCAGCTCCGCCCGCGGCGACCGCCACCGCCGCAAGACCGGCCACCAGGGAGGACCGCCGGGAACAGCGCCTGCGCGCCCTGCTCGCCGAGCGCGGTTCCTTCACCAGCGCCGAGGCCCAGACCGCCCTCCGCCTCGACGCCGCCATCCTGCGCCCGCTGCTCAAGCGGCTGGTGGCCGACGGCCACGCCACCGTCACCGGCAGGACCCGCGGCACCACCTACCACGCCGCCGGGCGCGGCTGATCCTCCATCGCCTCGGCCTCGTAGCACAGGCGGGCGCCCTGCGCCCCCTGCACATCCAGGCGGAGGTGGAGCCGCCCGTCCGCCACCGCCGCCGGCAGCCGCTCGTGCCGGCGGCCGGCGGGGTCGAGGGCGTGAACCCGCCAGCGTTCAGGCTCCTGCACCGCGACCGTCAGCTCGGCGCCGCCGCGCCGCACCAGGTGCGGCAGCCCGCCCCAGGCGAGCAGGGTGCGCCGGCTGTCCTCCAGGTAGGTGGCGCCGGTGTTCTGCAGGTCGGTGAGGTGGCAGACCAGCAGCCGGCGGCTGCTGGCGATGGGCCTGCGATCGAGCGCCGCGACGAAGACGGTGGCGCCGCTGCCGGCGACGGCGATGCCGACCCCGGCCCGCACCGCCTCCAGGCGGGCGCCCGGCTCGGCGTAGCCGCCGGCGAAGGCGGGCAGATCGATGAGCAGCGACCCGTCGCGCCCGTCCAGCACCAGCCCCCCGTCGGCCAGGCTGCGCCGGGCGGCGGCGGGATCGGGATCGAGCCCGGCGGCGGCCAGCGTCCCCGCCGGGTCGGCGGCCAGGCGGGCCACCGGCAGCGCGACCGCCGCCGCCGGAACCCGGTCGGCATGGGCGGTGCCCAGGCGCGCCCCCCAGCCCTGGAGCAGCAGCGGCCGGCTCTGCACCGCCTCGCCGGCGGTGGGCGGCGGGGGCACCGCGCGCTCGACCGCCACCACCACCTCCCGCCGCGCCGGCGGCACCAGGCCCCCGCGGTAGAGCAGCACCGCGGCGCGGTCGGCCAGCTGGTTGAGCGGGTCGCTGGCGAGGTCGAAGTAGCCGCTCGCCGCCGGCTCCTCAAGGCGCGCCGCGGCATGCGCGTAGGCGAAGCGCCACACCCCGTCCCAGTCCTGCACCCCCGCCAGCGCCCCGGTGAGGATCCCGCCCATGGCGCGGAAGCGGCCCGGGCCGGAATAGTTGAACTCGCTGATGGTGAACGGCCTGCCGGGCAGGCGCAGCAGCGCGCTGGCGGCCCCGCCGGTGGCGCCGGCGAGCAGCGGGTTGGCGTTGCCGCAGCGGCTGGGCAGCCGCCATTCGCGGTCGAGGAACACCGGATGGTCGACATAGAAGTGGTCGTCGACGAAGTCCAGCTCCTCGCGCGCCGGCAGGTCGGCGGGATCGCTGGTCCAGCCATTGAGGTTGGTGATCAGCGCCCGGCAGCCGAGCTCGCCGCGCACCAGGGCGGTCATGCGCCGCTGCATCGCCACCAGGGTGTCGGCGACGAAGGCCTGGGCGTCGGCCTGGCGCCGGGACGGTCCCCGCCAGGACTCGGGCAGGCGCACGCTCCCCGCGGCCGCATCCTCGTCGGCGGCGAGGTCGCCCCCGGCGCCAGAAGTTGCCGGGGTTGCCCTCGTTGATCAGCGCCACCCAGGACAGGGTGGGGTCCTCGGCCCAGCGCAGGCCGGTGCGCGGGTTGCGGTGGTCGAGCAGCCGGCGGGCATGCGCCGCCCAGTCGGCGAAGGCGGGCTCGTGCACCGGCACCAGCACCTTGTAGCCCTGGAAGTCCACCTCCTGGCCGGCGGGCAGGGCGAGGCGGGCGGCGACCGGCGTCCGCGAGCAGTAGAGGTCGATGGCGACGCGGATGCCGCGCCGCCCGCACGCCTCCAGCAGGTGGTCGAGCTGGGCCAGCCGCGCCGGGTCCCACCCGCCGTCCGCGCCGCTGCCCAGGGTCGCCTCCCAGTGGTGGATGCGCAGGGCGTTGTAGCCCAGGCGCAGGAAGCGGTCGCACAGCCGCTCGACCTGCTCGGGCGGCAGGAACTGGGCGTCGCCGCACAGGTTGACGCCATAGAAGCGCAGGCGCTCCCCGGGGGCGTCGGCGCTGGCGAAGCGCCCCTCGGGGGTGGCGATGAGCGGCGCGGCCACCCGCCCGGCCGGCGGCAGCGCCTGGCTGAGGTCGAGGGCCGAGCCCGGCTCCGGGGACGGGGCCGGCGCGGGCGCGAGCGGGATCCACTCCGCACCGGCGGCGATGACGGTGGGCGCGCGTTCCACCACCGCGATCCCGCCGGGCGCCGACAGGCGCAGCTCCAGCTCCAGGCTCTCGCCCGCCGCCAGCCGTCCCTCCTGGGCGCCGATGCGCAGGCTGAACCCGGACTGCCAGCGGCGGTCGTCCTGGACCTGGACCACCGCCTCCGCCGCCAGCGCCAGCTCCAGCCGGTTGCCGGCGCGGTCGCTGACCGCCACCCGCCGCGCCGGGCCGCGATGCAGGCGGAACTCGGCGCCGGAGACCTCCGGGAACAGGCCCGTCGCACCATCGACCTCCCAGCGCCCGCCCGCGAGGCCGGCCGGCAGGGCCACCAGCACCCCGAGCTGGCCGAAGGCGGCCTCGCTGCGGGCGGTGAAGGTCCAGCGCCCCGCCGCCATCCCCTCCTGCCCGGCGAGGGCGATGCGGGCATCGACCGCGGCCCGGTCGCAGGCCAGGTGCAGCGACCGCACCGCTCCGGCGGTGGCGGATCCGGACCAGCTGGCGCGGGCCTGGCGCCAGCGCGGATCGGCCCAGTGCGCCGCCAGGGTGCAGAGCTCCTGCCCGCCCCGGACCAGGCTGACCGTCCCATCCACGCCCAGTCCGGCCTGGACCGCAGGCGGCGGCTCGGCGGCCGCCAAGGCGAGGATGAGCAGGACCAGGAGCGGCGGCCGGTAGGACATGGGGCGAGGATACCTGCGCTCCGCCGGCCCCGCCACTGCGGGAACGTGAGCGGGATTGCCGCGCGGTGATCGGCCGCCGGGGCGCGCGGGGTCAGCGCCCGCGGTAGGCGCCGGGGGTGCGTCCGGTGGCGGCGCGGAAGGCGGTGACGAAGTGCGAGGCGGTCTTGAATCCGCAGGCCAGGGCCACCCCGCCGATGCGCGCGCCCGGGCTGCGCAGCAGCCGCACCGCCTGCTCGATGCGCGCCCGCCGCAGCCAGGCCGCGGGGGGCACGCCGGTGCGCTGGCGGAAGATGCGCGAGAGGTGCTCGCGGCTGACCCCGAGCATGCGCGCCAGCCCGGCCACCCCCAGGTCCTCGCCAAGGCGCTCGCGCATGAGGGCGATGGCGGCCTCGGCCAGCGCGGCCTCGGGATCGCTCTCGGCGGCGCGGTGGTCGGAGAGCGCGCAGAGCAGGTCCCAGGCCAGGCGCGCCGAATCGGCCATGGCCAGCTGCTGGCAGGCATGCCCGTGCGCGGGCAGGCGGTCGAGCAGCACGCGCAGGGCGGGGGTGTGCAGGGGCAGCGGCACCACCAGGCCCCAGCGGTCGATGATCTCGCCTGCCAGCTGCTCGGCCACCGGGCCGCCCAGGTTGGCGTAGAAGAACCGCCAGCCGCAGCCCGGATCCTTGCCGAAGCAGACCGGGCGGCTGCGGATGGGCAGGATGGCGGCGTGGCCCGGCGGCACGGCCTGGCGCGGGGAATCGGGGGAGGCGCGCACCCATCCCCCGCCCGCCAGGGTCACCTGGATGCCGGTGTAGCGCAGCGGCCAGTGGCGGGTGTCGTGCCGGTAGGGGTCGCCGGGGTCCTCCCAGCCCAGCCGCTCCAGGCGCGGCATCGACGGCAGCGGGTCGCGGGTGATGATGTCGAGGATGCGTTCCACGGCTGGCGCGAACTGAACGCGCCCGCCGGCGCGCGCCAGCCCGAAGGCGCGGACGGAGGTCCGGGACCGGCGGGATGGGGCGGTCAGGGACGGGCAGGGGCGGGCGGGCGGGCCCCGGCATGGCGCGGGTACATCTCCTGCGCCAGGAGGCGCGCCGCCGCGACCAGCGCGTCGTGGGGGCGGTCGGTGACGTCCACCAGCCCGACCGCGTAGTTCTCGCCGTCGAGATAGCGGCCGCTGGGGGACTGGTCGTACCACGCGAACCAGTGGCTGCCCACCAGCGCCGGATGGTCGAGGGCGTCGCGCACATAGGCGGTGAAGGCGGCCGCCCGCGCGTCGGCGTCCGCGGCCGCGAGCAGACCTCCCTGGGGCAGGCCGCGGTCGCGCACGCCGACATGGAACTCCGTCACCAGCAGGGGCCGGTCCCCGGGGATGCCGGCGGGGAAGAAGGCGGAGGGCAGCTCGCGGTAGATGTTCAGGCTGATGACGTCGCAGTGGCGGGCCATGGACGCGAGCAGGGCGGGATCCTGCTCGTTGGCGCGGCAGCCCAGGTACAGCCAGGCCGGGTTGCGGGCGCGCACCGCGGCGCGGCAGGCGGCGAAGTAGGCCTCGCGGAAGTCCTCGCCGAAGGCCAGCAGGTCGGCCTGGGCCCCCGCCCCGGGGGTGGTGGCGGTGGCCGGGAGCAGGTCATCCCACGAGGCCAGGGCGGTGCCCCAGGCGGCATTGAGCGCGGCGATGGCGCCATGCCGCCGGCGCAGCGCCGCGACCAGGGCCGCCTTGGCCGGCTGCGCCGCCGGCGACGCCAGCGTCCAGCGGGCGAGGTCGCCGGGCCTGCCCCAGCTCAGCTCGTTGTCGATGAACACCCCCAGGCACCAGGGGTCGTCGCCGGCCTCCCCCAGGGCGGCCAGGGCCTGCGCGACGCCGGGGGCGAAGGCGGGATCGAAGGGGTCGCAGATGCGCCCCCAGTACCCGCTGGCCCCGGCCAGGACGGGATGGCGGGGATGCACCCCGACGGTGTAGGGGACCTCCCGGGCCGCGTTCGCCGCCGGGTCGGACCAGTTGCCGATGGTGGTGAAGCCCCAGCTGCGCAGGCGCCGCAGGCTGCGGGCGACCGCCCGTCCGCTCCAGGCATCGCCGTCGATGCGGCGCAGGTTGGCGCGCAGGGGCGAGAAGCACAGCGGGGTGGAGCCGCGGTAGTCCCCGTGCAGCACGCGCTCCGCGCGCAGCACCGCGTCGGCGAAGGCGGGGTCGTTCCAGGTCGCTTCCTGCCACCAGTCCTCGCGTCCATCCACCGGGGTGTGGTCGGCGACATTGACGCAGTTCACCCCCTGGCTCCAGAACAGCCGGCCATCGGGATCCACCAGCCACCAGCGGCCGTCGAGGCGCTCGGTGCGGAACCGGCCGCTGGCCGCCAGCTGGGGCCCGTCGGCCCAGCCGCCCCAGCGGTCCCGGCCGGGCGGAACCGGGTCGCGGGCCAGCTCACCATCCTCGCGGCGCCGGGCCTCGGCCAGATCGCCCTCGGCGGCGACCTTGCCGGGCCAGGTGCGGTGGCGGTACTGGCCCCAGCGGTCGAACAGCGGCAGGGTGGCCACCACCCCGGGCGGGACCGAGCGGGATGCGTCGCGCTCGGCATGCAGGCCGAGCAGGCGGAAGCTGCGCTCCGGCCCCTGCTCGGGCAGGAACACCTCGGCCTCGGACACCGCGGCCGGATCGATGCCGCCCGGGCGCGACCGGCCCAGCTCGGGCGGGCGGTGGCGGAGGCCGAAGCAGCGGAAGGGCGGATGCACCAGCGGATCCAGGCCGAGGCGCACCTCGCACTCGCCGCCGGGGGGCGCCAGCGCGAAGGCCTGCACCGGGTCCCGGCCGGTGTCGACGCCATCCTTGTGCAGGCGCAGCCCGACGCGCAGCGGGGTGCCGCCCGGGTTGGCGACCCGCGCCACCACCAGCAGGCGGTCGCCGAGGTCCCAGGCGCCGTCCGCCGGCCGCAGGCGCATCCCGGGATAGGGGCGGTCCGCCGCGCAGCGCACCTCCCAGGACTCCCCGGCGGACCCGAGGGGGGACAGGGTGGCCGACTGCGGGCTGGCCCGGCCGCGCAGCGGCGAGGGCGGCTCGGCCCCCAGGCCGGCCGCGGCCAGGGCGAGGAGGAGGAGATGGCGCATGCTGCCCCCGGCCATCCGCCGTGCGCCCGTCACGGAACCCACTTCCCGGCGATCTCGAGCGAACCGCCGGAGCGGAAGCCGTTCGCGGCGATGTGGCCGTCGACGAACAGGATGCTGGCCCGGCCGTTGTGCACCTCGGTGAAGTGGGTCATCCCCGGCCCGGATCCGTTCAGGCCCTGGATGTCGAAGCGGGCCACGGTGTTCCATCCCCGTGCGCTGTCCCAGGACAGCACGGTGGCGGCGGGCTGCGCGATCTGCGCCAGCGGACGGGGCAGGCGCAGGCCGTTCCCGCCATCGAGGCCGAGGGACTGGTTGAGGGTGTAGTCGTGGGTGTAGCCGGTGGCGACCTTGAAGCTCGGGCAGTCGACCACCCTGGCCCAGGTCCTGCCGTCCTCGAAGTAGGGCGGCAGGCAGTGGTAGAACCATTGGTGCCAGGGGGTGTTCTGGCCGCTGTCGTAGACCGCCAGCCTGCCGTCCCAGTCGCCGGCGTAGGCCTGGAAGCCGATCCCCAGCTGGCGCAGGTTGTTCGCGCAGACGGCGCCGCGCGCGGCCGAACGCACCTGGTTCACCGCCGGCAGCAGCATCCCCGCCAGCACGGCGACGATGGCGACCACCACCAGCAGCTCGATGAGGGTGAAGGCGCGGGCGGCGGGAAGCCGGGGGCGGATGCGGTGGTGCATGGTCGGTCTCCGGAGCGGATGGCTTGCCGGCGGGCTGCCCGGCCATCGGCGGCTCGCCGGGGGCCATCCTAGGGCCGTCCATCCCCTGCGGCATTGCCGGCTTGTGATCGGGATGTCGGCGGGGTGACCGGTTCCCGGCCGCGGCTGAGCCGCGGACCGCGAGCCCGCCGCCCGCGGCATTGCCCGGTCGTGCTCGGCACGGCAGACTCGCCGCCTGTGCCGGAACCGACCGACCCTGATCCTGCCGGGCCGCCCGTACGCCGGGGCCGACGCCTGCTGGCGGTCCTGATCCGTCCCCGCACCGCCTGGGTGATCCTGGGCCTGTCCCTGCTCGCCACCGCCTGGGCCTGGTACCTGTCGGACGCGGCGGTGCACCGGCGGTCCGCCGACCGCTTCCACTTCCGCACCGAGGAGGTGCAGCTCGCCATCCGCGACCGCATGGCCAGCTACATCGCCATCCTGCGCGGCGGCGCCGGCCTGTTCATGGCCTCGCCCGAGGTCGGGCGCGAGGCCTGGCGCCGCTACGTCGACAGCCTGGAGCTGGGCCGATCCTTCCCCGGCATCCAGGGCCTCGGCTTCACCCGCGTGATCCAACCGCAGGAGCTGGCGGCGCATGTGGCGGCGGTGCGCGCCGAGGGCTTCCCCGACTACAGCGTGCGCCCGGCCGGCGAGCGCCCGCTCTACACCGCGATCGTCTACCTCGAGCCCTTCGACTGGCGCAACCAGCGCGCCTTCGGCTTCGACATGTACACCGAGGAGACCCGCCGGCAGGCGATGGACCGGGCCAGGGACGGCGGCGAGCCGATGGTCAGCGGCAAGGTGGTGCTGGTGCAGGAGACCGAGGTCGACCGCCAGCGCGGCTTCCTGGTCTACCTGCCGGTGTTCCGGCCCGGGCTGCCCGCCGCCACCGCGGCCGAGCGGCGCGCCGCCCTGATGGGCTACGTCTACGCCCCCTTCCGCATGCAGGACCTGATGCACGGCATCCTCGGCCGGCAGGTCGACGACCTCCATCTCCACATCTACGATGGCGAAGGCGTGGACGAAGGCCGGCTGCTCGCTCCCGGGGTGCCCACCGACGCCGTCCACGCGGGGCCTCCGATAATGGAGCGTACGGTGGTGTTCGCGCTGCCCGGCGGCCACTGCTGGACCCTGGTGTTCCATGCCGACACCGGGCTGGTGAGCGCTTCGGAGGAGACCCTCCCCCTGCTGGTGGCGGCGTGCGGGCTGGTGATCGACCTGCTGCTGTTCCTGGTCATCGCCGGCCTGGCCGGACGCGAACGGCGCATCCGCAGCCAGGTGCTGCACATGACCCGCGACCTGCGCCGCAGCGAGGAGCGCCTGGCGCAATCGCTGGAGGCGGTCGGCGACGGGGTATGGGACTGGGACGTGGCCAGGGGCGCGGTGTACTTCTCGGACACCTGGAAGGCGATGCTCGGCCACGCCACGCACGAGGTCGGCAGCGGGCTGGCGGAATGGTCGTCGCGCGTCCATCCCGACGACCTTGCCCGCGTGCTCGCCGAGGTCGAGGAGCACCTCGCCGGACGCACCGCGACCTACCGCAGCGAGCACCGCGTGCGCTGCAAGGACGGCCGCTTCATCTGGATCCTCGACCGCGGCCGCGCCATCGAGCGCGACCCCGGCGGCCGCGCCCTGCGCCTGGTCGGCACCCATACCGACATCACCGGCCAGCGCCTGCTGCAGGAGGAGCGCGACCGCCTGGTCGCCACCCTCGAGGAGCGGGTGCAGGAGCGCACCGCCGAACTCGCGGCACGCGACCGCCGCCTGCGCATCGTCGCCGCGGTGTTCGAGCAGATCCCCTCGGCGATCGCCATCTCGGACGCCGGACGCCGCATCACCTACGCCAACCCCGCCTGCGCCCTGCGCTTCGGCGCCGCCGCCGGCCCCTTCGCCGGCCGCCCCCATCTCGAGGCGGTGTTCCCCGCCACCGCCGCTGCCGAATCCGCCGCCGCGCTCGCCGCGCTGGCGCGTGGCGAGGCCTGGAGCGGCGTCATCACCCTGGAGGTCGACGGCCAGCGGCGCTGGCTGGATGCGCTGGTCATGCCGGTGGCGGGCGAGGACGGCGAACCCGTCGGCTTCGCCAGCGTGCACCGCGACATCACCGCCATGCGCCAGGCCGAGGCCGAGGCCCGCCAGCGCACCGAGGAGCTGATCCAGGCCGACAAGATGGCCGCCCTCGGCACCCTGGTCGCCGGGGTCGGCCACGAGATCAACAACCCGGCCAACTTCATCTCGCTCAACACCCCCCTGCTCAAGGGCTTCTGGGCCGACGCCGTGCCCGTGCTGGAGGCGCGCGCGGCCGCCGATCCCGGCTTCCGCCTCGGCCGCATCCCGTGGGCGCGCACCCGCGAGCTGGTGCCGCGCCTGTTCCAGGGGCTCGAGGAGGGCATCGGCCGCATCCGCCGCATCGTCGGCGACCTACGCGACTTCGCCCGCCCCGACCCCGGCCACGACCAGCCGCAGGACCTCAACCGGGTGGTGCAGGCGGCGGTGGCGATCACCCGCCACGCCGTCGCGCGCTCGACCGGCCGCTTCTCGCTCGCGCTGGGCGACGGCCTGCCGCCGGTGGCGGGCAGCTTCCAGAAGCTCGAGCAGGTGGTGGTGAACCTGCTGCTCAACGCCAGCCAGGCGCTGCCCGCCGGCGACCGCGCCATCACCCTGTCGACCGCCCTCGATCCCGGCACCGGCCGGCTGGTGCTGACGGTGGCCGACCAGGGCGTGGGCATCCCGCCCGAGCACCTGGCGCGCCTGGGCGAGCCGTTCTTCACCACCAAGCGCGACCAGGGCGGCACCGGGCTGGGCCTGTCGATCATCCGCCGCATCATCCAGGACCATGGCGGCGAGATCCGCTTCGCGTCTGTGCTCGGCGCCGGCACCACCGTCACCGTGCTGCTGCCCGCCGCCCCGGGCGGGGTTGCCAGCTGATCCGTTGCGCGAATGCTGCCGGCGATGAGCGAGCTGCCGATCCTGATCGTCGACGACGAGGAGCACACCCGCCTCGGCCTGGCCACCACCATCGAACAGCTCGGCTTCGGCGCCACGACCGCCTGCGCCGGCCTGGGCGAGGCGCGCGCCGCGCTGGCCGGCCAGGAGTTCGCCCTGGTGCTGCTCGACCTGCACCTGGGCGACGGCTCGGGCGAGGACCTGCTCGCCGAGCTGTCGGCGAACCGCCCCGAGCTGCCGGTGGTGGTGGTCACCGGTTCGCACGAGCTGGCGACCGCGGTGCGCTGCCTGCGCGCCCGCGCGATCGACTACCTGGTCAAGCCGGTCGATCCCGCCGCGCTCGAAGGCGCGCTGCGGCGGGTGCTCGACCGCCGCGAGCTGGAGCGCGAGAACCGCGCCCTGTCGCCGCGCGGCGGAGGGGACGCCCCCAGCCATCCCGAGGCCTTCGCCGGTCTCATCACCCTCGATCCCGCCATGCTGCGCCTGATGGTCTATGCCGAGGTGGTCGCCCCCGGCCGCCAGGCGGTGCTGGTCACCGGCGAGACCGGCACCGGCAAGGAGCTGATGGCGCGCGCCATCCACCGGCTCAGCCGGCGCAGCGGCCGCTTCGTGGCGGTGAACGCCGCCGGGCTCGACGACGAGATGCTCTCGGACGCCCTCTTCGGCCACCGGCGGGGCGCGTACACCGGCGCCGCCGGCGAGCGCGCCGGCCTGGTCGCCGAGGCCGAGGACGGCACCCTGTTCCTGGACGAGATCGGCGACCTCTCCGCCGCCGCCCAGGTCAAGCTGCTGCGCCTGCTGCAGGAGGGCGAGTACTACCCCCTCGGCGCCGACCGTCCGCTGCGCAGCAGCGCCCGCATCGTCGCCGCCACCCATCGCGACCTCGCCGCCGCGGTGAAGGGCGGGGGCTTCCGCCAGGACCTCTACTACCGGCTGCATGCCCACCACCTGCACCTGCCGCCGCTGCGCGAACGCACCGGCGACATCCCCGCCCTGGTGCATCACTTCGCCGCCGAGGCGGCGGCCGACCTCGGCCTGCCGGTGCCGCCGGTGGGGGCCCAGGCCCTGCGCGAGGCGCGCGCCCGGCCCTGGCCCGGCAACGTGCGCGAACTGGCGGCGGCGGTGCACGAGGCGGTGGGCCGCGGCGGCGGCGGCGCGCTGGCCTTCTCGGCGCGCAACGAGGCGGCGGCCCCGCCCGCCTCCGAGGCCGCCTTCCCCGAGGTGCTGCCGACCCTCGACGAGATGCGCGACCGCCTGGTGGCCGAGGCCCTGCGCCGCACCGGCGGCAACCTGCCCGAGGCCGCGCGCCTGCTCGGGATCAGCCGCTGGGGGCTGAGCAAACGCCTGCGCCAGGGCGGCGATGGCGCACAACCAGGTTGCGCTCCGCAACTGCGCTGACGCCGCCGTAATCCGCCGTCCTATAGGTGCTTGCCCCTACGAGCGGGCTCCCGGTGCGCGCAACCAGGTTGCGCGCACCGGCCCGCATGCGGGCTGATTCCGCGGTTTTCCCCGCCAATCCCCGCACGGCACGATCTGCGCAATGGCTTCGCGCATGACCAGCCCAGATCCCACCCCGCGCCCGCCGCGCATCCTCGTCGTCGACGACGAGGAGCAGAGCGTGCTCGCGGTCTCGTTGCTGCTGGTGCAGGCCGGCTATGCGGTCAGCGAGGCCGCCGACGGGCACCAGGCGCTGGCGCAGCTCGCCGCCCAGCCCGCCGGGGACGCCATCGACGCCATCGTCCTCGACCTGCACATGCCGGTGCTCGACGGCCTGGGCGTGCTGCGCGCGCTGGCGGCGGCCGGGATCGGCGTGCCGGTGGTGGTGATGAGCGGCTACGGCCCCGGCTCGCTCGACAGCCTGGCCCGCCGCCACGCCATCGCCGGCCTGCTGCACAAGCCCTTCGCCCCCGAGGACCTGCTCGCCCTGGTGGCGCGCGCGCTGGCGACGCCCATCGCGATCCGTTCCCCCCTGCCCGGATGATGATCCCCATGCGTTTCCCCATCGCCCTCCAGCTCGCCCTGCTCGCCGCCATCCCGCTCTGCCTGGCGCTGTGGATCGGTCTCGGCCGGATCAACGACCTGCGCAACGACACCAACGTCGCCGACGGCATGGCGCGGCGGGCGGTGCTGATGCAGGCCACCACCCGCCTGCTGGGCGCGCTGCAGCGGGAACGCGGCGCCACCTTCATGGCCGCCCAGGGCAGCGCCGGTGCCGACCCCGCCGAGCCGCGCCGGGGCAGCGACGCGGCCCTTGCCGACTGGCGCGGTCCGGCCATGGCCGCCCGCTGGCAGGAGATCCCCGACCCTGGCGAACTGGAAAGCGGCCTGGCCGCCCTGCGCGGCGGCGGCGGACCTGCGCACAGCGTGCTCGCCGGCTACAACAAGCTGGTCGACCGCCTGGTAGGGGTCCAGTTCGCGATCGCCAACGCCCCCACCACGCGCGGCCTGGGCAAGCAGCTGTCGGCGGCGGCGATGGTCGACAACGCCCGCGACCATGCCGGCCTGGTGCGCGCGCGCCTGGGCGCGGCGGCGGCCGCCGACCGCCCCCTGCCCGATGACGAGTTCGAGGCCCTGCAGCGGGACTTCAGCCAGGTGGTGGCGATGCTGGGATCCGACCAGATCACCCTCTCGGCGGAAGGTCTGCGCCGCCTGCGCCAGCTCCAGGCCTCGCCCGAGCTGGAGGCGGTCGACCGCGCCCTCGACACCATCACCGCCCGGCGCGCCGCCGGCGGCTACGGGCTCGATGCGCGCACGGTGTTCGCCCAGGCCAGCGCGATCGTCGACGGCATGGGCGCGATCATCGAGCAGGAGGCGGAGGCGGTGACGGCCCGGGCCCGGGTGCTCACCGCCGAGCAGCGTCGCGAGATGCTGACCACCGTGGCGGTCTTCTCCACCTGCATGGCCGCCACCCTGGCCCTGAGCTGGTGGCTCGCGCTCGGCATCACCCGCGGCCTCGGCCGGGCCCGCCAGCGCCTGGGCGAGGTCGCCGAGGGCCGCATCGCCGCCACCAGCCTGCCTGCCGGCAGCCTCGAGCGCCTGGCGCGCCGGCCCGACGAGCTGGGCGACCTCGGCCGCGATCTCGCCGCCGCCAGCGCATACCTCGCAGGCATGACCCGCGCCGCCACCGCCCTCGCCGCCGGCGACCTGCGCTGCTCGGTGCAGGTCCACGGGGCGCAGGACGAGCTGGGCGGCGCCTTCGCGGCCATGGTCGCCAACCTGCGCCGCACCATCGGCGAGATCGGGCAGACCTCGCAGACGCTGGCGGCGGCGGCCAACGAGCTGGCGGCCACCAGCCGGCAGCTGACCGGCAACGCCGAGGAGTCGCAGACCGCGGCCGCCGGTTCGGCCACCGCCGCCAACCAGGGGGTGGCCCAGGTGCAGTCGCTCGCCGCCAGCGCCGAGGAGCTGTCGGCGAGCGTGCGCGAGGTCGCCGGCAGCAGCCAGCGCATGGCCGCCCAGATGGGCGGGGCCGCGCAGGCCGCGCGCGCCATGGGCGTGGCCGCGGCCAAGGTCGGCGGCATCGCCACCGCGATCGGGGACATCGCCGAGCAGACCAACCTGCTGGCGCTCAACGCCGCCATCGAGGCCGCCGCCGCGGGCGATGCCGGTCGCGGCTTCGCGGTGGTGGCCGGCGAGGTCAAGACCCTCGCCCACCAGGTCGCCAGCGCCTCGGCCGACATCCAGCGCCTGGTCGCCGAGATGGCGCCGCAGATCCAGGCGGTCGACCAGGGCATGGGCGGCTCGCTGTCCGCCGCCCAGGGCATCGCCGCCGCGGTCGAGGAGCAGGCGGCCACCACCGCCGGGATGGCGGGCGGCCTGGGCGAGACCGCCGGCGGCCTGGGCGAGATCGTGCACGGCGTCGAGCTGGTCGCCGGCCAGGTGCGCGAGGTGGCCCAGGGCAGCACCCATGTCGCCACCACCGCCGACGAGCTGGACCGCGCGGCGCAGCGGCTGAAGGCCATCATCGCCGGGTTCCAGCTGGGGCAGGACGCGCGGCCGTGAAGGTTCCCCGCCGACGGCCGCGCCCGGCGCCGCTGCAGGCGGCGCAGGCCGGCGGCGTCGGCCTTTGGGAGCTCGACCCCATGCGCCCGGCGCTGTCCTGGGACGGGCAGATGCACCGCCTGCACGGCGTCGAGGCGGACGCCTTCGCCCTCACCCCGGCGGCCTGGCTCGCGCTGGTCCATCCGGACGACCGCGACCGCGTCGGGGCCGTCCTCTCCCGGGCTCCGGCCGGGGGCGACGGCATCTCCACCCGCCTGCGGGTGGTGCGGCCGGACGGCGGCGTGCGCCACCTGCGCCTGCAGGCGACGATCGAGCGCGACCGCGCGGGCGGGGCAGCCCGCATCGCCGGCGCCTGCTGGGACATCAGCGCCGAGGCCGAGGCCGTCGCCGAGGCGGAGCGGGCCAGCCAGGCCAAGAGCGCCTTCCTGGCCACCATGAGCCACGAGATCCGCACGCCGATGAACGGCATCCTGGGCATGACCGAGCTGCTGCTGGGCACCGCCCTGGATCCCGAGCAGGAGGACTTCGCGCGCACCGCCTACCAGTCGGCCGAGGCGCTGCTGGTCCTGCTCAACGACCTGCTCGACTTCGCCAAGATCGAGGCCGGGCAGATGGCCTGCGAGCGCATCCCCTTCGATCCCGGCCGGCTGGCCTACGACCTGGCCGGGCTGTTCCGCCCGCGCCTGGAGGCGGCCGGGGTCGAGCTGCTGGTGCGGGTGGACCCCCGGCTGCCCCGGCGCGTGCTGGGGGATCCCGGCCGCTTCCGCCAGATCCTGGTCAACCTGGTGGGCAACGCCCTCAAGTTCACCCGCCAGGGCCACGTGCTGGTCGAGCTCGCCTGGCAGGACGGCGCGGTGCGCCTGGCGGTGGTCGACACCGGCATCGGCATCCCCGCCGAGCGGCTGGCGCGGCTCTTCCAGCCCTTCGTCCAGGCCGACGCCGCCACCGCCCGGCACTTCGGCGGCACCGGCCTCGGGCTGGCGATCAGCCGGCGCATCGCCGAGCTGATGGGCGGCACCCTGACCGCCACCAGCGTCGAGGGCCACGGCTCCACCTTCACCGCCCGCCTGCCGCTCCCGCCCGACGGCGAGCCGCCGCCGATGGCGGCCTCGCCGCTGCGCCTGGCCGGCCGGCGCCTGCTGGTGGTGGACGACAACGAGGTGAACTGCCGCATCGTCGGCGAGCAGCTGGGCGTGCTGCAGGCCCGCGCCGAGACCGCGACCAGCCCGGTGCTGGCGCTGGCCGCCATCGCCGAGGCCGCCGCTGCCGGCGACCCCTTCGCCGCGGCGGTGGTCGACCACCGCATGCCGGTGCTCGACGGGCCCGACCTCGCGCGGGCCATCCGTGCCGAGGCGTGCCACGCCGGCATGGCGCTGATCCTGCTCTCCTCGACGGGGGTGAAGGGGGACGCCCGGCGCATGGCCGCCCTGGGCTTCGACGGCTACCTGGTGAAGCCGGCCTGCCTGGAGGTGCTGGGCGGGGTGGTGGCCACCGCCATCGAGCGAAGGCGCCAGGACGCCGGCGGGCTGGTCACCCGCCACACCCTGCGCGAGGCGCAGGTCGCGGCGCCGGCACCGGCCGGCGGGAGCGCGACCGGGGTGCGCGTGCTGCTGGCCGAAGACAACCCGGTGAACCAGAAGCTGGCCCGCCTCATGCTGACCCATCTCGGCGCCGAGGTGGTGTTGGCCGGCGACGGCCGCACGGCGGTGGAGCTGGCCGGACGCGAGCGCTTCGACCTCGTCTTCATGGACTGCCGCATGCCGGTGATGGACGGCTTCGAGGCCACCGCCGCCATCCGCGCGCGCGAGGCCCGCATCGGCGCGCCGCGCCTGCCGATCATCGCCATGACCGCCAACGCCATGGCCGGCGACCGCGAGCGCTGCCTGGCCGCCGGCATGGACGACCATCTCGCCAAGCCGGTGCGCGAGCAGCAGCTCGCCGAGGCGGTGGCGCGCTGGACCGCCTCGCCCTTCTGACCGCGCGGATCCGCCTCAGGTGCTTGCTCGCACCACCAGGCGCACCGGCTGCACGTGGTCGCCGGCATCGCCATCGCCGGCCTCGAGCTGGGCCAGGAGGTGGCTGACGGCCGCGGTGCCAAGCTCCGCGAACGGCAGGCGCAGCGCGGTTATGCCGCGCAGGGTCACCTCGTCGCTCTGGTCGCAGCAGGCCAGGGCGATCCGCGCGGGGAGCTGCACCCCGCGCCGCACCAGCTCGGCATGCAGCCAGACCGCGTCCGAGGCGTTGTAGACCACCGCCCCCGCCCGGCCGCCCCCCGACAGCAGGTGGTCGGCCAGCAGTTCCGGCGGCCCCTCGTGCTCCTCGGTCGGCAGGCCCCGCGCTGCCATCGCCTCCCGGTAGCCCTCCAGCCGGTCCGCCAGGCTGGGGTGGCCGGAACGGTGGCGGGTGCGCAGATAGGCGATGCGTCGCAGGCCGCGCGCGGCCAGATGCTCGACCAGCAGGCGCGCACCCTGGCGATCGTCAGGACGGAAGCGGGCCGCCGGCAGCCTGGCGTTGAGGTTGAGCACCACCGCCGGCAGGCGGTTGTCGGCGAGGATGCGGTCGAGGTGCGCGGGCGGCGGGTCGGTGAAGACCAGGCCATCCGCCTGCAGCGAGGGGGCCGCCTGCTCCCAGGCGCGGATGCCGCCCGGCAGCGGCATCCAGCTCAGGCGGTAGCCGCGTCCGGCCAGGGCCGCGGTGACGGCCTCCACCAGGCCATTGTCGAGGCCGGAAAAGCGCGGCGTGGCGGCACCGAACACCAGGGCGATGACATGGGTGCGCGCCCGCCCCTGGCGCCGCCGGTCGGGGGAGTAGCCCAGCTCCCGGGCCACGGCGACGATGCGCTCGCGGGTGCCGGGGGCGAGATCGCACACCCCGGCGCGCACCGACAGCGCCTTGCTCACCGCCGCCTTCGACACCCCTGCCCGGGCGGCGACGGTGGCGATGGTGACGGCGGCTGGATCGCGGCGGGCCATGGCTGGCCCAGGATACCCTCGGCCGCGGCTCCTGTCATCTGGCGGTCGCGGCGAGCCTGCGTTCGAGGTTGAGCAGCGCCCGTCCGCTGTGGTAGGCGGCGAACCAGGCATGGCCTTTGCTCCCGTCGCCGTGCCCGTCGGCATCCGCCCGCCAGCCGCCATGCTCGGGGTCGGCGAGGTCGCGCTCCACCACCTGCCACAACCCGGCCAGCCGGTGGCGGTAGATGCCGGTCTCGGCGCCATGGCGGGCGTCCATCAGCAGCAGGCCGTTGATGCCCTCGGCCTGCACCCACCACACCCGCTCCAGGGCGGTGGCCGGGCCGTAGGCCGGGCCGGCGTCGACGAAGCCGCCGCGGCGCGCGTCCCAGCCGAACTCCAGCGCATGGTCGACCAGGGCGCGCTCGACCGCGCGCGTGGGCGCATCGTCGCAGCCCAGCGCGCGCGCCGCCTCGTCGAGCAGGAAGGCGGTCTCGAGGTCGTGCCCGAACGAGCACGGCCCGGGCAGCGGACGCCAGTCGCCGGCAAACCACTGGTGCATGCCGCCCGGGGTGCAGATGCGGTCGCGCACGATGAGGAAGATCTCGCGCAGGCGCGCGCGCACGTCGTCGCCGGGGTCGGCGGCGGCGAGGGCGGTGAGCGCCTCGAGCAGGTGGATGTGGCAGTTCATGCTGCGCCCGCCATGGCGGCCGCCGATGCGGTCCCAGGTGGTGGCGCCCGCGGGCGGCGCGAGCGGGGTGCCGTCATCGGCCAGCGCCTCGCGGTAGCCGCCGGCGGCGGGATCGTGCGCATGCGCCTCGATCCAGGCGAAGATCCGCCGCGCCCGCTCGCGGTGGCGCGGCTCGCCGTCGGCCTCTCCGGCGGCGCACAGGGCGTAGATGGCGAAGGCCATGGCGTAGAGGTGCTTCTCGCCCGGCAGCGGGCGGCCGGCGGCGTCCGCCTCCCAGTGCAGCCCGCCATGGCGCTCGTCCCAGAAGCGCCGCCACAGCAGGTCGGCGCCGCGCCCGGCGATGGCGGCGAACTCGGCGCGGCGCGCCGGCCGGTGCAGCGCCACCTGGGCGGCGAACCAGGTCATGCGCGCCTGGAACACCAGGGTGCGGCGCGGCTCCTCGCGCCGGCTCCAGTCGCGCGCGAAGGCGGCGTGGAACCCGCCGTCGGGGTCGAGGCAGGCGGGGAACCAGGCCGCCACCAGGTGGCGGTCGAGGTGCGCCGCCACCGCCGCGGCGGCGGGCAGTGCCGGCTCGGCGCCGGCCAGGCGCCAGGCCAGGACGAGCAGGATCAGCGCTCGCACCACACCACGCTCCGCGCGGGAAGGGTGCGCGCGCCGCCGGGCAGGACCACCGCCACCGGCTCGGGCGCGAGGTTGATCGCCAGCAGCGTGCGCGGCGAGGCCAGCACCTGCACGCGCGCATCCGCGCACTGCGCGGCGACGATGGGCGTGCCGGCGCCGAAGCAGCGGTTGAAGCCGGTGAAGACCGCGTGGTGGGGCAGGGGCGCACCGCCCTCGGCCTGGCGCACATCGCCCACCAGGCCGTGCGGGCACTCGCCCGCCACCGGGTTCCACAGCAGGGCCACCGAGGCGCCGCCCAGCACCATGCGCCGGTAGATCTCGGCGTAGGCGCAGGCGGTGTCCTCCGCGTTCGAGCCCTTGGCCAGGCCGCTGTAGTATTCCGACCACCACAGCGGCAGGCCGCTGGCCGCCACCAGCTGCTCGCTGGCGGTCTGCCACGAGCCGAGCAGGGCGAAGCGCTCGTCGGCGGTGTAGGGATGCTTGTCGTGGAAGCTCACCGTGCCGCGGTCGGCGCAGATGAAGTCGGCGCCATGCTTGTGCGCCAGCCAGTAGGCGAGGGTGGCGCGGTTGCGCGCGGTGAGCGGCGGCGCGGCCAGCGCCCCCGCGGCCCCGGGCACGATGCCGGCCGAGCCTGTGCCCTCGACCACCAGGTAGAAGCCGCCCACGCGGATGGCGGGATCGTGCGCCTTGATGCGGTCGTAGACCGCGTTGTAGAGCGCGGTGTAGCCCTCGGCGTCCCAGTCGTTGGCCGCGCGGTTCCAGTAGCCCTTGAACTCGTTCCACACCTGCACGTGGCGCACCCGGGGGTGGCGGCGCACCGCCTCCAGGCAGAGGGCGGCGAAGTCGTCCACATGCTCGGGGGCGACCCGGCGCTCCATCTCCCAGTCCTTGCCCCCGACCTTCATCCAGCCGGGGGCGGTGCACAGGGTGAGCACCGGCTCGCCGCCCAGGCGGCGCGCCTGCTCCAGGCGCGCGTCCAGGCTGTCCCAGGCGTACACCCCGGGGGCGGGATTGGGGTTGTCGACCCCCCAGCCCATGAGGTGGACGTTGACGTAGCGCGCCACCCCGGCCAGGGCCTCGGCCGCGCGCGCCGCCGCCGCCGGCTGGGCGCCCTTGGCGTCGTGGCCGAGGTGGGTGAGGCTCACGCCCAGCTCGAGCCGGCTGGTGCACAGCACGCGGCCATCGTCGATGGCGATCGCCGCCGCGGCCGGCGGCGGCGGCGATGACGGGGCGGCGGGACGCGGCTGGTCGGCGGTGGTGGAGGCGCAGCCGGCGAGCAGGGCGCCGGCGAGCAGGCCGAGGACGGGACGGGGCATCGCGGCTCCGGGAGCTACTGGTTGAACGACCACCAGGTCTTCCAGTCGGCGCTGGCGGCGCCGCCGGTGATGGTCTCGGCGCGGCGGGTGCATTCGCCGTGCTGGTCGAGGAAGATGGCGTTGGCCCCGCCGGGATGGCGGCGGCTGGCCATGGTGCGCGGGAACGCCTGGGAGGTCGCCCACGGGTTGCTGTCGAGCTGGGCCCACTGCCAGGCGCTGCCCTGGGCGTTGGGATTGCCGTCGGCCAGATAGAAGGTGGTCGACGGGTGGCGCGCCTGGGCCAGGCTGCCGGCCCAGGCCTTGGTGGCGAAGGCGCCCACCGTGCCCGCCTCCCAGTTCATGCCGTAGGCGAATTCCAGGCTGCGCCTGGCCGGGCAGCGCAGGATCGATCCGTCCTGGTAGGACGGCAGCTGCTCGAGGTAGCCGCCGAGCAGATAGGGCCAGAACTGGGTGTTGAGGTCGGCGGCGGCGTTCTTGTCCTGGGCCGGGCATACCGCGCCATCCCAGTCGTTGGCATAGCCGAGGGTGGCCAGCCCGAGCTGGCGCAGGCGCGACAGGCACGAGGTCGACTGCGCGGCATCCTTCACCAGGCGCACCGCCGGCAGCAGCATGCCGGCGAGGATGGCCACGATCGCGACCACCACCAGCAGCTCAATCAGGGTGAAGGCCCTTCGCATGCCGTGAGCTTACCCCACGGCATTCCGTTTAGGAAAGGGTTTAGGAGCGTGCTGGCGATCAGCTCGCGCGGCGCGCCCGGGCCCTGCCGGGCCTGCCGGGCTTCACCGACGGCACCAGGCCGGCGTGGGCGAGGACCTCGGCCAGGGTCGACACGAACTCGACCCGGATGCCGCTGCGCACCAGCTCGGGCAGCTCGTCATGGTCGCGGCGGTTGGCCTCGGGCAGCAGCACCAGGGCCAGGCCGGCGCGCTTGGCCGCCACCAGCTTCTCGCGCACCCCGCCGATCGGGTAGACCCGCCCGGTCAGGGTCAGCTCGCCGGTCATCCCTAGGCGCGGGCGCACCGCCCGGCCGCAGGCCAGCGACAGCAGGGCGCAGGCGATGGTGATGCCGGCGCTGGGGCCGTCCTTGGGGGTGGCGCCGGCGGGCACATGCAGGTGCACCAGGTGGCGGTCGAACCAGCCCGCGGGCAGGCCGAGCGCGGCGGCGTTGGCCATCAGGTAGCTGCGCGCCAGGCTGGCCGACTCCTTCATCACGTCGCCGAGCTGGCCGGTGAGGGTCAGGCCGCCCTTGTCGGCGGCGGTGGCCACCGCCTCGATCTCGAGGGTGGCGCCGCCGAGCGAGGTCCAGGCCAGCCCGGTGACCACCCCCGGACGGGGATGGGCGAGCAGCTCGTCGTCGCGCATCAGCGGCTTGCCCAGGTAGGGGGCGAGGTCGCCGGGGCCGAGCGGGCGGGCGCGCGTGCCGGCGGTGCCGCCGGCCTTGGCCAGGGCGACCTTGCGGCAGACCTTGGCGATGAGCTGGTCGAGGTGGCGCACCCCGGCTTCGCGCGCGTGGTCGCGGATGAGCGAGCGCAGCGCGCCCGGGCTGAAGGCGAGGTCGCGCGCCGCCAGCCCGTGCGCCTCGCGCGCCTTGGGCACCAGGTGGTCGCGGGCGATGGCGACCTTCTCCTGCTCGACGTAGCCGGCCAGGCGGATGATCTCCATGCGGTCGCGCAGCGGCTCGGGGATGCCACCGAGGTCGTTGGCGGTGCAGATGAACAGCACCTGGCTGAGGTCGACGCGGATGTCGAGGTAGTGGTCGAGGAAGTCCTTGTTCTGCTCCGGGTCGAGCACCTCGAGCAGCGCCGCCGCCGGGTCGCCCTGCATGCCGTGCGCGAGCTTGTCGATCTCGTCGAGCAGGATCACCGGGTTCATGCTGCCGCAGCGCTTGAGCGCCTGCGCCGGCTTGCCGGGCAGGGCGCCGACGTAGGTGCGGCGGTGGCCCTTGATCTCGGCCTCGTCGCGCATGCCGCCCAGGCTGAAGCGGTAGAATTTGCGCCCCAGCTGCTTGGCGATCGAGGCCCCGACCGAGGTCTTGCCGGTGCCGGGCGGGCCGACCAGGCAGATGATGCCGCCGCGGCGCTCCGGGCGCAGCTTGCGCACCGCCACGAACTCGACGATGCGGTCCTTGACGTCCTCGAGGCCGAAATGGTCGGCGTCGAGCCCTTCGCGCAGCTTGGCGAGGTCGAGCTGGTCCTCGGTCACCACCCCCCAGGGCAGGCCCACCAGCCATTCCAGGCGCGAGCGGGTGACGCCGTATTCCGAGCTGTTGGGGTCGAGCAGGGCGAGCTTGCGCAGCTCCTCGTCGATCACCCCGCGCGCCTCCTCGCTGATCGCCTGGCCCTTGGCCTCGACCTGCTCGCGCAGGCGGTTCAGCTCCAGGGTCTTGTCGTCGGTCTCGAGCCCGAGCTCCTGCTTGATCGCCTTGAGCTGCTCGTTGAGGAAGAACTTCCGCTGGTGCTCGCTGACCTTCTGCTCGATCTGGCCCTGGATCTTGCTCTTGAGCTGGGCGAGCTGGGTCTCCTTGGCGAGCAGGGTCAGCACCTTCTCCATGCGCTCGACCACCGGCACCACCTCGAGCACCTGCTGCAGCTCCTCGCGCTTGGCGGTGGTCAGGCTGGCGGCCATGTCGGCCAGCCGGCTGGGGCCGTCGAGGTTGTTGAAGTTCGCCAGCACCATGCGGATCTCGTCGGCGAACACCGGGTTGTGCTGCACCAGCTCCTTGAGCGAGGTGACGATCGCCATGGCGCACGAGCGCACCTGGGCGTCGTTGGCGTCGACCTGCGGGCGCACCACCTCGCCGCGCACCAGCACCAGCGGGTCGCGCGCCTCGACGCGCTCGAGGCGGAAGCGCGCCAGCGCCTGGGCGAAGACCTGGAGCGCGCCGCCTTCGCCGTCGGCGTGCTTGGTGATGCGCGCGATGCAGCCCACCGGCTGCAGGTCCTCGGGGGTGAAGGCCGCGCTCTCGCCCAGCTCGCCCCTGGTGAGGAAGAAGGCGACGTAGCCGCCGCGGTGCTCGACCGCATGGCGGGCGGCGTCCGCCAGCCGGCCGGCGGGGATCACCAGCGGCAGCAGCATGTGCGGGAAGGCCGGCCGCTGGCTGAGCGGCAGCGCCACCACCACCGTCGGCAGCAGGGCCTCGGGCCGGGTCACCACCTGGGGCGGCGCCGGCTCGGGCTCGACCGGCTTGGCCTGGTCGATCGGATGGTCGTCAGGCAGGATTTCCGCGTCCTTGGGGTCGCTCACGGGTCGCTCCGGGTCGTTTGGACAGGGGATGCGGTCGTCCTGGCGCGGAACGTGCCAATTTCCGATGGGTCGTAAACAACCCATCCTGCGCACAAGTTTGCGCAGCGGGGCGCCGCCGGGCAGGCGCGGATGGGTATGATGGCGGCATGGCTGCCACCGCCCGCACCGACCGCGCCTTCACCCTCATCGAGCTGCTGGTGGTGATCTCCATCGTGGCGATCCTGGCCGGGATGCTGCTGCCGGCGGTGACCACCGTGCGCAATGCCGCCCGCAGCGTGGTCTGCGCCACCAACCTGCGTCAGATCGGCATGGCCCAGACCGCCTATGCCGCCGACAACGACCACCTGCTCGCGCCCGGGTATGTGCTGGTGGGCGGGGTCTATTCGCCCTGCTGGGACCAGCTGGTGATGCCCTACCTGGGCAGCACCCAGGTGCTGTGGTGCCGCGCCAACACCAAGGCCAAGACCTACAGCACCGGGCGCTTCTTCGCCTGGGGCGGCGGCGCCACCGAGACCGGCCGGCGCAGCTACGCCGCCATCCACTATGCCGGCGGGGTGGCCAACGGCGAACTGCAGGCGGTGGGCTGGGCGCTGACCGGGCCGGAACGCTGGGGTTCGGCGGCGCTGGCGCGCATCGACGCCTCGGGCACCGGCCTGTTCACCGAGAGCTGGGACCAGACCGCCTACTCCGGCATCGCCGGCAGCAACAACAACGAGTTCTGGAGCCCGGCCGGGGTGATCGTGCGCCGCACCATCCACCTCACCGCCGGCCACCAGGGGCGCGACAACTGGGTGTTCGCCGACGGCCACGTCGGCGCCTTCGCCCCCAACGCCACCTATGGCAGCGGCGGCCCCGGCATCGGGGTGGTGGACGCCAAGGGCTTCTGGACCACCACCGCCGGGGATTGAGCGGCGGGGGATTGGAGAATAGCGGACGGCCGCATTCGGAGCGTCGACGCCCACGTCGACGGAGCCTCTGCTGTGCCGGCCTGGGACCATGGCGGCATCACCGCGGCGTCGACGTGGGCGTCGACGCTCCGCAAGAGCCGGCCACGGCAGACCCTCGTCGGTGAGCAGCCGGCGGCGGCTTACCCGCCGGCCGGCAGGCTGCGCCAGGCGCTCGGGGTCAGGCCGTGCACGCGGCGGAAGCTGGCGTGGAAATGGTGGTCGCTGCTGAAGCCGAGGGCGCGGGCGATGTCCTTGACCGTGCGCCGGGGCTCGGCGCGCAGCAGGCGCGCCGCCTCGCCCAGGCGGTTGCGCAGCAGCCAGTCCTTGGGCGCCAGCCCGGTGGCGGCCTGGAACAGGTCGCGCAGGCGGCGGCTGGTGACCCCGGCGGCGCGCGCCAGGTCCTCGACCGTCAGCTCGCCGTGCAGGTCGGCGCGCGCCAGCGCCAGCGGGCGCTCCAGGCGGGCGTCGACCGCCGGCGCCGGACGCAGGCCGCCATGGGCCGCCGCCAGCTCGACCAGCAGGGCGCGCACGGTGGCGGCGGCATAGGCGGCGCCGTCCTCGCCGCCGTGGTTGAAGGCGCCCACCGCGCGCCGCAGGCGCACCCGCCAGCCTTCCCATTCCGGTATCGCCAGCACCGGCCCGCCCAGGCGCGCCAGGAGGTCGCGCCCGGCCCCGTCATGGAGGTGGAGGTGGATCGCCCAGCCATGGAAGCGGCGCTCGGCCCCGGGGGCGTAGCGCGCCCACTGCGGCCGCCCCGCCGGCAGCACCGCGACCGCGCCGGCGGCGGCCGGGGCGCTGCGGGCGTCGACGCCGAATTCCAGCCGCGACGACAACGGCAGGTAGAGCAGGCCGTTGGGGATGGTGCGCTCGGCCATCGTCCACCCCGGGCCGAACGACCACCACCAGCAGTGGATCAGGCGCAGGTGGGCGCCCGCGAGCTCGGCCAGGCCGGGCGCGCCGAGGTCGGCAGCAGGTGTGTTGCGACCCTCGGCCAGCGGCGGGTCGTTTCCGTTTTCCATACCGTGCTTCCGAGTCTGGGCATGGCCGGCGGCGGTCCAGGCGCTAGCCTCGGGCCATGCCCGTCATCGCCCTCACCCACCCGGAATCGGAGCTGCCGCGCTTCTTCGCCCCCGAGGACCTGGCGCGCCTGCGCGCGGTGGCCGAGCTGCGGGTGGCGGGGCGGCCGGGCGACCCCGGCTTCGCCCCGGCGGTGGCGGCGGCCGACATCCTGCTCGGCTCGTGGGGCATGCCGCGGCTCGACCCCGCCTTCCTCGCCGGCGCCCCGCGCCTGCGCGCGGTGTGCTATGCCGCCGGTTCGGTGAAGGGTTTCGTCACCGACGCCTCCTATGCCCGCGGCATCACCGTCACCACCGCCATGCACGCCAACGCGGTGCCGGTGGCCGAGGTCACCCTGGCCCTGATCATCCTGGCCGGGAAGCAGTGGTTCCGCTGCCAGGACCTGATCCGCGCCCACGGCCGCGCCGGCTTCGACTTGGCGCATGCGGTCGATCACAGCGGCAACTTCGCCATCACCGTCGGCCTGGTGGGCTTCGGCGCCATCGCCCGCCTGGTGCAGGAGCGCCTGCGCGCGCTGGATGTGCGCACCCTGGTGCACGATCCCCACGCCGGCGAGGCCGCCATCCGCGCCGCCGGGGCCGAGCCCGCCACCCTCGACCAGCTGGCGCGCGGATGCGAGGTGGTGAGCGTGCACGCCCCCGACATCGACGCCACCGCGGGCATGTTCGGCGCCGCGTTCTTCGCCGCGATGAAGGACGGCGCCGCCTTCATCAACACCGCCCGCGGCCGCCTGGTCGACGAGCCGGCGCTGATCGCCGCCCTGCGCGGCGGCCGCATCCACGCCTACCTCGACGTCACCCACCCCGAGCCGCCGGCCGCCGACAGCGAGCTGTACCGCCTGCCCAACTGCTGGCTGACCCCGCACCGCGCCGGCTCGTCGGCGGGCGAGATCCGGCGCATGGGCCGGCTGGCGGTGGACGAAGCATTGCGCGTGCTCGCCGGCGAGCCGCCGCGCCACGCGGTCAGCCAGGCCCAGCTCGCCACCATGGCGTGAAAGAAGACAAATGGCCCTGATCTCCTTCTGCTGTTCCTCGGCGCCCTGGCTGCCGCTGCCGGCGCTGCTCGACCACGCCGCCGGCTACGACGGGGTCGAGCTGGGGGTGAAGCCGGCGCGCTTCGATGCCGGGCAGCCGGTCGGCTTCTGGAGCAACAACGCCGCGCTCATCGCCAGCGACGGGCTCGAGGCGGCGCTGCCCGCCACCGCCGCCGCGCTCGCCGCGCGCAACCTGCGCTGCGCCCTGCTGTCGAGCTACCACGACGCCGCCGACCACGCCTTCCACCGCCGCGCCGCCGCCGCCGCGCGCGCGCTCGGCTGCGGCCTGGTGCGCGCCACCGTGCCGGGGCCGGCCGCCGACGCGCGCGCCCAGCTCGCGCAGCTGCGCCGCGAGTGGGCCGAGCTGGCGCGCATCGGCGCCGGCGAGGGGGTGCGCTTCGTGGCCGAGCTGCACGACCACACCGCCACCCCCTCCGCCGGCACCGCCCTGCGCCTGCTCGACTGCCTCGATCCGGGCGCGGTGGGGGTGATCTGGGACATCGCCAACACCTGCGGCGAGGGCAACGAGGCCATCCCCCTGGCGCTGTCCCTGCTCGGCCCCTACCTGGCGCACGTGCACGTGAAGCAGCGCAGCTACCGGGTGGCCGAGCAGCCCGACCGCCGGCTGTCGCGCCTGGCGATGGACATCGTGCCCCTGCCCGGCGAGGGCCACGTGCCCTGGCGCGCGATCGGCGCCGCGCTCGCCGCCGCCGGCTACGCCGGCTGGTGGTCGCTCGAGGACTTCACCCGCCTCGAACAGGGCCCGTCGCGCCTGGCCGCCGACCTCGCGTGGGCGCGCACTACCCTGCCCTGAACCCCCTGGCGGTCAGCTCCTCTTCCCTGGGAGCGCCGGGCTCCAGCCCGGCGCTCCCAGGGGCGCGTCTGCCTGTTCGAGAGGTTCGCGCGATTGCTCAACGCCCTAAGCCGATCCCCGAGGCCGCGATTGTGGCCTCGTTCCTGCCGATAATGTCCCCGCCCATGTCCGCCATCACCTGCCACGAACCCACCAGCACCTACTTCCTCCAGGGCGCCGGCAGCAGCTATGTGCTGCGCGTGCTGCCCACCGGCCACCTGGTGCACCTGCACTGGGGTGCGCGGCTGGAGCCGTGCGCGATCGACTGGTTCCCGCTGTGGGGCGACCGCGCCTTCAGCCCCAACCCGCCCGGCATGCGCGAGGTCGGCTTCACCCTCGACACCCTGCCGCAGGAGGCCCCCGCCTACGGCAACGGCGACTACCGCGCCGCCCTGGTCGGCGCCCGCCACGCCGACGGCAGCCATGTGCTCGACCTGCGGGTGGTGAAGCGCGAGATCCGCGCCGGCAAGCCGGCGCTGGAGGGCCTGCCCGCCACCTACGTCGAGGACCCCGCCGAGGCCACCACCCTCGCCATCACCCTGCTCGACAAGGTCGCCGGGCTCGAGATCGAGCTGCTCTACACCGTGTTCCACGGCACCGACGCCATCGCGCGCTCGTGGCGGGCGGTCAACCGCGGCGGCGCCGCGCTGCAGCTCAGCCGCGCGCTCAGCGCCAGCGTCGACCTGCCGCGCGCCGACTGGACCATGCTCCAGCTCTCGGGCGCGTGGGCGCGCGAGCGCCAGGTGGTCGAGCGCCCGCTGGCGCCCGGGGTCAGCGCGGTCGAGAGCCGGCGCGGCACCTCCAGCCACCAGCACAACCCCTTCATCGCCCTGTGCGCCCCCGGCGCCGGCGAGGAGCACGGCGAGGTGCTGGCGATGAACCTGGTCTATTCCGGCAACTTCCTCGCCCAGGCCGAGGTCGACCAGTTCGGCTCGACCCGCCTGCAGATCGGCATCAACCCGCTGGAGTTCGCCTGGGAGCTGGCCCCCGGCGGCTCCTTCCAGGCCCCCGAGGCGGTGCTGGTGCGCTCGGGCGAGGGGCTCGGCGGCATGAGCCGCACCTTCCACCGCCTCTACCGCAGCCGCCTGGTGCGCGGCCCCTTCCGCGACGCCCCCCGCCCGGTGCTGATCAACAACTGGGAGGCGACCTACTTCAAGTTCGACACCGACAAGCTGCTCGCCCTGGCCAAGGCCGGCAAGGAGGTCGGCTGCGACCTGTGCGTGCTCGACGACGGCTGGTTCGGCAAGCGCGAGGACGACCGCAGCGGCCTGGGCGACTGGACGCGGGTGAACCAGGCCAAGCTGCCGGGCGGGCTCAAGCGCCTGGCCGAGGGGGTCAACGCCCTGGGCATGCGCTTCGGCCTGTGGTTCGAGCCCGAGATGGTGTCGCCCGACAGCGACCTCTACCGCGAGCATCCCGACTGGTGCTTCCACGTGCCCGGCCGCCCGCGCACCGAGGGCCGCAGCCAGCTGGTGCTCGACCTCGGCCGCGCCGAGGTGCGCGAGCGCATCTGGGCCGACATGTCCTCGGTGCTGCGCTCGGCCCCGATCGGCTTCGTGAAGTGGGACATGAACCGCCACCTCACCGAGGTGTGGTCGCCGGCGCTGCCGCCGGCGCGCCAGGGCGAGGCCGCGCACCGCTTCACCCTCGGGGTCTACGACCTGCTCGAACGCATGCACCGCGAGTTCCCCGACGTGCTGGTCGAGGGCTGCTCGGGCGGCGGCGGGCGCTTCGACCCCGGCATGCTGTTCTACCACCCCTACATCTGGACCAGCGACAACAGCGACGCGATCGAACGCCTGCGCATCCAGCACGGCACCAGCATGGCGTACCCGCTCAGCAGCATGGACGCCAACATCTCGGCGGTGCCCAACCACCAGGTCCACCGCCGCACCCCGCTGGCGACCCGCGCCATCGTCGCCTTCACCGGCGCCTTCGGCTACCAGCTCGACCTGCTGACCATGACCGGCGACGAGCGCGCGGCGATGCGCAGGCAGACCGAGCGCTGGCGCCAGGTGCGCCGGGTGGTGCAGGAGGGCGACCTCCACCGCCTGGTCGACCCGCGCGGCAACCGCTGGGCGGCGTGGATGAGCGTCACCCCGGAGCGCGACGAGGCACTGGTGACCTGCGTGCGCATCCTCACCGAGGCCAACGCCGGCCGCCTGGCCCTGCGCCTGCGCGGGCTCGACCCGGCGCGCACCTACCGGGTGCGGGTCACCACCACCAAGGAGCTGCCCAGCGGCTCCGGGGCCACCCGGCACCAGGAGGTCGAGAGCGCCTTCGACGCCAGCGGCGCCGCCCTGATGGCGGTCGGCCTGCGCGCCGACAGCCCCGGCGACTTCGTCGCCAGCACCTGGCACCTGACCACCCTGGGCTGAGACCCGGGGACGGCGCTCAAGGCCACGGGCGAATGCCGAATGCCTGAATGCTGGAATGATGCCGAAGACCGTCTTCCTGCGCCATTCCAGCATTCCAGCATTCGGCCTTCTGACTCCCCCTCAGCGCCGCGGCGGCAGCTGGATGGGCTGGTGGCGGTCCTGGATGGTGGCCCGGGCGAAGATCCGTTCGGCGTAGTTTTCGCGGTACTTGCGCCCGTTCACGCACTCCTCGCCGCGCCCGTTGTAGCGCTCGAGCGCCGCCCGCCAGCCGTCGAACTCGGCCTCCTGGCGGCGCAATGGGGCCTGGCCCGAGCGCCCGAAGCCCTTGCGCGCGAGCATGCGCAGCGCCGCCATCAGGTTGTCGCGCGCCTGGCCCTGGTTGCGGCTGGCGGGCAGGCGCAGGCCGAGCTCGGTCTTGTGCGGGCACCAGTCGCCGGGGACGTTGACCTGGGCGGGATCCGACTCCCAGGCGGCGAGCGAGCGCCCGTCGCCACCGCCCGACTCCTGGATGATCCATGCCTTCACCAGCGCGGGGCTGAGCCCGGGCATGTAGGCGGCCTGAGTCTCGGTGCAGCCGCACCAGTCCTCGGGATGCTGGTTCAGCTCGGCGACGTAGCGCTCGATCAGGAAGTCGTGGCGCTGGTAGCGCTCGTCCTCGAAGCCGCGGAACACCGGCAGCACCCGGCGGTGGACGTAGAAGGTGGGCGGGAAGAAGGTGCTGTGCAGGCTGCGGCCCTCGCCGCACGCGAGCGGGGCCCGCTGCCAGTCGACCGGATAGGTCAGCTGCGGGTCGCGGCCGCCGGGCAGCACCAGGGCGTCGACCGCGCACGGCAGCGGCCGCACCTCGGCCGCCCGGCCCGGCGACGCCAGCAGGCACAGCAGCGCCAGCATCCAGGACTTCCCGCCCATCGCCGACCTCCAATCGGGCCCAGCATGCGGCGACGGAGGCGGCGACAATGCGCGAGCCCCGCGCGCAGCCCGCAGCGGCATGGTGACGTGGAAGCCGCCGGCGACCCGCTTCGGAGCGTCGACGCCCACGTCGACGGAGGTTCTCGCCGCAGCGGGCGGCCGGAGCAGGGCCGAGACCATGGCCGCGACCACGCACCGGCGCGGGAACCCGCGCCCGCCGCGCGCCAGGCCGCGCCGGCGGCCGAGACCGCCTGGGAGGCCCCCGCCGGCTGGTACGACGCGCGGGTGGGCGACGGCGGCGACGACTTCTACCAGAAGCTGGTGCTGCCCGCGACCCTCGCCCGCCTGGCCGCGCGCCCGGGCGAGCGCGTGCTCGACGTGGGCTGCGGCACCGGCGTGCTCGGGCGGGCCCTCGCCGCCAGCGGGGTGGCGAGCACCGGGGTCGACGCCAGCCCGCAGATGGTCGAGGCGGCGCAGCGCCGCGCCGGCAGCCTGGAGAAGCACCTGGTGGGCGACGCCCGCCGCCTCGCCGAGGCGCTGCCGGGCGAGCGCTTCGACCACGCCACCCTGGTGATGTGCCTGCAGGACCTCGATCCCCTCGCCCCGGTGCTGGCCGGGGTGGCGGCGCTGCTGCGGCCGGGCGGGCGGGTGGTGGCGGTGCTCTCGCACCCCTGCTTCCGCATCCCGCGGCGCAGCGGCTGGGGCTGGGACGACGAGCAGAAGGCGCAGTACCGCCGGCTCGACGGCTACCTCTCGTCCTTCGCGGTGCCCATCCGCCTGCACCCTGGCCAGGCCGAGGACCGCACCTCCACCCGCTCGTTCCACCGCCCGCTGTCGGCCTACCTGGGCGCCTTCGGCGCGGCCCGCCTGGGGGTGGTGGCGGCCGACGAGCTGTGCTCGCACCGGCGCGGCACCCGCGGCGTGCGCAGCGCCGCCGAGGAGCGCGCCTGCAGCGAATTCCCGCTCTTCCTGCTGCTCGCGGCGGTGCGCCTGCCGGACTAGCCCGGCGGTCCTTTCCGTTTCAGCGCAAGAGTTTTTGCTACAATAACTTGCGACACGATCCCAAGGCCCGTCGCCGGGCCCGGTACAAGCCCCCAGGCGGACCCCTGGCGCATTGCGCCTGCCGACCTCCAGTTACGGTGTCGCGATACCCATGAGCACCGACCAGAACCCGCCCGCCGCCGCCGCTTCCACCCCCCTGCCGACCCCCGGAACCATCTCCACCGGCTCCGCCAGCTCGGGCGACTACGGCGCCGACAAGATCCAGGTGCTCGAGGGCATGGAGGCGGTGCGCAAGCGCCCGGGCATGTACATCGGCGACCCGGGCGGCGCCGGCCTCTACCAGCTGGTGTGGGAGGTGGTCGACAACTCGATCGACGAGGCCCTCGCCGGGCACTGCAGCGAGGTCACCCTGCTGATCCACGCCGACGGCTCGATGGCGATCGGCGACAACGGCCGCGGCATCCCGGTGGCGCCGCACCCCTCCAACGGCAAGTCGACGCTCGAGATCGCGCTCACCATCCTGCACGCCGGCGGCAAGTTCGACAACCAGGGCGCCGGCGCCTACAAGAAGTCGGGCGGCCTGCACGGCGTGGGCGTGAGCTGCGTCAACGCGGTGAGCGAGTGGCTGGTCGCCGACGTCAAGCGCGACGGCCACCACTACCGCATGCGCTTCGCGCGCGGCGCCGCCACCTGCGCGCTCGAGACCGTCGGCCCGTCCGACCAGCGCGGCACCACCATCCACTTCAAGCCCGACCGCGCGGTGTTCGGCGACAACACCGTCTACGACTTCAAGGTCATCGCCCAGCGCCTGCGCGAGCTCGCCTTCCTCAACTCGGGCGTGCGCATCAGCCTGGCCGACCACCGCGAGGAGGGCAAGGCCGAGGTGTTCTACAGCACCGACGGCCTGGCCGCCTTCGTGCGCTACCTGAACCAGGGCAAGGAGGCGATGCACCCGGTCATCCACCTCGAGAAGACCCAGGGCGAGATCGACGTCGAGCTGGCGATGCAGTTCAACGACGGCTACGACGAGCAGGTGCTGTGCTTCGCCAACAACATCCGCAACCGCGACGGCGGCACCCACCTCGAAGGCTTCAAGACCGCGCTCACCCGCGAATTCAACACCTACGCGCGCGGCGCCGGGCTGATCAAGGAGGGCGACAAGGCCCCCGCCGGCGAGGACCTGCGCGAAGGCCTGTGCGCGATCGTGTCGGTCAAGCTGCCCGACCCCAAGTTCTCGGCCCAGACCAAGGACAAGCTCATCAACCTCGAGATCGCCGGCATCGTGCAGTCGCAGCTCGGCGACGCCCTGCGCGACTACTGCGAGGCCAACCCCAAGATCGCCCGCCAGCTGGTGTCCAAGGCGCTGGCGGCGATGGAGGCGCGCGAGGCCGCGCGCAAGGCGCGCGAGCTGGCGCGCAAGAACCGCAAGGGCCTGCTCAACAACGCCGGCATGCCCGACAAGCTGCGCGACTGCCAGAGCCGCGACGTCGCCATCACCGAGCTGTTCCTGGTCGAGGGCGATTCCGCCGGCGGCAGCGCCAAGCGCGGCTCCGATCCCAAGATCCAGGCCATCCTGCCGCTCAAGGGCAAGATCCTCAACGTCGAGAAGTCGCGCATCGACAAGATCCTCGGCCATTCCGAGATCGCGGCGATGTTCCAGTGCATCGGCTGCGGCATCGGCGAGGAGTTCAACCTCGCCGGGCTGCGCTACGGCAAGATCATCATCATGACCGACGCCGACGTCGACGGCAGCCACATCCGCACCCTGCTGCTGACCTTCTTCTTCCGCCACATGGCCAAGCTCATCGCCGGCGGCCACGTGTGGGTGGCCTGCCCGCCGCTGTTCAAGGTCACCCGCGGCAAGTCGTCGGAATACGTCTTCAACGAGAAGCTGCTCGACGCCGAGATCGTCCGCCTCGGGCTGGACGGCACCCGCCTGGAGGACCGCGAGCACAAGCGCACCCTCGCCGGCGACGAGCTGGCGCGCCTGGTGGCGGTGCTGCTCGAGTTCGAGGAGCACGAGCGCGTGCTCGCGCTCAAGGGCCTGACCCTGGTGGAATACCTCAGCCTGCGCGACGCCGGCGGGCGCCTGCCGCTCTACCGCGTGCGCCTGGGCGACCAGCACCGGGTGGCCGCCGACGACGGCGCGCTCGACGTGCTGCTCGGGCGCGACCAGCCGGCGGCCGAGCGCGCCGAGGGCGAGCCGGCGCCGATCGTGCCCGAGATCGTCGAGTTCACCGAGCGCGAGCAGGTCGAGGCCAGCCTGGCGCGCCTGGCCAACGCCGGCTTCGACCCGGTGTGGCTGCTCGACCGCGCCGAGCGCGCCGAGAGCTTCGCGCTCACCGACAGCAAGGAGACCGCGGTGCTGACCAGCCTGCTGCCGCTGCTCGAGGCGGTGCGCCGCTTCGGCCAGCGCGGGCTCGAGATCCAGCGCTACAAGGGTCTGGGCGAGATGAACCCGGAGCAGCTGTGGGAGACCACCATGGACCCCGGCGTGCGCACGCTCAAGCGCGTGACCATGTCGGACGCGATCGAGGCCGAACGCATGTTCGCCACCCTGATGGGCAACGACGTGGGCATCCGCCGCGACTTCATCGAACGCTACGCCCTGGCGGTGGCCAAGAAGCTCGACGTCTAGCGCCTTATCTCCGAGGTCCGGGGCCAGCCTGGCTGGGATAGGACACCTCCAGGACCAGGCAGCCGGCCTGATCGGTACGGAAGGGGCCATGCACCTCGCCCGGCGGCCGGGAGGCGTAGTCGCCGGCCTCCAGCCAGCGGTCAAAGGCGGCATCGAAGAGCCGGCCGCTGACGATGAACACCTCCTCCGGGTAGTCGTGGGACTTCCCTCCCACGCGCGCGGTGTCCGCACCGGGGAGGAAGCGGGTCAGGCGCGTGTAGTCCCCGTTCCCCGCATCCTGGGCCAGGGTGCAGGCCTCGAGCTGTCCGTCCGTACCCGGCACGACGCTCCACGACCCGCGATTGGCTGCCGCCAGCGCATTCCAGTAGGTTCGGCACGTCTTGGCCATCGCGCTGCTCCTGGGGTCGGCGGCGCCGTTGTGCAGGAGGTGCGGCGGCGATGCAACCTCCCTGGCGCCATCGGCCATGGCCGGCATGGTGGCCGGGGTCATGCCCGAGGATCCCGCCACCCGCCTGCTCGCCGATGTCCGGGCCCTGGCCGGCGACGGGCCGCGCCATGCCGGACGGGCGGGGACGCTGGAACGGACGCGTGCGCATGTCGCCGCCGGCTTCGCCGCCGCAGGCTGGACGGCGCGCGAAGAGGCCTTCGCCTGGCGCGGCGGCTCCTTCGCCAACGTGGTGGCGGAACGCGCCGGCGGCGACGGCTCGTGGCTGGTGCTGCTGGCGCACCTCGACTCGGTCGCCCACGCCCCCGGGGCGGGCGACAACGCCGCCGGGGTGGCGGCGCTGATCGAGCTGGCGCGGCGCTTCGCCGCCACCCCCCTGCCCGGACCCGGCCTGCGCCTGGTGGCGAGCGACAACGAGGAGGCGATGGCGGTCGACCCGCACGCCGGCGGCTCGGTGGCGCACGCCGCCGGCTGCAGCGCGCGCGGCGAGCGCCTGCGCGCCGCCCTGGCGCTCGACGGGCTGGTGTGGTTCGACCGCCGCTGGGGCACCCAGCAGGCGCCCGCCTGGTGGCTGCGCCCATGGTTCGGCTGGCGCGGGGACTACCTCGCCCTGGCCGGCGACCCCTCGGCCACGGCGCTGGCACGGCGGCTGGCGGCGGCGATGGCCGGACCGCTGCCGATCCGGCCGATCACCACCCGCTGGGCGCGGCCCTGGGCGATCGCCGGCGACAACGAGGCCTTCACCCTCGCCGGGGTGCCGGCGCTGCGCATCTGCGACACCGATCGCTGGCGCTACCCCTACTGGCACCGTGCCGACGACGGCCCCGGGATGGTGGATGGCGCGGTGCTGGCGACGGTGGTGGACGCCATCGCACGCGGGATCTCGTCTTTGCTGAAGGAATAGCCGGCATTCCCGGGGTGGGCGGCGGCGGCCGGCACGCTAGGCTGGCGGCATGTCCAATGACCCGGCAGCGGCGGAATCGCTCACCAGCCCCAAGCCCCAGCGCGGCACCGGCTGCGCCATCCTCTTCGGCCTGGCATTCGGCGCATTTGGCCTGGTGTTCACCGTGATGTTCCTGGTCCTGCCCCTGTGGCGGGTGGCGCAGGCCCAGGGCTGGCGCGAGACCCCCTGCACCATCCTCGAGAGCCGGGTCGACGTGCACAGCGACAGCGACGGCAGCACCTACCGGGTGGCGGTGCGCTATTCCTACCTCGCCCCACCGCCGACCCCGGGCGCGGCCGAAGGCCAGGAGATGACCGGCGACCGCTACGACTTCGCCACCGGGCACAGCTCCGGGCGCGAGGCCAAGGATGCGGCGGTGCGCGCCAACCCACCTGGCCTGCGCCGCACCTGCTGGGTCGACCCCGCGCATCCGGAGCGCTCGGTGCTGGAGCGGGGATTCCCCACCGGGCTGTGGATCGGCCTGGTGACCCTGATCTTCCCCCTCGCCGGCTTCGCCATCGCCTTCGGGGTCTGGCGCGCATCCCGGCGCGCCGCCGGGCCGGCGGGGCCGCTGTCGGCCGCGGCCACCTCCACCGTGGCGCCAGGGCCAGCGGCGGCCGGCGAGAGCCTGGTGCCGGTGCCGGGCAGCCAGCGCTGGGCTGGGCCGGTGGTGCTGGGGATCTTCGGCGGGGCCTGGAACGCCTTCGTGTGGTACGGCTTCCTGCATGAGCGCTCGACCATCATGCGCCTGTTCCTCATCCCCTTCCTGGCGGTGGGGCTGGGGCTGGCCGTGGGCTTCGTCTGGACCCTGCTGCGCACCTTCAACCCCCGCCTGCGCCTGCGCCTGGAACGCGCCAACCTGCGCCCCGGCGGCGGCGGCGAACTGACCTGGGAAGTCGACGGCCAGGCCCAGCGCCTGCGCCAGCTGACCCTCGCCCTCGAGCTGCGCGAGGAGGCGAGCTACACCCGCGGCACCGACACCGTGCGCGATCAGCACGTGTGGCACCGCAGCGTGCTGGCGGAGCGCGAAGGCGGGCTCGACCTGCTCGCCGGGCGCGCGGCCTTCACCCTGCCGGCGGAGCTGCCGCCCACCTTCCATGCCGCCAACAACCACCTGCGCTGGGTGGTCAGCGTGCGCTCGTCGATCCCCTGGTGGCCGGACGTGGACGACGCCTGGGAGCTGACCGTGCTGCCGGCGGCGCGCACCCCGCCGCCGCCGCCCGCCGACCCCCCCGCCGAGACCGAGTATCCGCCTCTGCCGATCAGCCTGAGCGCGCGGCGCGGCGCCGAGGGCACGGTGCTGGGGGCGGCGGCCTGGGATCTGCCGGCGCCGCAGGGCACGCTCGAGGTGCGGCTGTTCTGGTACACCAGCGGACGCGGCACCCGCGACGTCGGGGTGGCGGCGGTGAAGCGCCTGGAGGGGACGGCCGGGCGCTGCGGCTTCGCCTTCGCGCTGCCGGACCATCCGCCCACCGCGGCCGGCACCCTGGTGGCGATCCGCTGGGCGGTGGAACTGGTGGCGGAACCGCTGGGCAAGGTGGCGCGGGTCGAGCTGGATCCGTGATCCCGGCGCCCCTGAAATCCCTTTTCCCTGGGAGCGCCGGGCTCCAGCCCGGCTCTTCCGCTTGCGCATCCAGCGAGCCCCGGCCGCCCTGGTGCTGCCCGGGCGCGCGAACTGCCGGGCTGGAGCCCGGCGGTCCCAGGGGCGTCTACGACGGGTCCGACGCCGTGCCCGCCCACCGCAACCCCTTCCGCACCGAGCGGCTGGAGGCGCTGCGCTACCGCCTGGACGATGCCGGCTGGGAGGCGCTGCTGGCGCGCGGCGACGCCCTGGGCTGGCGCTGCGCCCTGGTCGGCCCGGAGGGCAGCGGCAAGACCACCCTGCTGGGCGAGCTGGAGCGGCGGCTGGCGGCGCGCTTCCCGGTGCGGGCGCGGCTCACCGCCCGGCGCGGGGCGCCACCGGAACCCGCCGCGCAGGCGGCGGCGCTGGCGGCGCTGCCGCCGGCAGGGCTGCTCGTCATCGACGGCGCCGAGCAGTACGGCCGCCTGGGCTGGTGGCGGCTGACCCGGCGCTGGCGCGGGGCGCTGCTGGTCACCAGCCACCGTCCCGGCCTGCTGCCGACCCTGCATACCCACGCCACCGACGCTGGACTGCTGGCCGAGCTGGTGCGCGAGCTGGGCGGAGCCGAGGTCGCCGCCGAGGAGCTCTGGCGCCGCCACCGCGGCAACCTGCGCACCTGCCTGCTGGAGTGCTACGACCGGTGTGCGCGCGGCAGGTGACCCGGGATGGCGTGCCCGCCCGCCGCCCTACCCTGCCGCCCGCCATGATCGACGACCGACCGCTGGGGATCCGCATCCGCGCCGCGCTGGCGGCCAACCTGCGCGCCCTGCTTGTGATCCCGGCGGTGGCGGTGGCGGTGGCGCTGGGCTACTACCAGGTCCCGGCGGTCCATGACGCCCTCGCCGCGGTGGGCCGGCTCAAGGCGGAGTGGGGCCTGGCGTTCTCGGCCATCTCGACCGGCCTGTTCGCCGGCCTGCTGCCGGTGCTGGTGCGCATCGCCGCCGGGCGCATCCCGGCCGGGCTGCGCCGGCGCGAGCTGGCGGTGCTGGTGCCGCTGCTGACCTGGCGCGGGATCGAGGTCGACCTGCTCTACCGCCTGCAGGGGCTGCTGTTCGACGGCCTGCCCGGGGTCTGGTGCGTGGTGGTCAAGACCGCGGTCGACCAGGCCACCTTCACCGCCCTGTGGGCCACCCCCACCGGCATCCTCATCTGGCGCTGGAAGGACCACGGCTGGGCCGCGCTGGCGGACGGGGCCTGGAAGCGCGGCCTGGCGGGCGACTGGATCTCGACCCTGGTGGCCAACTGGCTGGTGTGGATCCCGGCCCTGGGCGCGATCTACGCCATGCCCGCCGACCTGCAGATCCCGCTGTTCAGCCTGGTCGCCTGCCTGTGGATGCTGATCATGTCCAGCAACCTGGAAAAGCCGGCGGCTCAGACCTCGGGCGCGTAGGCGCGGAAGGCCTCGGGGATGAAGTCGCGGTCGGTGGCCTCGGCGGCGGCGAGGCGGATCTGCGCCTCCATCACCGGACGCGGCACCGGCGGCTGCCAGTCCGCCAGGCAGTCGGCGAGGGCGGCGAGGGCGTCCTTGGCTTCGACCTTGGAGGTGCGGTAGGCCTTGGTCGCCAGCGCCTCGGCCGCGCCCGGGGTCAGCCACAGCGGCAGGCGCGGGGCCAGCTCGGCGGGGGCGGTCTCGGGCAGCACCAGGCCGCGGCGCTTGGCCAGGGCGCGGATCAGAGTCCAGCTCTCGCTCGCGCTGGCGGTGGGGAAGATCGGCAGCTTGACGTCGACGCGCCCCGGGCGCTTGAGGTCGACCTCGATCAGGTCGGGACGCGACGAGGCCAGCACCCACATCACCTTGCCGCGGTTGGCGCCGTCGGACATCTCCTGGGCGATCATGGCGTAGACCCGCCCGCCGATGCCGCCGTCGTCGCCGCCGGAATTGCGCCGGCCGAGCGACTGGTCGGCCTCGTCGATGAAGACGATGGCGCGCCCGAGGGCGTGGATCAGGCGGAAGATCTTCTCGAGGTTGCCCTCGGTCGAGCCCACCCACTTGTCGCGGAAGTTCTTGAGCTTGACCACGGGCACCCCGGCCTCGCCCGCCAGGCATTCGACCAGGTAGGTCTTGCCGGTGCCGACCGGCCCGCACAGCAGGTAGCCCATGGGCAGGGCCTGGAGGTCGCCGGCCTTCCACAGGGCGATGTCCTGGCGCAGCTGCTTCTTCAGCGCCTCGCCGGCGGCGTAGTCGTCGAGGGTGCGGCGGGACTCGATGAACTCGATCAGTCCGGCGCAGTCGCGCTCGACCAGCGCCTTCTTGAGCCCGAGCAGGTCGGATTCCACCAACGGCTTCTTCTGGTGCTCGCGGGTCTTGAGCAGCGACTCGATCGCGCTCAGGGTGGTGCCCGACAGAAGCCGCGCCGGCCTGGCCAGGTCGCCGGCGAAGGCGCCCAGGGCGGTGGGATGGCGCGGCGCCAGCGCCGCCAGCGCCTGCTCCAGGTCGGCGGCCTCGGGCAGCGGGATGCGCACCTGGCAGGCGCGCGGATTGGAGGCCACCAGCGGGTGCAGGTCGGCGAGGTTGTCGGCGATCAGGAAGGTGGCGATGGGCTGGTCGGCGAGCGCCGGATCGGCGGCCCAGTCGCGCAGCAGGCTGGCGATGCTGGTCAGCTCGTAGCCGGCCCCGGGCACATTGGGCACCACCAGGTCGGCGCTGCGCAGGATCACCGCCACCTGGGTGCGGTCCTGGCCCAGGCGGGCGAGGTTGGCGCAGTAGCGCAGGTAGTGGGTGACGGTCTCGACCGCCTCGCGCGGCTGGCGCGGCAGGCGGGCGTCCTCCTTGTAGCGGGGCCAGCGGGTGAAGGTCTCGCCGCCCTTGTCGACCCGCAGACCGTTGCCGAGGTCGTAGCTCAGCACCACGTCGAAGCGCGGCAGCATGACCCGGGAGAGGAACTCGGGCAGCGAACCGAGCTGGGCCGCGCCCGGCGCCCCGCCCAGCGGCATGCGGTCGCCGACGTTGCCGCTGAGGATGAACTGCGAGTGGGCGCCGGACTCGTAGCCGGCGGCCAGCTCCGCCGCCCAGGGCGGCAGCGGCGGGGTGCGGGTCATGGACATGGCTGCTCCGAGGGTGGCACCGGTCATCTGTCTTCCCTGGGACCGCCGGGGCTCCAGCCCGGCAGTTGGGACGGCTCGAATTGCCGGGCTGGAGCCCGGCGCTCCCAGGGGCGTCGCCGCAGGCGCTGAGCGCCTCCGCGGATGCGCGGATCACATGAAGGCGCGTCTCTCAGGCCGACTGCGCCGGGCCCATGGTCTTGGCCGGGGCGGCGGGGGCGGCCACCGGGTCGGCGGCGGCCTGGGCGGCGGCCTGGCGGTCGAGCACGATGCCCTCGGCCGCGGCGAAGTCGGCCAGCGCCTGGTCGGCCAGCGCCTGCTGCTCGGCCTCCTTGATGTTGACCTGGCCCATGTCGAGCGAGTCGCGCGCGACGCGGGCGCGGCCGGCGGCCTTGTTGCGCTCGTCCTCGACCATCTCCTGCAGGCGGTTCATGGTGTCGCCGGCGCCGCCGATCTGGCCGATCATGCCCGAGGCCATCTCGGACATCTCCGCCATGGCCTTCTTCATCTTCATGTCCTCGATGGCGCCCTTGAGTGCCTCCATCTTGGCCTTGGCCGAGGTGATGGCGACGTCGCGGGCCTTGGTAAGGTCCTTGTAGGTGGTCTCGGCCTGCTGCAGCTGCACGCGGTTCTCGGCCAGCTCGCGGCTGACGCTCTGCAGGCGCAGGGCGTACTGGCCGGCGGCCTCGCGGTTGCCGGCGCGCAGGTGGGCCTGGGTCTTGGCGCGCAGGTCGCGCTCCTCGGCCTCCTGCTTCTTGACCTGCGCCATCAGGCGCTCGCACAGCCCGGCGTGGCTGGCCAGGCCCTGGTTGTACTGCGAGATCTGCTTGCGCAGGTTCTCCTTCTCGACCTCGAGCAGGGCCTCGGGGTTGCGGCGCTCGATGCCGCTGACGAACAGGCTGAGGAAGCCCTTGAAGAGGTTGGCGATGCGGTTGAACATGGGGCCCTCACTGCCCTTCGGGCGAGTAGACGGCGATCTCCACCCGGCGGTTCTGGGCGTGGTTCTGCGCGTCGGCGGGGTCGGCGGGGGCGTCCCAGCCCCGGCCGACGATGGTGAACTTGTTGGGGTCGAACTTGTACTTGTCGACCAGCGCGCGCTTGATCGCCTCGGCGCGCTCGGTCGACAGCTGCTTGACCGCGGACTCGTTGATCTTGCCCTTCATCGAGCCGTCGGTGTGGCCCTCGATCATGATCACCGCGCGCGCGAACTGGCCGGACAGGCGCCCGACCTGCTCGAGGGTGGCGGTGACGTTGGGGTCGTAGAGCCGCCCGCCCACCACCGCGCCGAACTGGTCGCGGGCCGGCTCGAAGGGGTTGGACGAGTTGGGGAAGAAGTTGATGCGGATGGTCTGGGTGAGGATCGGCGCCTCGGCCACCAGGCGCTTGACCGGCACCGGGGCGAAGGTGGTCACGCTCTCGTCCTTGTCGGCGGCGAACTCGCCCTTGGCCGCGACCTTCTGCGCCACCGTGAAGTCCATCACCTGGTCGAACGGCACCGGGGCGCTGATGCGGCCCAGCTCGCGGTAGACGTAGGCGGCGTTCTTCCAGGTGCGCTCGAAGTTGGTGGGGTTGGCGGCGTTGAGGAAGAACGAGGCGTTTTCCGCGGCGTTGGTCAGGTGGGCGTCGCCCATCATGCCCTGGACGTCGGCGGGCTTCATGCCGAAGGCGTCGGCCATCGCCTGGCAGGCGGGCGCGGGGTCGGCCTTCACCAGGCGCATGCCCTCGTAGATGCCTTCGACCAGGCCCTGGGCCACCGCGGGGTGGTCGCGCATGAAGTCGGCGCGCAGGGCGTAGACGTCGGCGATGAGTTTGTTGGCGTCCTTGGTCGAGCTGAGGATGCGGGTGCCGGGCACGCGGTCGCTGATGTTGTAGATGTCGGGCGCCCACGACACGCAGGCGTCGATCGACTGGTCGGCGACGAAGGCGGCGGCGGCCTCGAAGGCGGTGGCGGTGTACTTCATCTTCACATCCACCGGCTTGAGCCCGGAGGACAGCAGCAGCGAGGTCAGGTAGTACTCGCTGGGCGAGTTCTGGGCCAGGGCCACGGTGCGGCCCTTGAGCTCGCGCGCGGTCTTGATGCCCTTGCGCACGACGATGCCGTCGCCGCCGTTCGACCAGTCGATCTGCTGGACGATGCGCGGGGCGGTGCGCGAATCCTTCATCAGCTCGGGGGCGAACAGCACCATCATGTCGACGGTGCCCCACAGGGTGTGGACCTCGCCGGCGACGAAGGCGTCGCGCGCCGCCACCGGGTCGTCCATCAGCACCATCTCGACCTGGAAGCCGTGCTTCTTGGCGAACACCGATTCAGGATTCGGCTTGGTGCCCTTGTTGGCGGCGATCACCGGCAGCCAGCCGGCCCACACGTTGTAGCTGAAGCGCAGGACCTTGTTCTTGTCGTCCCACTTGTACTGGCTGGCGCCCTTCACCGCCGGCAGCTTGTCGCCGACGATGTACTTGTACTCCTTCACGGTGGTGATGGAGCCGGCGTCGGGGGCCTCCTTGGCGTCGGCGGCGGGCGGGGTCGCCGGGGTGCCAGCGGCGGCGGCCACCGGGGCGGCCGGGGTCGCGGCGGGCTGGGCCGGGTTCTGGGCCTGCTGGGCCGGCGGCGGGGTCTGCTGGGCCGCCTGCTGACGCTGCCAGACGTACCAGCCGAGGCCGAGCAGCCCGACCACCAGCAGGAAGGTGATGATCTTGCCCAGCGGGGTGAGCGTGGTGCCTTCGTCGGACATGGGACTTTCCTCGTGCGGTTCTGGTACGGGCGGGGTCAGGGTATCGGCGGAAGGTCGGCGTCCACCGTCACTCCATCCGGCAGCGGCTGGTCGAGGACCATGCCGGCGGCGGCGGCGAGGGCGTGCTCGCGCGCCAGCTTGGCCTGCCACCAGGAGCGCCAGCGCGCGTCGTCGTCGTGGTCCTGGGCGGCGAGGACGGCGGCCTCGGCATCGAGCGCGGCACGGGCGGCGGCGATCTGCTCGCTGCGGGTGCGGCGCAGGCCGCGGCGGCGCACCAGCTCGGCATGGGCAGCCTGGGCGAAGCCGTCGAGGGCCTGGTCGCGGGCGCAGGCGTCGCGCACCACGTCGGCGGGCGGCGCGCCGGCGGCCTGCAGCGCCGCCAGCAGCGCGCCCTGGGCCTGCTCGCGGCTGGCGCCGGCCAACTCGGGCCGGGCGAGGAAGGCCGCCACCCGCAGGGCATCCCAGCCGTGGGCCGGCACCGCCACCCCGGCGGCCTCGTCGATGGCGGCGAAGGGCAGGGCGAGGTCGCTGGGCGGGGCGGCGCAGCGGGTCACCGCCAGCGCGGCCATGCGCGCCGGGTCGGGGACCGCCAGGTGCAGCTCGTCGAGGGTGAGGGTGCGGGTGGCGATCTTGGCCGGGCCGGCGGGGGCGGCGGGGGCGGCGGCGCGCTCGACCTGCATCAGGCCGAGGCGCGCCCCGAGGTCGCGGAGGGTGGCGATCAGGCTCATGCGCGGGTGGCGCGCCGCTGGCGCCGGGGATCGGGGGTGGGCGGGGCGGGCTCGGCCGCCGGCGGCGGGGTCACCACCGACGAGGGCGCCACCCCGGGATCGGGGGCGTGGCCGAGGCCGGCCTGCTGCTCGATCCACTGGCTGGTGGCGCCCAGCCCGGCGGTGATCTCGTCGATGCGCGAGGCCAAGGTGCCGGGCTCGGTGGTGAGCAGGGCCTGGTCGCGCAGCAGCGCCACCTGCTCGGCGATGCGCTCCAGCTCGGCCTCGACGTAGGCGAGCTTGTCGCCGGCCTCGCGCTGCTTGGCCAAGCGGGTCTGCACGATCTCGAGCTGGCCCTGGATGCTGGTGCGCAGGCCCTCGCCCAGGCTGTCGTCCTTGAGCTGGACGGCCAGCTCCCCGGCGCGCTCGCGCAGGCGCTCGGCCTCGCCGCGCCCGGCCTCGGCCACCAGGCGCGAGATCGAGGCGCGCCCGGCGAGCAGGCGCAGATAGACCCACTGCAGGCGCGCCAGGCCCTCGTCGTGGGCGGCGGCGGCGGCGGGATCGATGCGGCGCTGCTGCTCGGCGATCTCGCGGCAGCGCCCCTCGAGGGCGGTGTAGCGCGCGCGCCCGTCGGCGCCGGCCTGGGCGAGCAGCTGCTCGGCGGCCCCGGCCCAGCGCCGGCGCTCGTCGCCCTGGCGCGCCTGCAGCGCGGCGCCGTCGACGGTGGCGCGGAAGCGCGCGCTGTGCGACAGCCAGGCCAGGTAGGCGAGCTCGAGCCCGGCCCCCACCAGCCACCAGGCGGGATTGAGCAGCCCGAGCAGGCCGACCCCGGCCAGGCCGATCCAGTTGGGCGGCAGCGGCATGCCCAGGGGGCGGGCGCTGAAGGCGGCCTTGATGTAGTCGCCCAGGCCCGGCATCAGGGCCTCCGGGGCGGGCGGCCGCCGGCGGTGACGGTGCGGAAGGCCTCGGTGACCGCGCGCACCGCCTCCTTGAAGGCGGGCTGCTCCTGCGCCGCCAGCGGCGGCACGCCGAGGGTGGGCGGCAGGCAGTCGCGGATGTCGTAGGCGATCTGGCCGGGGGCGTGGGTGAAGATCCACACCCGCTCCGACAGGTAGACCGCCTCGCTCACGCTGTGGCTGATGCAGAACACCGTCGGCTTGATGCGGTGCCAGAGCTCGACCACCAGCTGCTGCATGTCCAGGCGGGTGGGCTCGTCGAGGGCCGAGAACGGCTCGTCCATCAGCAGGATGCGCGGTTCCAGCGCCAGCGAGCGGGCGATGGCGACGCGCTGCTGCTGGCCGCCCGAGAGCTGGTGGGGGAACTTGCGCACATGGTCGGCGAGGCCGACCTGCTCGATCAGCGCCAGGGCGCGGTCGCGGCGGTCGCCCGGCGCCAGGTGGCCGTCCAGGTCCATGCCGAAGCGCACGTTGCCGAGCACGTCGAGGTGGGGCAGCGAGCTGTACTGCTGGAAGATGAAGCCGCGGTCGCGCCCCGGCCCGGCCACCGGCCGGCCATCGACCAGCACGCTGCCGCTGGTGGGCTGCTGGAAGCCGGCGATGCAGTTGAGCAGGGTGCTCTTGCCGCAGCCCGAGGGGCCGACCAGGGCGATGAACTCGCCGCGGTCGGGGGCGTCCTCGACCGCGATCGAGACCTGGTGCAGGGCGGTGGCGGCGCCGAAGCGCACGCTCAGGTCGCGCGTCTCGACCACCGGCGGACGGGGAGCGGCGGCGGGGGTCACGGCGGCGGGCTCCATCACGCCCTCCCGGCCGGGCGCCAGGGGAACAGGCGCTCGCCGATCCAGGCCAGCAGGCGGTCGGCCAGCCAGGCGATCACCGTGATCAGGATGATCACCAGGTAGATGTTCTCCTTGGGCCCGCGCCGCTGCGCCATGGTGATGAGGAAGCCGAGCCCGCCCGACTGCACCAGCGCCTCGGTGAGCACGATGTAGGTCCAGCCCACCCCGAAGGAGATGCGCAGCGCGTGCCACAGGTCGGGGGCGGCCACCGGCACCAGCACCCGCCGCACCAGCTGCCAGCGCCCGGCGCCGCAGGTGCGGGCGGTGCGCAGCAGCACCTCGGGCACCTGGTCGACCGCCTTGGCCGACAGCGGCAGCAGGAAGATGGCGAAGGCGAGGGCGAGGAAGAGCACCTTCTGCAGCTCGTCGGTGCCGAACCACGACATCGACAGCGGCACCAGGGTCGAGATCGGCAGGTACCCGGAGGCGGTGGCGAGCGGCGAGCACAGCGCGCGCACGCTGCCGAAGGCGCCCATGGCGATGCCCAGCGGCACCGCCACCCCGGCGCCGATGAGGAAGCCCAGGCCGACCCGGCGCAGGCTCAGGCCGAGGTGGTGGAGCAGTTCGTGGTTGCCCGCGGAGTCGCGGCGGGTGAGCAGCTCCGGCACCTGCGCCAGCACCTCGCCGGGGGCGGGCAGGATCTGCAGCGAGATCAGGCGCTCCTCGGGGATGCCGCGGGTGCCCCACCACCAGGCGGCGATCAGCAGCGCCACCGGCAGCAGCCCGAGAACCAGCGCCCAGCGCGCCGGCACCTGTCCGCGTATGTCGGTGATCCAGGGGGCCATGGGTCGGCAAATTAGGCCCGCCCGACGGCGGTGCAACGCGGGTCAGAAGCCTGGATCGGCGGTGGCGGTCCCCACCTGCCCCGGCGGCAGCCTCCAGCGCCGCGCCTCGGCGTCCCAGCCCAGCAGCGGCTGGGCGGTGGCGAACCAGGCGCGGTAGTCGGCCTCGGCCGGGTCGAGGCCGAACTGCTCCTGCAGCCAGGCGCGGCACGCCTTCATGCGCGCGCCGCTGCGGTGCTTGAGGTCGGGGGCGTCGGCGGCGGTGGCGATCACCAGGGGCAGGGCGCCGGCCACGCCGTGGCTGGCCGCCACCAGGCAGAAGCCCTCCTGGCGGTCGCCGTAGTCGGCCTCCGGGCGGTAGCGCCAGGCCTCGCGCACCGCGCCGGCGAGGTCGAAGCCGGGCATGGCAGCGAGTGCGGGGATGAGATCGGCCTGATTGTAGCCATGCCGCGCCTGCAACAGGACGGTGCGCAGGCGGGCATGGTCCTCGGGGCCGCCGGCGCGCGCCACCACCGCCAACATGTGCCTGGGATTGTTGCGCGACGCATGCCCGGCGTCGAGCCAGGCGCGCGCCATGGCCAGGGCGTCGGCCTCCCAGTGCTGCGCCACCACCGCCTCGGCGAGGTGGGGGAAGCGCGGCAGGGCGGCCAGCACGATGTCGTGGTGCTCGGGCTTCACCGCGCGCAGAGAGGCAGCTTCCAGGTAGAAGGTCATCGGCCAGGAGTCGCTGCGCTCCATGGCCGCGAGCAGCGCCGGATAGTGCCGCGGCGGGATCGCCGCCAGCCGCGCCACCATGGGATCGCTGAGACGGATGCCCTTCTGCTCGGGCGGGATCTCCGCCGCGCGGGCGTCGATCCAGGCATCGGCCTCGGCGCGGGTCGACGACGCGTCGAGGGTGGCCGGCGCCGCCACCGGCTCGGCCGGGGCCGGCCTTTTCACGCGCGGGATCGGCCGGCCGTCGGGAGCGAAGCTCATCCCGGGGCAGGGCGAGCGCGGGGCCATGGCCGGGACCGGCGCCGGGGCCTCGGCCGGCAACGGATCCACCGCCCCGGCTTCGCGCGCGAGCGCGGCCAGGCCCCGCTGCCGGTCGCTGTAGTCGGTGGAAGGGAAGCGCCCCCAGGCGCGGCGCACCGCCGCCTTCCAGTCGAAGCCGGGCAGCGTGCGCAGGCGTTCCGCCAGGCGTGCCTGGCGGGCGCCGTCGCGGCTGCGCACCAGGCAGTCGGCGAGCAGGGCGTATTCGTCGCCGCGCGCGCTCAGCGCCAGCGCCGCCGGCCAGTCGGCGGCGCCCGGCTGGTTCCAGTCGGGGAACTGCGCCCGGCCGCCGTCGATGCCCGCCTCGAGGCCGGCGCGCAGGATGTCGTGGGCCTCGGCCGCCCAGCCCTGCTTCTCGACCGCTTCGACCAGCCAGGGCTGGGCGCGCAGATGCGGCAGCACGGCCTGGCGATCGGCGGGACGGAGCGCCTGCAGCACCGCCAGGCGGATCGCCAGCTGGATCACCGGCCTGTCCTCGTTCGCCGCCCAGGCCTCCAGGCCCAGCTCCGGCTGCCCGGTGATGGCGCGGGCGTACAGCTCGATGCGCGCATGGCGGTGGGACACGCCCTTCTCGCGTTCGACCCAGGCCACCAGCTCGGCGAGCTGCTCGCGCGCCTCGATGCGGTTATCGCGCAGCGGGATGCTCTCGACCGCGGGATCCGGCGCCTCGGCCCGGGGGCGGGGATCGGGCGCCTCGGCCTCGAGCGCAGCCAGCGCGCCGGGCAGGACCAGGGCGGCGGCGAGCAGGGCCGCCGCCGCCCTCACGGCAATTCCCGCCGGTACTTCACCCCGTCGGCGCCGTCCGCGTAGTAGCCGGGCAGGGGTCCCGTCAGCTGGAAGCCGAGGCGCTCGTAGAGGGCGCGGGCGGCGGCGTTGGCGGCGCGCACCTCGAGCGACATCGCGGTGCAGCCGCGACGGCGGGCGTCGCGCGCGAGCGCGGCCACCAGCAGGGCGCCGAGGCCGCGGCCGCGGCAGACGGGATCGACCGCGAGGGAGTACAGCCGCGCCACCCGGGCGCCGCGCCGGTAGAGCACGGTGGCGGCGGCGCGCACCAGCGCGCCCTCGCGCAGCACCAGGGTGCGCGAGGTGCCGGCGGCGGCCGCCGGCCCGACCATGCGCGCCCAGGTGCGGCGCGGGAAGCAGTCGGCCTCGGGGAAGCAGGCGTGTTCGAGCTGCATCAGCGCGTCGGCATCGGCCGCCCGCGCATCGACCAGGCGCGGCGCGGCCGCGCCCCGCTTCAGATCCAGCCTTCCCACGGCTCGCCCACCAGGTGGCGCACCACGTTGCGGTAGACCTCGGGGTTGTTCTGGTCCTCGTTGCCGGCGTCGATGTTGGGATTGTCGTTCACCTCGATGACGATGAACTGCCCGTCGATCTCCTTGACGTCGACCCCGAACAGCGAACGGCCGATGCAGTTGCCGGCCGCCAGCGCGACGCGCACCAGCTCGGGGGGGACCTCGGAGCGGTCGACGCTCTCGACCGAACACAGGCTGGGCTTGCCCTCGTCGTCCTTGTCGTGGATGCGCCAGGCGCCCTTGGCCATCACGTACTTGACCACGAACAGCACCTTGCCGTCGAGCATGGTCACGCGCCAGTCGAAGGCGCTGGGCAGGTACTGCTGCACCACCAGGCGGTCGGCGCGGCGCAGGAAGCGCTTGCCGACCTTCTCGAAGGCCTCGCCGTCGTTGACCTTTTCCACGTAGGCGCTGAACGAGGAGTTGGGCGCCTTGAGCACCAGCGGCCGGCCGAAGGTCTCGAACAGCTCGTGCGCCTGCTCGACGGTGACCTCGTCCTCGGTGAGGAAGCGGGTCTCGGGCATCGGCACCTTGGCGCGCATCAGGTGCTGGTACATGTTCACCTTGTCGCAGCACACCACGATCGCCGCCGGCTCGTCGATCACGCGCAGGCCGTAGGCCTCGCCCATGCGCGCGGCGACGTAGCTGGTGTTGAGCGGGTCGGTGAGCGCGCGGATCAGCAGCCCGTCGTAGCGCGGGATGTTCATGATCTCGGGGCGGAACAGGAAGTCGCAGTCGTGCCCGAGCTTGGCCGCGGCGATGCGGAAGTTGGTCAGCGCGGTCAGCTCGATCGCGCGGCGGATGGTGTTGCGCTCGGTGAAGATGGCGAGGCGGGACATGGCGGCTCAGGGGGCGGGGTGGAGGGGCGGGCGGGAGCCCCGCCGTCCGGGCGGTGCACTGCTCAGCCGCGCCACAGCCCGGCCTCCTTGATGATCGCCTTCTCGTTCTGGGTCAGCTCCTCGCGCTCGAGCGGCTCGATGGCGCTGAACAGGTAGTCGCCGGCGGTGACGATGACCTTCACCCGCGCCAGGGGCAGGCGGAAGATGCGCCACAGGCGCTCGGCCATGTCGCGGTACTCCGGCTTGAGGCAGTTGCCGAGCACCAGGCGCAGGGTGTCGAGGCGGCTGTCGGGGGGCAGCTCCTGGCACACCATCGGGTACTTGCCGCTCATCGACAGCGACTTGATCACGTCCTCGAGCTGGGCCTGGCCGTCGACCACCCGCCCCTCGTCCTGCCAGGGGTTGATCGGATAGATCACCACCGGCGGCGGGAAGCCGATGGTGGTGTCGTTGGCGATCTCCCAGCGCGGCACCGCCAGGCCGCCGGCGGCGGCCTTCTGCAGCGCCAGCGGCACCACGTAGGCGTCGAGCGCCTCGCGCGAGGTGGGGATGGCGGTCAGCCCCTCGTGCTCGGCTTCGAGGCTGCGGTAGTAGCCGTCGCCCAGGTACGAGTAGTCGCCATCGAGATTGACGAACACCTCGGCGGCGCGCAGGTCGGCCGGAAGCGGGAGTGAGGGGAAGCGGAGGGTGCCGTTGCGCGTAGCGCGCTCGGCGGCATCGCCGCTGGTCGATTGGGTGGTGGTGGCCATGGTTCGGCGCCCGGGGCGCCTGTGGCGGCGGACGTTAGTGGGCCGGACGGGAGGGGAAGGGGGAGACCCGCCCCCGTCCCGCACCCCCGTCAGCCTGGGTCAGAGGAGCCGATTATCGGCACGGTAGATGCTCTGGAGCGAGCAGCTGCGGGCCTGCGACCGCGATCCCGTCGACCCACGCCCGCGCCCCGCCGGGGGCGATCTCGGCGTCGATGCGGTGGCCGCGGAAGACGTAACCGGCGATGCGGATCGGCTCGCCCACCGGGCAGGGCGCCGGGCGCCAGCGCAGGCTGCCGTCGGGGCGCGGGTCGAAGCCGAACAGGCCGTGCAGCACCGCCTCGTTGCCGGCGATGGCGGCGACGATGTTGGCGCGCTTGTGCGCGGGCACCTCCGGCCGGTCGCTGCAATGCTCCTGCGGGATGCAGGCGAGGTGGCGGCCCATCCAGAAGTGGCGGCGCAGCACCTCCCAGGCCAGCTCCGGCTGATCCTTCTCCCACAGGGTCAGCGCCAGAAGCGGGCCGTCGCCGCTGTAGGCCCCGCCGCCGCTCCAGTCGGGATCGTTGAGCTCGTAGTGGGCGGCATCGGCGGCGCCGATCGACGACACCCCGTAGGCACCGAGGAAGCCGCTGTGGCGCAGGTGGTGGAGCAGGCCGGCGTCGACCTCGGCATCGGCGTCCAGCACCCGCCAGGCGTCGAAGGCCTGGATGCTGAGCACCTGTTCGCTGCCGCCGTCGGGGTGCAGGCAGCGGAACCAGCGCGCGGCACCGTCCCACAGGCGGGTGCGCACCTCGGCGCGGATGGTGCGCGCCTGGGCGCGCCAGGCGGCGGCGCCGGGTTCGCCCAGGGCCTCGGCGAGGTCGGCCAGGCGGTCGAGGCACCAGGCGCGCTCGGCGTTGGGGCTGGCCACCACGTGCTCCCAGCCGCGCTGGCGCATCTCGAGCAGGTTGTGCTGCACCCCCCAGTCCACCAGCGCGCCGTCGGGGCGCCGGCCGGCGTCGATCGCCAGCACCTGGTCGCGGATGGCGGCGAACAGCACGCGGTCCGGCCCGCGGTGGCAGGCGGCG
>JAKLKR010000002.1:91784-92033 GCA_023150565.1 Planctomycetota bacterium
CGAGAAGGCGTTGTAGGCATAGGGCACGTCGCGCCCGTTGCCGGCCGGGGTGAAGCGGCTGTGGGCGCCGAGGCCGAAGCCGGCGAAGCGTTCCAGCAGGGCGTCGGCGCCGCCGCCCAGCACCTGTGCGACGCTGAAGGGGGCATAGCCGCCCACATCCCAGGGATAGGTGCAGATGGCGCCGCCGTCGAGCCCGCTGGTGGCCACGAACGGCGACATGCAGGCGCCGGGGATCTCCCACAGGCACAT
>JAKLKR010000002.1:92043-115166 GCA_023150565.1 Planctomycetota bacterium
ACCACGCGCGCAGGTCGGCGGGTCCGGCCTCCAGGCGCGGGAAGCGCGCCAGGCTGGCGGCCAGCAGCGCCTGCCAGCGCGCGGCGGTGGCCGATTCCCAGCCGGCCAGGCCGCCGGCGCCGGGCACCGCCCCGTCCGCCACCACCGCCAGCCGCCAGGTGACGGCGGCCCCGGGCGCCAGGCGGCAGGGACCGCCCTCGCGCAGCAGGGCGAGCGCGACCCCCTCGCCCTGCCAGGGCCCGGCGGCGGCGCCGCTGGCGGGCGCTGCCGCCGGGGCGGGCACGCCGTAGTCCCAGCTGTCGAGTGCGTGGCGGCGCGGCCGGCCCGGGTCGACCTCGACCGCCAGATCGAGGTCGAGGGCGGCGGCGCCGCGGTTCACCACCGTCACCGCCAGCACGAAGCCGGCGGCGTCGAGCAGCGGCACCAGCCGGCTGGCGACCGCCAGCGAGCGCACCCCGCCGGGCGCGCCGTGGTGGTAGGTGCCGTGGCGCTCGATGCGGTCGGGGAACCAGCTGCCGCCCGCCCACAGCAGGCCGCAGTCGCCCTTGCCGCGGTTGCCGTCGTCGACCAGGCGCACGCCGTCGGCCACCAGCGCGGTGCGCAGGGCGAAGCCGCGCGCCGCCACCGGCGGGGCGAACCATTCCCCCACCCCGGTGATGCAGCGCGGCAGCGGCTGCACGCAGCCGCGCCCGCTGTGGGCGGCAAGGTGGTTCCACGGGGTCAGGCTGGCGCGCAAGTCGAGGGCGTAGGCGTCGGTGGACATGCCCGCATCCTAGCGCGCACGGCGGTGCGCCCTGCCGCCGGCGCGACAACGGCTCCCGCTTCCGCGGCATCAGGGCGGCGAGCTGGTCTCGCGCACCGCCAGGCGGGGCGTGCAACGCAGGCGCGCCGGACCGGACCAGGCGCCCCCCGCCATCCAGCCGGCCGCCATCGCCAGGGCCTCCTCCAGACCGCCGATCTCGACCGCGCTCAGGGCCGGCACCAGCTCGTCCGCCAGGTCCTCGCCGTCGATCGCCACCACCGCCAGGCCGTGGACCCCGAGGTCGGCGGCGCCGCGCAGCAGCCCCATGGCCATGGGCAGGGTGAGGCCGAGCGCGGCGCTCGCGCGCCCGGGATCGGCCAGCAGGGCGCGCGCCAGCGCGCGGGCGGCGGGCACGGTGTCGGTGCCCGAGGCCACCGGACGATCGGCCACCGCCACCTCCAGCCCGGGGTGGGCGCGCACCCAGGCCTGGACCTCGGCCAGGCGGGCGCGCATGTCGTGGCAATGGGGCTGCACATTGGCCACCAGCAGGCGGCGGTGGCCGAGCGCCACCAGGTGGTCGAGCCCCAGGCGCACGCCCGCGGGCGGCAGGTGGTCGATGCCATGCAGGCCGAGCGGGCCGAAGTCGGGGCCCACCACCACCACCCGCGTGCGCGACTCGTGCAGCATCGCCGCCGCCCCCGGGGTGGGATCCTCGGCCGGCGGCAGCAGCAGGGTGCCGGCGGAGCGCGACAGGGTCTCGACCAGCACCGGGTCGTCCCAGTGGAAGAAGCGCTGGCTGCGGCAGGGCAGCCCCACCGCCGCGGCAGCCGCCGCGAAGGCGCGCTCCAGGCGCAGCAGGCCGCGGGTCGGCCAGCCATGGGCGAGCAGGGCGAGAGTGGGCCGCGCCGAGCCGCAGCCGCCCGCCGGCACCGCCCGCCCGCGTCCGCAGCGCACCAGCAGGCCCTCGGCCAGCAGTTGCAGCACCGCCTTGCGCGCGGTCAGGTAGCTGGCGCCCAGCTCGGCGGCGAGGTCGCGCTCGGCCGGGAACGGCCGCAGGGCGTAGTCGCCGGCCGCCAGGCGCTGGCGCAGGATCTCGGCGAGACGCTCGTACTTCACCATGGGCGGTGATGCGGATATAGCAGATTTTGCGCTGCGGGCATTCGTGGTGTAGGCTGGCTAGGATGAGGTGAGCCATGCGCCGCAACGCTTTCACCCTGATCGAACTGCTGGTGGTGATCGCGATCGTGGCGATCCTGGCGGGGATGCTGTTGCCGGCGGTGTCGCTGGTGAAGGAGGCGGCGCTCAAGACCAACTGCATGAGCAACCTGCGGCAGGTGACCCTGGTCTACATGACCTACACCAATGACTTCGAAGGTCTGCTGCCCAACCAGAGCTGGCCGTTCACCCCGCCGAACACCGGGACGCGCAACCAGCCCGAGGCCACCCTCTTTGCCGACTATGTGCCGATCACGGACAAGGCCTGGTTCTGCACCAAGAAGGAAGTGAACACCCATCCCAGCGGCCAGGGCGGCAAGTGGCGGTACTATTACAATTGGAACCTGCATTACACCAACACCCAGCGCATCACCAACCTGGGCGTCGGGAGCGGTCCAAGCGCAATCGCCCTGTCCACGATCAAGAATTCGACCCAGGCGCTCATCAGCGGCGACCTGACGGGCTCGGCCCGCAGCGGCTTCCACCGCGGCCAAGGCAACATGGCGATGGCCGACGGCAGCGCCCGGTCCCGCCCGGATGTGTCGTACGATTACAGCCAGCCGTACACCTACGTGACCAATTTCGCTGATCCCGGTAAGAGCATCAACGCCGAGTACGTCTGCCTGAACCCCACCAGGGGTATCAAGGGATTCTCCTACTGATCGACCGTCCCCTGGTCGACCCGTATCGCCAGTTCGGCATCCCACGGCAGCCAGTCCGGCAGCCCCTCGGCCAGACGCTCGTCGCACACGCGGTTGATGGTGCGCTGCACCAGCGGGGCGGCGACCATGCTGATGCCGGGCAGGGCCACCTCGGCCCGGCGCACCGCCACCTGCAGTGCCCCGGGGCCGGGGCCGGGCCGCAGGGTCAGTTCCGCCTCCAGTTCGCGCACCGGCACCCACATCCCCACCGACACCCCGAAGCGGCCGAGACCGGCGAGCATCTCGCCGCGCACCGCCCCGGCGGCGCGCAGCAGGAAGCGCCGCTCGGGCCCGGGACCGCCCTGGTCCTCGAGGGTCAGGCGGGTGAGGGTGGCGCCCCAGGGCTGGCCCAGGCTGGCGCGCGCCAGCAGGGCGTCGGCCTGGAGCGGGGTGAGATGGGCGTCGAGACGGGGGTGGGGCGCGGCGGCGTCGACGGTGAGCAGCCAGGGGGTGCCGCCGGCCAGTTCGCCCCAGGCGCGCTGGCCGGTGGCGAACAGCACCCCCGGCAGGTGGGTGCGGGCGGCGCCGGACGCCACCACCGCCACCGCCGCCGGCGAGGCCCGCACCGTCACCGGCGGGGTGGCCGGGCCGCCACGGAATCCGGCTCCCGCCACCACCAGCCAGCCGTCGAGCGGCAGCGGACACTGCCCGGCGAGCCAGCGGCAGGCCAGCCACGGCGCCGCCAGCACCGCGCCGGCACCCAGCAGCAGCACCGGCACGACCACGATCCACACCAGGCGGCGACGCGTCACCCGCGCACCACACCGCCGCAAGCCCCTGGGTCAACCTGGGATCCGCTGTCCGCCCAGCCGACGGGTTGTGCCTGTGGACAAGGCCTTACGCTCCGCCCTCTCGCCGGACCCCCCTCGCATGACCGCCCCCCATCCGTGCCGTGCCCAATGTGTCGCCATCGGTACCGCCGTGCCCGAACGGCGGCTGACCAATGCCGACCTGGAGCGCATGGTGGCCACCGAGGACGCCTGGGTGGTGGCGCGCACCGGCATCCGCGAGCGCCGCCTGGTCGAGCCCGGCACCCCGCTCAGCGCCCTCGCCATCCCGGCCGCCCGCCAATGCCTGGACCGCGCCGGGGTACCGGCCGCCGCCGTCGACGGCATCATCGTCGCCACCATCACCGGCGACCACACCATGCCCGCCACCGCCAACCTGGTGCAGCACGGCATCGGCGCGGTGAACGCCTGGGGCTTCGACCTGCTCAACGCCTGCAACGGCTTCCTCGCCGCGCTCACCACCGCCACCGCGATGATCGAGTCCGGCCATGCCCGGCGCATCCTGGTGGTGGGCGGCGATGTGATGTCCTCGGTCATCGACTACAGCGACCGCAACACCTGCATCCTGTCTCAGACGGCGCCGGCGGGCCCGAACTGGTGGTGACCAACTCCGGCTCGCAGCGTTCAGGCACCGAGCGGCCGCTGCTGCGCCAGAACGGCCGCACGGTGTTCAGCCACGCTGTACGCGGCATGGCCGAGGTCGCCGACGAGCTGCTGCGCACCCTCGGGCTAGGGCCCGACGACGTCGACCTGCTCATCCCCCACCAGGCCAACCTGCGCATCATCGAGGCGGTGGCGGAACGCTTCCACCTGCCGATGGAGCGGGTGGTGGTCAACCTCGGCCTGCTCGGCAACACCACCGCCGCCACCCTGCCGCTGGCGCTGGCCGCGGCCGAGCGCGACGGCCGCCTGCGCCCCGGCACCCGCGTGCTGCTGGTGGCCTTCGGCGGCGGCTTCGCCTGGGGCGCCTGCTATCTCACCTGGGGAGGCACCCCGGACTCCGGGAGCAGCCGATGACCGACCACCGCGTCGACCTCTTCCGCTGGATGGCGCTCGCCCGCGCCTCGGACGAGCGCATGGCGCTGCTCTACCGCCAGGGCGGCATCCGCGGCGGCAGCGTGTTCCTGAGCAAAGGCCAGGAGGCCTTCAGCGCGGCGGCGGTGATGCAGCTGCGCCGCTGGACCGGCGGCGTGGCCGGCGACGTGTTCGCGCCGCTCATCCGCGACACCGCCGGCCGCCTGGCCTTCGGCGAGACCCTGCTCGACGGCTGCCGCACCTACCTCGGACGCGCCGCCGGGCCGATGCGCGGGCGTGACGGCAACATCCACCGCGGCGACGTTGGCATCGGGCTGATGCCGATGATCTCGCACCTGGGCAGCACCCTGGCGCCGGTGTGCGGCATGCTGATGGGCTGGCGCCAGCTCGGCCTCCTCGCCGACCGCGTCGGCCTGGTCTCGCTCGGCGACGGGGCGATGAACACCGGCGCCAGCCACGAGGGCCTCAACATCGCCGCGGTCGAGCGCCTGCCCCTGGTGGTGGCGGTGGCCGACAACCAGCTCGCCTATTCGACCTTCAGCGACCGCACCTACGCCTGCCGCAGCCTGATCGACCGCGCCACCGGCTACGGCTTCGCCGCCCATACCTGCGACGGCACCGACGCCGACGACTGCTGGCGCGCCTTCAGCGCGGCGATGGCGGCGGCGCGCGCCGGCCGCGGCCCGCAGATGGTGCTGGGCACCCTGCTGCGCCTGGCCGGGCACGGCGAACACGACGACGGCAGCTATGTGCCGGCCGCGCTGCGCGAACGCTTCGGCGACTGCGTGCCGCTGTACGAGCAGCGCCTGCTCGCCCAGGGGGTGCTCGACCAGGCGGCGGTGGCGGCGCTGTGGGACGATGTGCGCGCCCAAGTCCAGGCCGCCCTCGACCAGGCCCTGGCCGAGCCGGAGCCCGACCCCGCCCAGCACGACTGGAGCGCCTACGCGGTGCGCGACCTCGCGGAGCGGACGCCATGAGCAGCGAGACCTCCTACGGCACCGCGCGCGTCGCCCGCGCCCCCGGCAGCACCAGCTACGCCGAGGCCCTCCGCCTGGCCCTGGGCGATGCTCTCGAGGCCGACCCGCGGGTGTTCGTCTACGGCCAGGACATCGCCGGCAGCTTCGGCGGCGCCTTCAAGATCACCAAGGGCCTGGCCGAGCGCTTCCCCGGCCGGGTGCTCAACAGCCCGATCAGCGAGGACGGCCAGACCGGGGTGGGGATCGGCGCCGCCCTGGCCGGCGCCCGCCCGGTGATCGAATACCAGTTCGCCGACTTCGCCGCGGTCGCCTTCAGCCAGCTGGTCAACCACTGCGCCACCTACTACTGGCGCACCGGCCGGCCGGTGCCGGCGGTGTTCCGCTTCCCCGCCGGCGGCACACCCGGCGGCGGCCCCTTCCACTGCCAGATGCCCGAGGCCTGGCTCAGCCACCACCCGGGCCTGGTGGTGGTGGCGCCGGCCACCGTCGACGACGCCTACTGGATGCTGCGCGACGCCATCGACTGCGACGACCCGGTGGCGTTCTGCGAGCACAAGTTCCTCTACAACCACCTGCGCGCGACCTTTTCGCCCGCGGCCGCGCCGCGCCTGCCCCTGGGGGCGGCGGCGGTGCGCCGCGCCGGCTCCGACTGCACCCTGGTGTCCTACGGCTGGATGCTGCAGCAGGCCCTGGAGGCCGCCGAGCTGCTCGCACGGGGTGTCGTGCGAGGTGGTCGACCTGCGCTGCGTGCGCCCGCTCGACACCCACACCATCCTGGCCTCGCTCGCGCACACCCACCGCCTGGTGGTGGCGAGCGAGGACTGGCCATATGGCGGGGTCGCGGCCGAGGTGCTGGCGGTGGCCACCACCGAGGGCTTCCCGCTGCTCGACGCCCCGCCGCGCCGGCTGTGCGCGCGCGACGTGCCGGTGCCCTACCAGGTCGACCTCTTCAACGCCTTCCGCCCGGACGCCCAGCGCCTCGCCGCCGCGGTGCTCGAGACGGTGCAGTTTTGACCTACTTTCGACCTTCACCTGACCAGCGGAGCCCGGAGGCGCGATGCGCATCGACGTGAGGATGCCCCAGTTCGGCGAATCGGCGGCCGAGGCCTCGGTGGTGGCCTGGCTGGTGAAGCCCGGCGACACCGTCGCCGCCGAGCAGGAGCTGGTCGAGGTCCAGACCGAGAAGTCGCTGCTGACCGTGGCCGCCCCTGCCGCCGGGGTGCTGGCCGAGGCGGTGGTCGCCGCCGGCCAGTCGGTGGCGGTGGGCGACGTGCTCGCCTTCATCGAGGTTCCGGCCGGCTCCGCCCCGCCCGCTCCCTCGCCGCAGCGCCCGGCCCCGCCGCCGCCCCCGCCCCCGCCGCCGGCCCCCACCGGCCTGCCGGCGCAGCCGGTGCGCCGCTCCGAGCCGTCGATCCGCGCCTCCTGGGGCGAGGGCGCCTTCATCAGCCCGGCGGTGCGCGCGCGCCTGGCTTCGGCCGGGATCAAGGTCGCCGACCTCTCGGTGATCCCCGGCAGCGGCGCCGGCGGCCGCATCACCGTGCAGGACATCGACCGCTACCTCGCCCAGGGCGAGGCCATGACGCCGGTGCGCCAGGCGGTGGCCAAGGCGATGGAGCGCTCATGGGCGCGTCCGCTCGCCACCGTGGCGCGCAGCATGAGCATGGACCGCCTGCTCGAGCACCGCCGCACCCTGCCCGGCCGCCCGAGCGCCACCATCTACGGCCTGCGCGCCCTGGCCCTGGCCCTGCGCGGCAATCCGCTCGCCTGCAAGCTCTACGGCCACCGCCTGGTAACGCCGTCGTCGATCGACCTGGCGGTGGCTGTCGAGGTCGCCGACGGGGTGGTGACGCCGGTAGTGCGCGGGGTCGAACGCATCGCCCTGGCCGAGCTCACCACTGCGGTCGAGACCATCATCGAGAAGGCGCGCGCCGGCCGGGTGGCCGACCTTGGCGAGGCGGTCGGCTCGGTATCGAACTACGGCGTGTTCGGCATCGACTGGGCGACCCCCATCCCGCTGCCCGGCCATGCCGTCATCCTCGGCCTGGGGGCGCCGCGCAGCACCCCGGAATGGGACCCGGCGATCAAGGGCTGGGGCCGCGCGCGCACCGCCGAGGTCACCCTGACCTTCGACCACCGCATCGCCGATGGCGGCGCCGCCGGCCGCCTGCTGCGCGACGTGGTCGACCTGATGGAGCACCCGGAAAAGCTGTGACCGCCGACCCACCCGGGCCGGACGCGCTCCACCGCTGGCTGGTGCTGCCGTTCCTGCGCCTGCTCGGCACCCTCGCCGGCGACACCGCCGACCGCGCCGGCGGCGCCCTGGGCGTGCTCGCCTGGCGGCTGGGCATCCGCCGCGCCCACTGCACCCGCCTGCTCGCCGGATGCCTTGGCCTGCACGGCCCGGCGCGCGCGCGCGTGCTGCGCCGCGCCTACGCCACCATGGGCGCCAACTTCCTGGCGGTGTGGACCATCGCCGGACCGGATGGGCCCGAACGCCATCTCACCCCGCTCAATCCGCGCTGGCTGGCGCAGCTGCACCGCGCCAGCCGGGCCGGACGCGGGCTGGTGACGGTGACGCCGCATCTCGGCTGCTGGGATGCAGGCGCCCTGGCGGTGCAGGCCTTCATCGGACCGGTGCTGGCCTATGCCAAGCCGCAGCACGATCCCCAGGTCGACGCCCTGCTCAACGCCAAGCGCAGCGCCACCGGGGTGGCGATCCTGATCACCCATCGCGGCGACCGCACCGAGGCGGTGCGGGTGCTGCGCGCCCTGCGCGCAGGCGGCGTGGCTGGACTGATCGCCGACCAGCGCCCCTACACCGAGGATGCCGAGCCTGGGTATTTCCTGGGTCGGCCCGCCTGGTGCCATCCAGGCGCCGGCTTCTTCGCCGCCAAGGCGCGGGTGGCGACCGCACCTGGCTGCTGCCTGCGCACCCGCGCCGGACGCTTCGTGCTGTTCGTCGGCCGGCCGGCCACGGGCATCGACACCCAGCGGGCGATGGACTGGTTATCGGCCCTGATCGCCGCGCATCCCGGGCAGTACTTCTGGATGCACCACCGCTTCAAGGCGGTGCCAGCCGGGCTGCCGCCACGCGCTGACCAGCGGTGGCGGAGCCTGGATCTGCTGGTGTAGCCGCGTTCGACGCGGAACCGTCTCAGCGCCGGCGCCGGCGCAGGGCCGTCGCCACCGCCAAACCGCCGCCAAGCAGGACCAGGCCGAGCCCGGAGCCGAGCCCGCAGCCGCCGCTGCTACCCCCGCCGCCACCGGCGAAGGGGAGGATGCGGGACTGGTCGGTGGCTGCCGCCGCGCTGCCAGCACCGCTAGATCCACCCGATGCCGAACTGGCCTGGATGGACACCGAGGCGAAATCCGGGGACCGGCGCGAGAACGCATGGGTGGCAGTCAGGGAACGGTCAAGCCATGCGGTCAGCACGGGGGTGGTGGTCGACAACGTCCCAGTCTTGGCCTTGACGGTGATCGTCACCGAACTCTGGCCGGCGGGGATGACCGCCGAGGTGGCCAGGGTCTCATAGTCGGTACCCGCCACTGCCGTACCGGTGAAGGTGACCGGCACTATCAGCGCTGTCCCCACCGCGGATGCGGCACTAACGGTAAAGACACCGTTGGTACCCCCCTGCACCGCCGTCGAGGTGGTGGAGCTGATGGATACCAGCGGCAGCCCCGCGTCATCCAGGTTGATGGTCGCGGAAGCGACGTCCGACACCAAGTACCAGGCGGTATCATCTACCGAAACTTGGACGGTGGACATGGTGGGGTAGCCGTCGCTGAGCACGGGAATGGAAACATCGACCGCGTTGGTCCCCTGCAAGATCAGCGCCGACCCCGACAAACGAGTGAAGTTGACATCGGGCTCGGCGGCACCGCCAACCGAATAGGTTACGTTGACCGCCTGGCGCAGGATGCCCGTCAGCGGTTCGCCCGCCTTGTTGGCCAGGAAGAAGCGGAAGGCCCCATTCTGACCAGCCTCGACCGCATCCTGCAGGGGGCGGACCCCGATATAGACCGTCTCGGCCATGGTGGTGAACGGTGCACGGATGGTGATCGAGGCGGTTGTGCTAGCGCCCAGAAGGTAGGTTGCCGGGGTAGCGGTGTCAGCGGCCAGTGTCACGGTGACATTGGGTGCTGTTGCGGACAGCCTGAGCAGGGTGGGTGCGACCGTGACGGCGAGGCTGGTTTGACCCGCAGGCAGGGTGGCCGTCCCGGTCAGGGTGGTGTAATCGGTCCCCGCCACCGCAGTTCCGGCCACAGTGTAGGTGACGGACAGGTTCCGCACCGGCGCACGCGAGCTGGAGATGGTGAACACACCGTTGGTCGAACCTTGGATGGCCGGGGAAACCGTGCTGGCGATGGTCAGGGTCGGGCTGCCATCGACGATCGTGATGGTGGCCGTGGCCCCGGTCGCAGGCCAGGAGGTGGTCGGCAAGGTGATGGTCACGCTGGTATTGCCAACCACCCCGTCATCGATGGGCACAATATCGACATCGACGCTGGAAGCCCCGGCCGGGATGGTCGCGGTGCCGCTGAGGGCGGTGAAATTGATCCCACCGACGGCAGTGCCGCCCTGGTTGTAGGCCACCGTGATCGGGGCGGTAGCCACGCCGCTCAACGCAACCCCTGCCGCATTGGCCAGGAACAGGCGGAAACGGCCATTGGTGGCTGGCTCGGTGGCGTCAGCCACCCTGGCCAGTGCGATATAGACCGTTTCGCCAAGGCTGCTCACCGGCGACGGCGGCGGTGCGGCCGGTTGGATGGTGACGGTGGCCACCTTGGGATCGATCTGCATGTAGGTCGCAGGAGCGATGGAATCATCCGCCAGGGTAAGGACCACGGTCGAGGTCCCAGACGCTCCGATCGGCGACAGGGCTGCGACCTGGATGGTGGCGGATGAGCTGGCGGCGGGGATGGTAACCGCACCTGGCAGGGACGGGTAGTCGGTGCCAGCGACGGCAGATCCGCTGATGGTGTAATTGACCACCACATCGCGATTGACCACACGTGAATTGGTCACGGTGAACACCCCGTTGGCTCCCCCTCGGATGGCGGTTGCCGCCGACGCTGCAACGCTCACCCGCGCGCCATTGTCGACGATGGTCACGGTATCCGTGGACTGGTTGCTGACCTGGTAGCCAGCGCCAGAGGCCAAACGGATGATCACGCTACGATCGTCGGTGATCGCCCCATCATCTTTAACCTGGATGGGCACATCGACCCAGCGACTGCCGGCTGGAATGGTTGCCATTCCGCTGAGAGGAACGTAGTTGGTTCCGGGAACCGCATTGCCGGATACCGCGTAACTGACCGCCATGTTCTGGCTCATGAAGCCCAAAAGATCCACGCCAGGCTCGTTCGTCAAAATGATGCGGAACGATCCATTGGTGGACGGCTCCCGTCCATCCACGATCTTCCGCACCGCGAGAAAGACGGCTTCACCCAGATTTGTCTTGGGGGCCTCGGTGATGGCCAGGGAGGCGGTGGGATTGACCGGGGAGGTGCCTCTGGGCACCAAGGTATAATCCCTGGATGTATCCAAGGACAATTCGACCGTTTTTGTGCCCACCTGAGTCCCATTCTTGGGCGCAATCTCGATCCGGGCTACCGTCTGTCCCGCCGGCACCCGCACGTTGCCACGACGGGTGGCCAGGTCGACACCCGAGATGGTGAAATCGGTATCCAGCACGGCAGTGGAAGACTGCAGCACATAGAACGGCACGGTGATATCGACCGGGAACGCCGCCGAGAACACCACTTCCACATAGCCATTGGTGGACGGCTGGCCGGCATTGGCTCCAAACCGCAGGCCGGTCTGGACCGCATTGTCCGCCAGGGTCACGCTTCCCACGGTCGGGCTGAGGACGCGGTAGTCCTCTGTTTGCAGGAAGTTCAGGGCAATGCTACGCCGACCACGCGGCGTCAACGTCTCAAACGGGTAGGCGGGAATGGCGAAGTAGTAGAGATCCTGGGCATATCCAAAGGTGTACCTGATCGGCTGGCTGACCAAATCGCCAAGCCTGCGCACCCGGGTGACACCCGCGATGCAGTCAACCTTGCGCAATGCGGGGGTAATGGTGATCGATGGGTACAGGGTGGCGCTTCCTGGCGTCCTGTTCGTCACCGTGTACACCCCGATGGTGAGCGGATCTGCCACATTGTCGAAGGATACCACGGTCGGAATATCGTAAGGCCACTCGCGCTCGATCGGAATGATCGTTGCACCGACCTTGGCCGGGCCATCGGCGGCGACCACCGGAACGTATTTCGTGTTCGACGCATTGACGTAGTCCGATGCCGTCGCTGGCACATCCTTGGTGTTCTCGACCAGCAGGTAGTCTGTGCCCTGCACAGCGACCGGGCCAATCTTGTCATCGCCCTCAACATTGATGGCGATCTGACGCAGGCGCTCGGCCCCGCTGACGGCGACATGCCAAGTGGCACGTCCCTGGACTTCAACCGGCAACAACGAGTTGTCCATGGCCGGTGGGATCGGATAGGCCACGGTGCGATCAACCGTGATCGAAGCACGTTCGTCTCCATCAGCGATCGAAACCCGCGCGGTGGACTGCTGATCGACGATGTAGGCCCCTGGGGTCAGCGACGGTTCCACCACCACGCGCAGCTCACGCCCACCACCAACCCCGTTCCGGCGTGGAACGATGGGCAGGCTGAATTCCGTCTGACCGACAGGGATGGTGATCGTGCCGACCAGGTCACCCGTCTCGGTATCTACGGCGGTGCCGAATGGAGCCAGGAAATCAGGCTGGGCAAACTGAACCTGGACATTGCCCTGGGTCTCGGTGGCGGAGGTCGGGTCGTTGACCGGAACACTGCCCGAGGGAATGGCACCATAACCGGCACCGCCGGAGAGGACGGTGACCGCTGTGATCTGACCATCAGCCACCGTCGCCTCGGTGGTCGCGGCAGTGGTACTGGTGCCTGCCAGCACCACGGTCGGACAGGTGTAGCCGGAACCGGCGGTCAACAACCGCAGATCAACCACCTGCCCACCCGAGACCGTTCCTGAAAAGGTCGCCCCTGAGCCCAATCCGCTCAGCGTGACCATCGGTACGCCGGTGTAACCGGAACCCCCGTTGGTCAGGGCGATGCCGACGATACGCCCACCGGTCACGGTCACCTTGCCGGTGGCGCCGGATCCGGTCCCTGCGGAATCGGTGATGGTCACCGCGGGCATCGGGTAGTTGTAGCCACCAGACTCGACCGCGATGGTGGAAATGGCTCCGCCATCAACCACTGGACGCAGCACCGCCTCATTGGTGGCGGTCACCGTCGGAACGGAGGAATAGCCACCTCCACCATGCAGCAGGGTTACCGCGGTGATCTGCCCATTGCTGACCGTGGCCTGGGCAACAGCACCCGCGCCACCGCCACCGCTCACCGTGACCACCGGGTTCGGACCATAACCGGCACCAGGAGTATCAACCGTGACCGCCACAACCACCTGACCTGACAACACCGCGGTCAGCGCCGCCGCAGCTGTTGGCGGATTGCTGGCGCTGGCCGTCGGCATGTCATAGCCGTAGCCAGGGCTCACGAAGGTCGCTCCATTGAGCGGATGGGTGGTCTTCTGGGCCACGACCGCCTGCGCCTGGATGCCGCCACCTGATGCCGGACCATCTATCGTCAAGGTTGGATTGATGTACCCATGACCAGAGCTGTAGGTTTCCGCGTTGGTGATACCGACATCGACCCGGCCCACCCGGTACGAATAGATGTCGTTGCCGCTGGAGTCCTGGCCAACGACATAACGTTCCATGATCGCCGAAGGGGATGCGCCCTGGCCGCCGATGGTATCCATGACGGCCTGGGCGACTGCGGCGCGGGCGGGCGCAGGACCGACGGGAGTGATGGTGATCGTCGGCGGAGCCACCGAGGCGAGGTAGCCGCTGCCTGCGGTATCCACCACGATGTTGGTCACCCGCCCAGCGAAAACGACGGCGGTCGCGGTGGCGGCCACCCCGATCGCCGCACCCAGGCGGTCCCGAGGAACGTCCACCGTGACGATCGGGGCGGCGGTATAACCGCTGCCGCCGTCAGACACCTCGATCGAACGGAGGGTGCCAACGTCAGTGATCGAAATGATCGGCGGAGGGACCTGGTCGTACAGGGAGCCCTGCTGGGTGACGTTGATGCCGCTGATGGGGAAGCCGCTGCCGACCGGCGATTCCAGACCCAGGGCGCCACCCAGGCTGGTCGCCTGGAACGAGCCGTAGGACAAGGCCCCGCTGCCGACGATCAGCACCGGCCCCAGGGTGTCGCGCTGATAGCCGGCGCCCTTGGCAAAGTTCGTGTTGGGCAGGGTGACCGCGCTGGCATAGGCACCGTGCTTGTCGGAGCGGGCATCGCCGGTGATGCGGTACCGGACCACCAGCGGCTGGCTGGAGCCGGTGCGCCTGAAGGTGATCTGGCCGGGCACCAGCCCCTCCTCGTTGGCGCCGGGTCCGACGGCGTGGACCGAGACCGAATCCGCCGCATGCAGCGCACCGGCGCTGATGCCAAGGGCGAGGAGGCAGAAGCTGGCGACACGCATGGTCAGAACCCCGGTAGGAGTGGAACCTTATCCAATCGGATCAGGAACTCAGAAACGATAGCCGACTTCCGCGCCGAGGCGGAAGCCCTTGCCTTCGACCCGCAGCGTGCTGCTGGTGTACTGGCTGAATTCGATGTCGACGTCGGCGCGGGTGTAGGCCCAGGCGCCGGTGAGGCCGAACAGCCAGTTGCGCTCGGCGAGGTACCAGCCGCCGCGCAGGCCGTATTCCAGCGCCATGTTGGTGCCGGTGGCCTTGCGGAACATGCCGGCGGCGATCTGCGCCTCGCTGGAGGCGGTCATGGCGCCGATCCCGAGGGTGGGCGCCAGTTCGATCCAGGTGGTGAGCGATTCGTTGAGGTGCATCCCCACCGCGTAGCCGACCTGGAGGTCGAGCATCAGCAGCTTGGCATCGAGGATGCTCTGGTTGCTGTAGGTGTAGGTGGTGGGCACGGTCGGCCCGCCGGTGTAGCTGGTGGGAGTGGTCTCCCAGCGGGTGTAGCTGAGACCCGCCCCGGCGAGGAAGCCACGGGTGCGGTCCTGACCCCACACCAACCCCAGCGAGGCGCGATTGCCGCGGTGGTCCTCGCTGTTCCAGGAGTAGCCGGCCGCCAGCTGGCCGACGGTTTGGACGTTCTCCTCGATGACTAGGCCGGGCGGTTGCGACCAGCCGGCACGAAGGTCGAGGTAGGGGACGCGCACCGCTTCAGCCCCATCGCCGTCATCGGCAGCGGACGCCGCGCCCAGCGAGGTGAGGGTCGCTACGGCGGCCAGACAGCCCAGGATCATCCGCATTTCGCAGTCTCCTTGCCGGTGTGCATGCGCTCGGCGGACACCGACTTGCGGGGAGAACCTAGCAGGGGCCGCGAAGGCCTGCAACCGGCAAGGCGGGGGATAGGCAACAGGGGTAGAATACAGAGGTTGAATGGGCTCAGACCCACCGCTGGTGGAGGATTTCCCGCCACCCCCCACGGCTCGGGCCCAGAGAATCTACTGCCCACGTGGGATATCCACCCGCGCCTCCTGCCCCCGTAGCACGCTGTTGCCCTGGTGCAGCTGACGCTGATCGATCGGGCCGGCGTCCAGCCAGTCGCTCTCGCGGAACTGGCCGGAGCGGCCATAGGCGAGCACGGCGTTGCCGTAGCAGGTGGCGGCGATGGCGGCGGCGGCGATGCCGCGCTCGGCCATCAGGCGGGCGACCTTGGGCACCGCCAGGGGATCGCTCACCCCCCAGTCGGCGCTGCTGTCGACGATGATGCGTTCCGAGCCGAAGCGGCGCACCACCTCGACCATGCGCTCGTTGCCCATCTTGGTCTTGGGGTAGATGGTGAAGGCGGCCCAGTAGCCGAGGTCGAGGACCTCCTGCACCGTCTCCTCGTTGTTGTGGTCGACCACCACCCAGGACGGGTCGAGGCCGTGCTCGCGGCAGAGGTCCATCGAGCGGCGGGTGCCGCGACGCTTGTCGCGGTGCGGGGTGTGGATCATCACCGGCAGCGACAGTTCCTTGGCCAGCTCGAGCTGGGCGCGGAAGGCGCGCTCCTCGGCCGGGGTCTGGTCGTCGAAGCCGATCTCGCCCACCGCCACCACCCCCTCCTTGGCCAGCCAGGCGGGCAGCATCGCCAGCACCTCGTCGGCCAGGGCCTCGTCGTTGGCCTCCTTGCTGTTGAGGCCGATGGTGCAGTAGTGGCGGATGCCGAACTGGGCGGCGCGGAAGCGTTCCCAGCCGCACAGGCTGGCGAAGTAGTCGCGGAAGCTGCCGGCGCAGGTGCGCGGCTGGCCGAGCCAGAAGGCCGGCTCGATCACCGCCACCACCCCGGCGGCGGCCATCGCCTCGTAGTCGTCGGTGGTGCGCGCCGACATGTGGATGTGGGGGTCGATGAGCTTCATGGGGGGCATTGGTCGGTGGTTGATGGCTGATGGTCCGCCGCCTGCAGCGCCGCCAGCTCGGCAGCGACCGCGGGCGCGGCCTGCTCGGCCGCCAGCAACCACAGCGCGGGGTCGACGGCACGGCAGGCGGCGCGGCGCTCGCGCGCGAAATCGCGCAGCATCAGCGCCAGTTCGGGATTGGCGCGCGCACGCCAGCCGAACAGGCGCCCGGCCTCGGCGCCGACGAAGAAGCACTTGAGCACCAGCTGGTTCCACGCCCCCTGGTCGAGCCAGGCGGCGGGGTAGGGGTTGTCCACCGCAACCGCCTCATAGAGCGCGCCCATGCTCGAACGCACCCCGGCGGCGGCGCGGGCGCGCAGCGCCTCGGGGCGCGGATAGCAGGGCAGGCCGCGGTGGAGGGCGACCGCCTCCTCCAGCGTCGCCTCGCGGCAGAGGGCGTCGAGGCCCGCCGGCCAGGCCGGGTCGACCGCGGCCAGCGCCAGCACCAGGCGCACGCGCGCGGCGTCGCGCAGGCTCCAGTGCGCCGGAGTCCACTCCGGCAGCGGGTCAGGGGCGAGCGGCCGCTCAGGGATGCGGCGCGCGGCATGGGCCACGGCGATGCCGGCGGTGCGCGCCCCGCCACCGCCGGCGATGGCCGTCGACCGCTCGGCCAGCCAGGAACGCGCGCCGGCATCCAGGCGGGTCTCCAGCCAGCGGTCGATGGTGGCGCTCCAGTCCATGAACGGGCAGGATGCCGCGGCCGCCACCCGCTCAATGCGTGGACTGCTCCTGGCGGCCGACCCGATGAACCACTTCCTCGCCCTGATCCCCGACCCCGCCACCTGCGACCGCCTGGCCGCCCTGCAGGACCGCCTGCGCGTCTGGAACCTGCCGGCGCGCTGGACCCATCCCGACGACCTCCACCTGACGGTGTGGTTCCTGGGCGACTGCGACGAGCAGGAGGCCTCGCTCACCGCCACCCTGGTGGCCGAGGTGGCGGCCTCGGCCCGCCGCCCGGCCCTGCGCCTGGCCGGCCTGGGCGCCAGCGGCAGCGTGCGTGGAGCGGTACCGCGCGCGGTCTACGCTGCGGTGGCGGATGCCGAACGGGCGTGCTTCGCGCTGCACTGCGACCTCGCCGACTGCCTGGCGGGCGACGCCCAGACCCACGCCTTCCTGCCCCACCTCACCCTGGCGCGGCCGCAGGCCGGGGCGCAGCCGGCCCACGGCGGCTGGCCGGCGCTGCTGGAGGCGCACGGCGACGCCGACGGCGGGCCGTGCGTGCTGACCACCCTGGCGCTGCTGCGCTCGCACCCCGAGCGCCGGCCGCGCTACGAGCGGCTGGAGAGCTGGACGCTGGTGTGATCCCGGAAGGCTCGGTTGATGGTTCGCGGTTGATGGTGGATCTGCGCCGCGCCAACGTGCTCTTCGACACCGTCTGCCTACCCCGAGGGTGACCGCGGACGGTTTCGCAATCCGTTGTGCGCCAACCACCAACCATCAACCGCCAACGGGGGAGCCTCAGTCCTCGCCGGCCTGCGCCTTGCGGTCAGGGCGGCCGGCGAGGATCCAGCGCAGGTAGGCGTCGATGAACGGCTGCACGTCGCCCGCCAGCACGGCGTCGATCTGGCTGGTCTCGTGCCCGGTGCGCAGGTCCTTCACCATCTGGTAGGGCATCATCACGTAGCTGCGGATCTGATGGCCCCAGGCGATGGTGCCGCGCTCGCCCTTGAGGTCCTTCAGCTCGTCCAGGCGCTCGGCCTCCTGCAGCTGCTGCAGCTTGGCGGCCAGCATCTTCATGGCGTGGCTGCGGTTGTCGCCCTGGCTGCGCTGGGTCTGGCAGGACACCACGATGCCGCTCGGCACGTGGGTGATGCGGATTGCCGACTCGGTCTTGTTGACGTGCTGGCCGCCGGCGCCGCCGGCGCGGTAGGTGTCGATCTTGAGGTCGCGCTCGTCGATCGCGATCTCCTCCAGCTCGTCCAGCTCGGGCGCGATCTCGATCGCGGCGAAGCTGGTCTGGCGGCGCTTGTTGGCGTCGAAGGGCGAGATCCGCACCAGGCGGTGGGTGCCCATCTCGGCCTTGAAGATGCCGTAGGCGTTGGGCCCGGCGATGCGCAGCACGCAGGTCTTGAGCCCCGCCTCCTCGCCCGGCAGCATGTCCATCACCTCGCAGGAGTAGCCGGCGCGCTTGCAGTAGTTGCCGTACATGCGGAACAGCATCTCGCCCCAGTCGCAACTCTCGGTGCCGCCGGCGCCGGGCTTGATGGTGAGGTAGATGTTGCAGCGGTCGTACTTGCCCGACAGGGCCAGGCGCAGCTCGAGGGCATCGTAGTCGCGCACGATGCGCTCGGCCTCCTTGCGCACCTCGGCGATGCCGGCCTCGTCGTTCTCGGCCTCGGCCATCTCGAGCAGCTCGAGCCCGTCCTTCACCGCGCGGTCGAGCGCCGTCCACGGGTCGACGATGTCCTTGTGGCCCTTGAGCTCGGCCATCTGCGCCTGGGCGGCGGCGCGGTCGTTCCAGAAGTCGGCCTCGCTCATGCGCGCTTCCAGCCGGGCCAGCTCGCGCCGGCGCTCCTCGATGCGCACCACCCCCGCGAAATGGGTGACCTTGCGCCCCAGTTCCTCGATGCGGTCCTTCAGCTCGCCCATGACCGTGCCTCCGTTGCAGGGGGCGGGATGCTAGTCCCGCCCGTGGGCGGGAAAAGGGCAGGGGGTGCCATCGGCACCCCCTGCGCGGTCGTTCCGGCCCCCCCCGCGGGGGCGCGGGTCACTTCTCGAGCGCGAAGCCGGCTTCCTTCCAGCCGGACAGGCCGTCGCCGAAATGCTTCACGTTGGTGTAGCCGAGCTTGGTCGCCGCCTCGACCCCGGCCTTGTAGGCGCCGCACTTGGGGCCGCCGCAATAGGCCACGATCAGCGCCGCCTTGTCCTTGGGCAGCAGCCCGGCGAGCTTGTCCTTGCTGGCGCTGAAGTCGATCGCGCCGGGGATGCGGCCGGCCTTGAAGGAGTCGCCGCCATTGCAGTCGATCAGGGTGACCGCCTTGGCATCGATCAGCTTCTTGAGGTCGGGGGCGTGCAGATGGTCTCCCTTGGCGTGGTCGTGGCCGTGCTCGGCCGCCGCCGCCTTGGGCGTGCAACCGCAGGTCTCGCAGGTGGCGACGGGCGCCGACAGGGCGAACAGGGCGAGGGTGGCGGTGAGGGTGCGGATCATGGGTGATCTCCGATGCCGGCGATTGTCGCCCCTGCCGGCCACAGCAACCCGCATCCAACGCATGACGCCCGGCGGGAACCGCCGGGCGTCATGCAGCGCAGCTATGCCCGCCAGGGGCAGAAGCGCTCAGGTCAGGTCACTTCTTCTCTTCGGCCTTGGGGGCAGCGGCCTTGTCTTCGGGCTTGCAGGCCTTGGCGGCGGCATCGATGCAGGCCTTGGCGGCCGGGCAGCAGGCGTCGGCCTTCTTCTCGTCGGCCTTGGGGGCCGGGGCGACGGCGTCGGCGGCGAAGGCGGCGCCCGAGAAGGCGACCAGGGCGGCGATGGTGAGGATGTGCTTGGGCATGGGATGCTCCGAGTGGTTGTGCGCGTCAAGGACGCTGCGGGGGCGAAGGATGTAGCGGGTATCCCGGCGATTTCGACTGGTAAATCCCCTTATTTCCCGCGTACGTCCCGCACCGCAGCGGCGATGGCGACGAACACGCCCGGTATCTGCGCCTCGGTCAGGCAGCTGAAGGCCACGCGCAGGTCGGACACGCCCAGGGCGATGGTGCCGACGCCGTGGGCGTCGAGCAGCTTCACGCGCACGTCCTCGGCCTTGGCGCCCTTCAGGCGCAGGCACATGAAGTAGCCGCTGTTGAAGGGGTAGACGTCCCAGCAGTCGGCGAACTCGGGCTTGTAGCATTCGGCCCGGGTGGCCGCGGCGCGGTTCTTGAGCAGCGCCACCTTTTCCCCCTGCTGGCGGCGGAAGTCGGGATCGTTCAGGGCCTTGAGCACGATCGACTGGCCCGCGGCGGTGACGTTCGAGATCACCGCGCGGACGATGCCGGCGGTCTTCTGCTCGAGCGCGTCGTAGACCGGCTTGGTGCCGTTCTTGATGCCGAAGGTCACGCAGCCCACGCGCACGCCCCAGATGAAGGCCTCCTTGGTGCCGCCGTCGACCTTGACCGCGAGCAGGTTCTCGTGCGCCTGCGCCAGCTTGCCGAAGATCGACTCGCTCAGGCAGGCCTCGTCGAAGAACATGCCGTAGTAGGCGTCGTCGACCACCACCACCAGCCTGGTGCCGGCCTGGGCGGCGGCGGTGAGCGCATTGACGATCGCGCCGGCCTCGGCCCTGGTCGGGGTGTAGCCCGAGGGGTTGTTGGGGAAGTTCAGCGCCACCACCAGCTTGCGTCCCTGGTGCTGGGCCAGCGCCTGGGTGAAGGCGGTGATGTTGAAGCCGGTGAGCTTGCTGTCGAAGAAGGAGTAGGTGACGATGCGCGCGCCGAGGCGGGTCTCCCACGAGAGGTTGTAGTTCTCCCACATCAGGTCGCTGGACAGGGCGATGTCGCCCGGGTCGAGGAAGAGGTCGCCGACCACCGCCAGGCCGTGGGTGAGGGCGTTGGTGACCACCGGCAGCGAGGTGGGGTGGCTGCCCAGCGAGGGGGTCTCCTCGCGCTGCTTCTTGGCCCAGGCCTGGCGCAGGTCGGGCTTGCCGTAGCTGGGCGCGTAGTCGTAGGCCTCGGCGGGGGTGATGCCGTTGTAGTACTTGTGCACGCAGGCCAGGTGCATGGGCTGGCCGCCCTCGGTGGCGATGCCGACGGTGGCGTTGGCCACCTTGGCCTTCTGCTTGGCCTCGGCGCCCTGGGCGAGGATGCCCTTGGCGGGGAAGAAGAAGCGCTTTCCGCGCTCCGACAGCATGGCCAGGATGGCCGGGCAGTCCTTGGCGATGGCGGCGTTGGCGGCCTCGGCCAGGGGGTTGAGGGCAGGAGCGGCGGCGGTGGTCATGGCGGATTCCCCGTCAGGTTGGCGGGCGGGAGTTTCCGATGGAGCCGGCCAGGACAAGGCAAGAGTGCCGCCGCCATGCGCCTGCTGACCGCGCTCCTCGCCCTGCTCCTGACCGGCTGCACCCAGCCGCGAGCGGCCCCCCTGACCTGGGCGGTGGCCGGGCGCGACCGGGTGCCGCGCCAGGTGGTGGTGGTGAAGGTGTGGGACGCGCTGCGCGAGCGGGCCGATGGCCACGAGCGCGACGGGCGCATCTCGCACTACGTCGAGCTCGATGTGCTCAAGCCGGGCGAGCCGCCGGAACCCGCCACCTGGCCCTACGACGAGCAGTCCACCGGGCGCCCGCCGCCCAGCGCCGGCGACCAGCTGGTGGTGTCGCCCGCCGACTTCCTGCTGCCCAGCAACCACCTGCTGCGCCGCGCCCCGCGCTGACCGCCGGCATGCCCGGCATGCGGGGGGCGCATGGTCGCCGGCCGGCCGGAGCGCGGATCATGGGCCGGCGTGAACGACCGCACCCACTCCGACTCCTCCGCCTCCGGCCCCCTCACGGGATTGACCAAACGGGCGCAGAAACGCACCAAGATCATCGCCACCATCGGCCCCTCCTCGCGCGAGGAGGCGGTGCTGCGCTCGATGTTCCACGCCGGCATGAATGTCGCGCGGCTGAACATGAGCCATGGCACGCTCGACGACCACCTCGGCTCGCTCCAGCTCATCCGCCGGCTGAGCGCCGAGATGGAGCGCCCGGTGGCGGTGCTGGCCGACCTGCAGGGGCCCAAGATCCGCACCGGCAAGCTCGCCGGCGACCAGCCGGTGCAGTGGGTGGCGGGCGCCGCCACCGTCATCACTGTCGGCCCCTGCCCGGCCGGCGATGCCGCCCGGGTCGGCTGCACCTACGCCGGGCTGGCCGCCGACGTCCAGCCCGGCGACCGCCTGCTGGTCGACGACGGGCGCATGCGCCTGCGCGTCGAGCGCGTCGACGGCCCCGACATCCACTGCACGGTGCAGGTCGGCGGCACGCTCAAGAACAACAAGGGCATCAACCTGCCCGGGGTCAAGGTGTCGACCCCGTCGCTCTCGGACAAGGACAAGAAGGACCTGGCCTGGTGCCTGGCCAACCACGTCGACTACGTGGCGATGAGCTTCGTGCGCAGCGCGCGCGACGTGCGCAGCCTGCGCAGCCGCATGGCCGAGACCGGCCACACCATCCCGATCATCGCCAAGATCGAGAAGCCGGAGGCGGTCGAGGACATCGACGCCGTCCTCGCCGAGGCCGACGGCATCATGGTGGCGCGCGGCGACCTCGGCATCGAGATCTCGACCCAGCGCCTGCCGATCGTGCAGAAGGACCTCATCTACCAGGCCAACCGCCTGGGCAAGCTGGTGATCACCGCCACCCAGATGCTGGAGTCGATGATCGAGAGCCCGATCCCCACCCGCGCCGAGTCGAGCGACGTCGCCAACGCCATCTTCGACGGCACCGACGCGGTGATGCTGTCGGGCGAGACCGCCTACGGCCGGCATCCGGTCGAGGCGGTGGCCGAGATGACGCGCATCGCCAGCGAGGCCGAGCGCAGCCGCTACCTGCGCCCGGTGCCGCTCGACACCGAGGCGCAGACCTTCAACGCCTACGCGCGGGTGATCGCCACCACCGCCAGCCACCTGGCGCGCGAGGCCGAGGCCAAGGCGGTGCTGGTGTTCGACCAGCGCCTGCAGGAGGTCCTGCTGCTGAGCAAGATGCGCAGCAAGATCCCCGCCATCCTGGTCTGCCACGAGGAGAGCGCCCAGCGCCAGATGTGCCTCTACTGGGGCGTGCTGGCGGTGGTCACGCCGCGCAGCGACGACTTCCAGGACCTGCTCGAACGCGCCGGCAGCGAATGCCTGCGCCACGGCATGGTCAAGGACGGCGACACCGTGGTGGTGATCTACGGCCGCGGCGAGCAGGGCGCCAACACCATCAAGGTGCATCGGATTTGAGTTTGATGGTTGATGGTTGGTGGTTGGCCGGGGATCGCCTGCTGATGCGGCGCTGGCGGAACCATGAACCATCAACCGTATTCTTGAGGTGAACGGCTGCCGCGTAGCCTCCCCCCATGCCCGAACAGCCCGAGCGCAGCGTCTCGACCCGGCCGGCGGGCCTGCCGGCGCTGCGTCCGACGGTGTTCTGGGCCTCGTGCGACCGCCACCAGGAGCCCAGCCCCTACCCGGCCCACGTCCACGCCCACCACGAGCTGATCCTCTGCCGCGCCGGCACCTACTGCTGCCGGGTC
>JAKLKR010000300.1 GCA_023150565.1 Planctomycetota bacterium
GCCTGGCCGGGCTCACCGCCGCCCTGCCGCGCGCCCTGGCGGTGCGCTTCCAGCGCCAGCAGGAACGCCTCGCCGCCGCCGCCGGCCGCCTCGACGCGCTCTCGCCGCTGGCGGTGATCGCGCGCGGCTACAGCGTGGTGCGCCTGCCGGATGGCCGGCTGGTGCGCCAGCTGGCGGACGCCCCGCCCGACAGCGCGGTCGAGGCCCGCACCGCCGACGGCTGGCTGATGGCGGTGGTGCGCAGCCACCGCCGCCAGCGCCTCAACGAACCTGCCGAAGGATACCAGGCATGAGCGAGGACATCCGCAACTTCCGCCCCCCGATGCAGTACCGCCGCTTCGGCCGCACCGGGCGCATGCTCTCGGTCATCACCCTGGGCGGGATGCGCTATGTGCACGGCTGGGAGAAGCCGCGCGACGAGGTCCCGCCCGACATGCTGGCGGAATGCCGGACCATGGTCGAGCAGGCGCTGGCGGCCGGCATCAACCACATCGAGACCGCCTACGGCTATGGCAAGAGCGAGGCCTGCTACGGCCAGGCGCTGGCCGAGCTGAAGATCCCGCGCGGGCGCTACCACCTGATGACCAAGGGCGCGCCGATGAGCGCCGACGAGGCCCGGCGCATGGTCGACGAGCAGCTGCGTTCGCTGCGCACCGACCGCATCGACCTCTACGGCTGGCACGGCATCAACAACGCCGAACTGCTGCGCGCCGCCACCGCCAGGGGCGGGCCGGTCGAGGAACTGCTCAAGATGAAGGCCGAGGGCATCATCGGCGACGTGGGCTTCAGCACCCACGGACCGCTGGAGGTGATCTGCGACGCCATCGCCACCGGGCTGTTCAGCTTCGTCAACCTGCACTACTACTACTTCTACCAGCGCAACCGCGGCGCGGTCGACTACGCCGCCGCCAAGGGCATGGGGGTGTTCATCATCTCGCCCAACGACAAGGGCGGGCAGCTGTTCAACCCGCCTCCGCTGCTGCGCCGGCTGTGCGCGCCGCTGACCCCTATCCAGTTCAACGCGCGCTGGTGCCTGCGCACCCCGGCGGTGCAGACCCTGTCCTTCGGCCTGACCCGGCCCGAGCACGTGCAGGAGATGCTGGGGGTGCTGCCGGTGTCGGTGCCGCTCAGCGGCCAGGACTTGGGCGTCCAGCTCGCGCTCGACGCCCGCCAGGCCGAGGATCCGGCCTCGGCCTGGGAGGGCTGGGAATGCCAGGGCGACCCCAGCGGCATCAACATCCCCGAGGTGCTGCGCTTCCGCCGCCTGGGCAAATGCTGGGACATGCAGGGATTCGGCGTCTACCGCTACAACATGCTGGAATCCAAGGGCCACTGGTTCCCCGGCGGCTATGCCACCGAAGAGGCCCTGGCGCACCTCGACGAGGGCCGCGCCCCGCCCGGGATCGACCTCAAGGGCTGGCTGCGCGAAGCCCACCAGGCCTTCCACCGGGCCAAGACCTGATGATGCGGAGCGGGAAGGCGAACGCCACGTCGCCAAGGCGCCAAGGCGCCAGGAGGACTCCAGGGCCGGCTCAGCCCCCCTGGCGTTTTGCGACTCTTCCCTGGGCGCGCCGGGCTCCAGCCCGGCAGTTAGTTCTACTTCGCCAAGCCGAAGCAGAACCAAGACGGCTCGAATTGCCGGGCTGGAGCCCGGCGGTCCCAGGGGCGCACCGGCCTGTGCTTACGGTTCGCGCGATTTCCTGGCGCCTTGGCGCCTTGGCGTCTTGGCGCACGCTGGTGGCCTCCGTTCTCCTCGCCGGCGCGGCCTATGCCGAGGAGCCCGCTTCCCCGCCCGCCAGCAAGCGCCTGCTCGGCATCGACGGCCTGGAAGGCGTGGCCTTCCGCCCGCAGGTGGCGGTGGGCTGGTCGTATGCCGCCGACAACGGCTTCCGCAACGCGCTCAGCACCCTGGCCGGCGCACGCCTGCTGCTGTCGCCGGGCGGCAGCACCTGGATCGGCGGCGAACTCTCCTGGCTCGGCCACGACAACCACATGGGCGGCAGCATCCCGCGCAATGCCCTGGTCGGCGGCCTGGTGGTCGAGCAGGTGGTGGCCCGCCAGTTCCTGGTCGCCCTGGGATCGCTGGGCATGGTCGGGCTGGACCGGCACAGCCAGAACGCCCCCGATCTGATGCTGGAGCTCGGCTGGGCCCCCCCCGGCCTGCTCGGCCGGACCATCCCGCTGATCTCCTACCGCTCGGACTTCATCCTCACCCAGCCGGTGGTGAGCACCCGCACCCTGGCGGTGGGACTCGGCTGGCGCTGGTAGCTGGGGGCTTGCCAAGCGGTTGCGGAGTGTGGTAAGCTGGCATCAACGCCAGGAGCCTCCCATGCGCGACAATGGACCCGTGACCGGACGCGAGACCCCCTTCCCTGACGGCCAGGTGCTGGTTTCCCGTACCGACGCGCGCGGGGTGATCACCTTCGCCAACGAGGCCTTCGTCCAGATCAGCGGCTTCACCCTCGACGAGCTCATGGGCAAGTCGCACAACCTGGTGCGCCACCCGGAGATGCCGGCGGGCGCCTTCGCCGACCTGTGGACCACCATCCAGGCCGGCCACGCCTGGGTGGGTTTGGTCAAGAACCGCAGCAAGAACGGCGACCACTACTGGGTGCGCGCCAATGTCACCCCCATCGTCGAGAACGGCCAGGTCACCGGCTACATCTCGATCCGGGTCAAGCCCACCCGCGAGGAGGTCGCCTTCGCCGAGCAGGTCTACGCCGACCTGCGCAGCGGACGCGGCGGCTGGAGCGTGACGCGCGGCCGCATCCGCCGCACCGGCGCGCTGCCGGCGCTGCAGCGCGCGCTCGCGCCGCTGTCGCGGCGCATCGCCCTGGTCATGCTGGCGGTGCTGGCGCTGATGATCGCCGGGCTTGGTGTCGGCATGGTCGGATTCCAGCAGTCCAACCAGGCGATCGACGACCTCAGCCATGACGAGATGGGCGCCATCGCCCTCACCGCGCGCATCGCCCAGGAGGCCCAGGGGGCGGTCAACCAGCTCCATCTCGCCACCCGCGCCAACGCCGACACCGGCACCCTGGCGGCGGCGGCCGAGGCGGCGAAGGGTCGCCTGGACACCATGCTCTCAGAATTGACCGCCACCGAGATGGACCCGGCCGAGACCGAGGCCAACCGCAAGCTGGCCGCCGACTGCAAGGCGCTGGGCGATGAAGTGGTGCGCAAGGGCTGCGAACTGGCCCGGGCGGGCAAGCGCGCCGAACTGGCCGAACTGGTCAACGGCCCCGGCTTCGACCGCCTGCAGCCCATCCTGCGCGCCGCCAGCGACACGGTCATCATCCAGCAGAAGCAGGTGCGTGACCTCCTGGCCGCACGCCACGCCGACTTCGCCGTCAAGTTCGGCCTCGCCCTCGGCCTGGTCGGCCTGGCTACCGCCCTCGGCCTGTTGGCAGCCTGGCGGGTGCCGCGCAGCCTGCGCCGCAATCTCGATACGGTCACCGACCACCTCGACCAGCTCGCCCGCGACGAGATCAACACCAAGGTCGAGACCGGCCGGGCCGACGAGTTCGGCGCCGTCAACCTCGCGCTCTCGGCGCTGCAGACGCGCATGACCTACGTGCGCCTGTCGGAAAAGGAGACCCGCAACCGCACCCTGCGCGACTTCGACCGCACCATCGGCAGCGTGCTGTCGCACGTCGCCGAGGCGGTCAGCGAGCTCAAGGGCACCGCCGAGCGCCAGACCACGGTGGCGAGCGCGGTGGCCGGCAGCGCCCAGTCGGTGTCCGCCGCCGCCACCGAGATGAGCGCCTCGATCAAGGAGATCTCGGGCCAGACCGCGCAGGTCTCGGACCTGGCGCGCAGCGCCGCCGAGTCCGCCAAGCAGAGCCACGAGGTGATGGCCAAGCTCGCCGCCGCCGCCAGCGAGATCACCGATGTCGCGCGCCTGATCGGGCGCATCGCCGACCAGACCAACCTGCTCTCGCTCAACGCCTCGATCGAGGCCGCCAGCGCCGGCGAGGCCGGGCGCGGCTTCGCGGTGGTGGCCAACGAGGTCAAGGGCCTGTCGGCGCGCACCCGCGAGGCCACCGGCTCGATCGGGGCCAAGATCTCGACCATCCAGACCGACACCCAGGCGGCGGTGCAGGCGCTCGAGGCGCTGGCGGCGCAGATCGCCCGTCTGAGCGAGAACGCCCAGGCGATCGCCGCCGCGGTCGAGGAGCAGACCTCGGTCACCGGCGAGATCGCGCAGAACGCCGACCGCACCAACAGCGCCGCCGGCGAGACCGGCCAGGCCGCCAGCCAGGTGGGCGAAGCCAGCACCGCCCTGGCCCAGATCACCACCAGCCTCGAGGAGGCGGTGCGCAAGTTCAAGGCGGGGGTCTGAGACCCCGCCGGCTGCCGGCCTATGCGCAAAGTGTAATTGCCGGGGCCGGGGCCCCGCCTAGCGTCGGTCCATGGCCAATTACATGGAGCTTCCCACCGGCGTGGACGTCCCGCAGGTGGTGAACGCGGTGATCGAGATCCCCAAGGGCTCGTCGAACAAGTACGAGTACGACAAGGAGCTCAACGTCTTCCGCCTCGACCGCACGCTCTACAGCCCGGTGCACTATCCGGGGGCCTACGGCTTCATCCCCCAGACCCATTCCGAGGACGGCGATCCCCTCGACGTGGTGGTGATCGTCGAGCACGACACCTTCCCCGGCTGCCTGATCGAGGTGCGCCCGCTCGGGGTGCTGATCATGCGCGACGACAAGGGGCTGGACCACAAGATCCTGGCGGTGCCGGTCAACGACCCGCGTATGCGCGACGTCAACGGCCTGCAGCACCTCGCCAGCCACTACCTGGCCGAGGTCGACTACTTCTTCCAGATCTACAAGGATCTCGAGGGCAAGAAGAGCGACACCTACGGCTGGGAGGACCGCCTGGTGGCGCACAAGGTCATCGACGAGTGCGTGCAGCGCTACAAGGATCTCAAATCGGGGCTGATCGACCGCTGGAACAACCTCACCCCCAAGGGGCGCAAGCAGAAGGCCACGGTCATCCGCGGCACCGGCATGCGCGACCTGCCGCCCGCCACCACGGTCTACAAGCGCGCCCAGGGCGAGCCGCCGGTCCAGCCCGCCACCACCGCGCTCACCCCCAAGGGCAAGAAGGGCTGACGGCCAGCCGGAAGCGCCGCTGCATCCGGCGTCAGGCGCCGGATGCAGGGCCCGCTCGGCCTATTTCTTCTCGCCGTCCTTCTTGTCTTCCTTCTCGCCCTTGGCGGCCTTGTCGGCCTTCTCCTTGGCCTTCTCCTCCTCGGCCTCGGCGATCTTCACCAGCTTGCCGTTCTCGACCTTCTGGCGCTTCTTGGCGGCGTCGGCGAACAGCTGCCTCTGCTCGTCGTTGGCCTTGGCGATGACCTCGGCCGAGGCCTTGTCGGCGACCGCGATCAGCACGGTCTTGTCCTTGCCTTCCTTGTCCTTGACCTTGACCTCGACCGCAGGCACCGCCGCATCGACCTTCTTGCCGGTGACCGGGCACCAGTGGTTGTGGGCCTTCTTGTCCTTCCCTTCCTTCTCCTGCTTGGCGGGCTCCTTGGCCGGGTCGCCGGCGAAGCCGGCGACGGGCAGGGCCACGACGGCGCAGAGGGCAAGGGCGGTGGCGAACTGGCGCATGGACGTCTCCTGGGGCTTGCCCCCGGGGTTGGTGATGGCAGGAACGCCGTGCGGGGGCGGGCCTGGCCGCCGGCAAGCGTATGCCCGAGCGGGGTCGCACCACCTGCGGGGGTGGCCATCGGCAGGGCGGGGATTGACAGGCACTTCCACCGCCCTACGTCACTATTCGCGCCCCCTGACGGGGCTGGGAGTCCACCATGGGCCTTGAAGAAGACGTCATCAAGCTCCTCAAAAGCGAGGGCTACCGCATCAACGAATCGATCCGTGATGCCCTCGATGAGTTCCTCGACACCGTGAACGAGGAAAACGAGGACATGG
>JAKLKR010000301.1 GCA_023150565.1 Planctomycetota bacterium
CCGCCGCCACCGCCAGCAGCCTGGATTCGATCCTGCCGGCGGCGCGCGAGCGCCTGGCCGACCTCGCCCACTGGTGCGCCGGCGCCATCGACGCCCTGGGGATCGAGGGCGAGGCCGAGGACCGTGCCGGGCTGGTGCGCCTGCGCCTGGTGGCGGGCGACATCGCCGGGGCCGGGCGCCAGCTCGACCGTCTGCTCGCCGGCGGCCACGGCGACGGCCTGGAGGAGCTGCTGCAGGTGTTCGTCGACGGCGCCATCCGCGCCGGGCGCGAGGGCGATGCCGCCAGCTGGCTGCACCTCAACCTGGAACGCTTCGACCAGGTGCTGGGCGAACCCTACGACACCGCGGCGGCGCTGTTCCGCCTGCGCGCCGCCGCCGGCGGCCCGGCCGCGGCCCTGCTCGCGACCGCCACCCTGCTGGCGGCGCGCGACCGCAAGGCGATGCGCCAGGACCTCACCCGCGAGCGCATCTGGCAGGTGCGCGCCGAGCTGGCGGGCGAGCTGGTGGACACCGCCGAGGCGGCGCAGCTGATCGGACGAAGCCCGGCGTTCGTGGCCAAGCGGCTCGACCAGGGCACCATCCCCGCCACCCGCGACGGCGAACGTCTGCGCCTGCCCAAGGGCGCTCTGCTGGCCTGGAAGGCGGTGATGGATGCCCACGCCTTGCTGGCCTAGGATTCCGGTGGTACCATCCTCCATGGCCGATCGCACTGTCCCGGGGGGCTCGTGGCGCTGAACAGCCTCGATTTCGACTTCCTGCGCCGGCTGGTGCGGGATCGCTCCGGCATCGTGCTGGGCGAGGACAAGGCCTACCTGCTCGAATCCCGTCTCGCCCCGGTCGCCCGCGAGCAGGGCCTGGCCTCCATCGACCAGCTCTGCCAGCGCCTGCGCAGCAATGCCCCGGCCAACCTGCTGCGCGACGTGATCGAGGCGATGACCACCAATGAGACGCTGTGGTTCCGCGACGTGCATCCCTTCGAGGTGCTCGGCCGGCGCATCCTGCCCGAGCTGATGCGCGCGCGCGCCGCCCAGAAGCAGCTCTCGATCTGGTGCGCCGCCAGCTCCACCGGCCAGGAGCCCTATTCGGTGGCGATGACCATCCGCGAGCAGCTGCCCCAGCTGTCCAGCTGGAATCTGCGCTTCGTCGCCACCGACCTCAGCACCGAGGTGCTGGACCGCGCCCGCGCCGGCATCTACAGCCAGCTCGAGATCAACCGTGGCCTGCCCCCGGACAAGGCCCAGCGCTGGTTCCGGCGCGTCGACGCCAACAGCTGGCAGATCTCCGACGAACTGCGCAAGATGGTGGACTACCGCCAGGTCAACCTGCTCGAATCCTGGCCCTTCGCCAGCGAACGCTTCGACATCGTGATGATGCGCAACGTGCTGATCTATTTCGATCTCGAGACCAAGCGCACGATCATGGGCAAGGTCAAGCGCCTGCTTCCGCCCGACGGCTGGTTCTTCCTCGGCGGGGCCGAGACCACCATGAACATCGATGACGGCTTCGAGCGGGTGGCGGATGAGCGCGGCGGCTGCTACCGCCTGCGCAGCAGCGCCACCAACCGCTATCCGTCCGGGTCGTATCCCGCGGCGGTGCCGGCGGCTCCGATCCGCGTGACCTGACCTGACCAGGCCGGGGCGCCTTGCGCCCATGCCGGCCGGACCACAGTGGCCGCGCCATGGCCACCTGGCTGACCCCCGATCCCGACCAGCCGATGAGCCTGGGCTCCCACCTGGGCGAACTGCGCCGGCGCATCGTGCCGCCGATCGTGGTGCTGGCGCTGGGCTTCATCCTCGGCTTCGCCTACCATGCACAGCTCAAGCTGGCGATCATCTGGCCGCTGCAGCGGGCGATCGAGCTGGTCGGCCCCGAGGTCGCCGCCCGCCTGCGCCTTCCCACCGACGGCACCGCCCGCCTGTTCATGGTCACCGACCTGGCCGAAAGCGCGATCAACGCCGCCACCCTGTCGATGTACGCCGCCCTCGCCCTCGCCATCCCGGTCATCTTGTGGGAATTGTGGCAATTCATCGCAGTGGGGCTGAAGCCGGCGGAACGCCGCCTGGCCTTCCTGTTCGTGCCGGCGGCGGTGCTGTTCTTCTATGGCGGCATGCTGCTGGGCTACTTCCTGGGCATCCCGTACATGTATGCCTGGCTGATCCAGTTCACCGACTCGGATCCGACTGTCGTCATCCAGCTCAAGCAGGCCGACTACATCGACTCGTTCTTCAACTGGACGATCGCCTTCGGCCTGATCATGGACATCCCCTGGGCGGTGATGGTGCTGGTACGTACCGGCCTGATGAAGCCGGACCAGCTGGCCAAGGCGCGGCGCTGGGTGGTGATGGTCAACCTGGTGCTGGCGGCGATGCTCACCCCCGGCTCCGACCTCGCCAGCCTGCTCGCCCTGGCGGTGCCGATGCAGCTGCTGTTCGAGCTCGGGCTGATTGCCAGCCGCTTCATGGTCCCTAAGAGATCCACCGACCAGGAGCGCTGACGTGGCCGAACATCGGGTGGTGGTGATCAAGATCGGCTCCAACTCGCTGGTCGATGCCGGTGGGGCGGTGGATGCCCCGTACCTCGACGCGGTGGCGGCCCAGTTCGCCCGCCTGCTGCGTGACGGCTGGCGGCCGGTGCTGGTGACCAGCGGCGCGGTCGCCACCGGGGTGGCGCGCCTGCGCCTCAAGGACCGTCCTCCCGGTCTGCCCGAGCGCCAGGCCCTGGCCGCGATCGGCCAGATCGGCCTGGTCCACCTGTGGGAGGAGGTCTTCGCCCGCCACGGCCTGGTGGCCGCCCAGCTGCTGCTGACCCACGACGACTTCAGCGTGCGCAAGCGCTGGCTGAACCTGTCCGACACCGTCGAGGCGCTGTTCGCCTTCGGGGCGGTGCCGGTGATCAACGAGAACGACCCGGTCGCGGTCGAGGAACTGACGGTGGGCGACAACGACCGCCTGTCGGCGCTGGTGGCGGTCCAGCTGGGGGCCGAGCGCCTGGTGCTGCTCACCGATATCGACGGGGTCTATGACGCCGATCCACGCAGCAACCCCCAGGCCCGGCGCCTGGCGGAGATCCCCGCCATCACCGCCGCGGTGCTCGCCGCCGCCGGCGGCGCCGGGGCGCGCGGGCGCGGCGGCATGCGCTCCAAGATCGAGGCCGCGCGCCTGGCCTGCGCCGCCGGGGTCACCACCCACATCTGCCACGCCCGTGAACCACGGGTGATCGCCCGGGTATTCGCCGGCGAAGCGGTGGGTACGCGCATCCAGGGCCGGGCCGAGCGTGCCGACGCCCGCCGGCGCTGGCTGGCGGTGGGCCGGCGCTGCAAGGGCGTGATCCATGTCGATGCCGGCGCCGCCACCGCCCTGGTCGACAAGGGCCGCAGCCTGCTGCCAGCCGGGGTGGTGCGGGTCGAGGGCCGCTTCGAGCGCGGCGACACGGTGGCGATCAGCGACCCCGCCGGCACCGAGGTGGCGCGCGGCCTGGCCGGCATGACCTCGGCCGAACTGGCGGCGGTGGCGGGCAAACGCCTCGACGCCGCCGCCGCGATCCTCGGCTACGCCCTGCCCAAGGCGGCGGTGCACCGCGACAACCTGCTGATCCTGGTCAGGGGCTGAGCGGCGAGTTTTCGTCCGGGCGTCGAAAGACCGCCACGGTATGGATGCGAGGACGTCCGGACGTCCGGACGAACGGACGTCCGGACGTTCTTCAGTGGCAGCCGATGCCCAGGCCGCGTTTGGCCTGGTAGCGCTGGTGGTATTCCTCCGCCGGCCAGAAGGTGGCCGGCGGTTCGCTGCGGGTCACGATCGGGGCCTTGAAGCGCGGCTGCCAGCGGGTGACCGCGGCCTGGAAGGCGGCCTGTTCGGCGCTATCGGCGGGAAACACGGCTGAGCGGTACTGGTCGCCCACGTCCGGCCCCTGGCGGTCGACGGTGGTGGGATCGTGGCCCTGGAAGAACGCATCCAGCAGGCGTTCGTAGCTGGTGATGGCGGGGTCGTAGACCACCTCCACCGCCTCGGCGTGACCGGTGCCGTGGCTGCACACCTGCTCGTAGGTGGGGGCGTTGGTGCGGCCGCCGATGTAGCCCACGCGCGCATCCACCACCCCGGGCAGGGAGCGGAAGTGCGCCTCGACCCCCCAGAAGCAGCCGGCGGCGAACACCGCCATGCGCGCCCCCGGCGGCCGCGTCGGCGGGATCCAGGGGTCGAAGCGCAGGCTGACCGCGTTGATGCAGAAGCGTGCGCCGGTGGGGGCGGGTCCGTCGTCGAAGAGGTGGCCGAGATGGCCGTCGCAGCGCGCGCACACCACCTCGGTGCGCTCCATGCCGTGGCTGGCGTCGCGCTTGAGCGCCACCCGGCCCTTGAAGCAGTGCCAGAAGCTCGGCCAGCCGGTGCCGGATTCGAACTTCTGCCCGCCGTCGAACAGCGGATTGCCGCAGCCGGCGCAGCGGTAGGTGCCCGGACCGTGGTCCTTGCTGGCGGTGTAGCCGCCGCAGAAGGGCCGCTCGGTGCCCTGCTGGCGCAGCACGGTGAACTGCTCCGGGGTCAGGCGCTGGCGCCATTCCTGATCGCTCAGGACCAGGCGGTCGGTGACCGCCGGTTCGACGGTAGCGGCGGCGGAAGCGGCGGGGACGGCGGTCACGGGCTTCTTCTCCGGCGCCGTGGGGGTTTCCTGGGCGCAGGCGGCAAGCAGCAGCACGGCGGGCAGGAGGGGGCGCATGGCGTGAGGTTAGGGTCAACTGGTCAGCCTGGAGCCTGCAATCCGCGCATGGCGGCATCAGGTGAATGCCAAATGCTACAATGCCGGAATGCTGGAATGTTCAGTAGATCCAGTGCGGGTTCAGTTATTCCAGCATTCAAACCTTCCAGCATTTGGCATTCGGTCAGCCGTCCACCGTCTCGTCGAAGCGCAGCAGGCGGCCGGCGTTGGCCATCACCGCCAGGGTGCCGAGATTGTGGATGAGGATGGCGCCAATGGGTCCGATCAGACCCAGCGCGGCAGCCGCCACCACCGCCAGGGTCCAGCCCAGGCCGAGGGCGACGTTGAGGTTGATGGTGCGGCGGCAGCGGCGGCTGAGCCGGATGCAGGTGCCGAGCCGGCGCAGGTCGCTGGTCATCAGCACCACATCGGCCGAGGCCAGGGCGACGTCGGCGCCCTTGGCCCCCATCGCCACCCCCACCGAACCGGCCTTGAGCGCGAGCGCGTCGTTGACCCCGTCGCCCACCACCAGCGGGCGTCGGCCGGCGGCGATCTCGGCCTGGACCCGTTCCAGCTTGCGTGCCGGCAGCACCTCGGCCTCGATCTCGGTGATGCCGAGGCGGGCGGCGGTGCTCTCGGCCACGCTGCGGCGGTCGCCGGTGATCATCACCTGGCGGGTCAGTCCGAGCTGGCGCAGGTCGGCGAGGGCGGCGGCGGCCTCGGCGCGCGGTTCGTCGGCGAGCAGCAGCCAGCCGAGGAAGGTGCCGTCGCGCACCACCCCCACCACCGGGCCGTCATGGGCCGGGGGTTCGCCCAGGCTGGCGCCGTGGCTGGCGAGGAAGGCGGCGCGGCCCATCGCCACCGGACGGCCGTCGAGCCGGCCCTGCACGCCCATGCCGCCGGTCTCGGCGACCTCGACCACCGCTGCGCGTGCACCCGCCTCGACCGCGGCGGCGATGGCGCGCGACACCGGGTGGCTGCTGGCCGCGCCCAGGCCGGCGGCGATCGAGCGCAGTTCGGATTCGGCCACCCCGAAATGGGGCTGCGCCGCCACCAGTTCGAGGTGGCCGACGGTCACCGTGCCGGTCTTGTCGAGCACCACCGCGTCGCAGTCGGCCATCTCCTCGAGGAAGGCGGTGCCCTTGACCAGGATGCCGTGCCGGCCGGCGACCGCGAGCGAGGCGATGGCGGTGGCGGGGGCGGCGATCACCAGCGCGCACGGGCAGGCCGCCAC
>JAKLKR010000302.1:0-273 GCA_023150565.1 Planctomycetota bacterium
CGTCCTGCGCTCATGCCGCTTGGCGCGGATCAACCCGGCCGACTACCTCGCCGCCGTGACCCCGACGCTCATCGACTGGCGACGGAGACGCAGGGCCGGCCACCAGACGCCGGACCTCGCCGATCTCACGCCCAAGGCCTGGGCGATCCAGCACGGGCAGGTCGTCAGCCGGGCATCCTGACGCTGCCGAACGGGCGGGGGAGGGCAGATACCCTGAGGCAGGAGAATAGCGGACGGCCACATGCGGAGCGTCGACGCCCACGTCGACGGAGT
>JAKLKR010000302.1:283-5817 GCA_023150565.1 Planctomycetota bacterium
ACCATCACCGCGGCGTCGACGTGGGCGTCGACGCTCCGAAAGAGCCGTCCACGGCACACGCTCAGCCTGGGCAGACGCCAAGAAAAAACCTGCAGGCGAAGCCTGCAGGTTTTTTTGGTGCCCGGGAAAGGACTCGAACCTTCACGACCTTGCGGCCGCTAGAACCTGAATCTAGTGCGTCTGCCAATTCCGCCACCCGGGCTGGGTAACGAGGCGCGGAATCTAGAAGGCGAGTCGGGTTCGTCAAGGGTCGCCCTTGCCCGGCGGGGGCGGGGGCCCAGGGTGCCCGCCGACATGGGCTGGAAACCATCCGCGGATCTGGTCTACGCCCTCGCCTCGCCCTGGACCGGGAGTTGGCGCTTCCACCGCTTCGGCACCGAGCATCTGGTCGAGGCGGTGCGCATGAGCCCCACCCGCACGGTGGTGGTGCTGCTGTGGCACCACAGCCTGATGAACATGGTCGGGGCCTTTCCCCGTCACGGGCATATGCGCCTGGCCGCCCTCGCCAGTCGCTCGGGCGATGGCGCCATCATCGCCGAGTACCTGGAACGCATCGGTATCCGCGCCGTGCGCGGGTCGAGCGCGCGCGGTGCGGCGGCCGGCGCCAAGGCGGTGCTGGAGGCGTTGCGCGGCGGCTACCATGTGGCCATCGCTTGCGACGGACCGCGCGGGCCGGCGCGCCAGCCCAAGGGCGGGGCGCTCGAGATCGCCCGCCTGTGCGGGGTGCCGGTGCTGCCGCTGGCGGCGCGCGCCACCCGCGAACTGCGCTTCCGTTCCTGGGACCGCTTCCGCCTGCCTTGGCCGCGCGCCCATGTCGCCTACGGCTTCGCCCCGCCGATCCTGTTCCCGCCCGGCGAACCCGATGAGGCCGAGTTGGAGCGCCGGCGGCAGCGGGTGGCGGCGGCGATCGACGGCACCGAGGCCAGCCTGGCGCTGCGCGCCGGCCAGCGCGACCGCTGGCCGGTGGGCGGCGTGCTGGACTGGCGGCTGCACCCGCCAGGGTGAGGCCCATGCCCGCACCCTGGATCGTCGAGCACGAGCGCACCGTCCATCGCGACCGCTGGGTCACCCTGCGCCAGCAGCGCCTGCGCACCGGGCGGGGTGCGCTGCTCGACCCCTTCAATCTGCTCGAGATGCCCTCGTGGGTGCTGGCGGTGCCGGTGCTGCCCGATGGCCGCCTGGTGGTGGTCGAGCAGTGGCGCCAGGCCATCGGCCGGGTGATGGTCGAGCTGCCGGCCGGCAATCTGGAGCCCGGTGAGGACCCCGCCGTGGCGACGGTGCGCGAACTGGCCGAGGAGACCGGGTACCGCGCCAGCGGGCCGCTGCTGCCGCTGGGCGTGCTGTGGCCGGAGCCGGCGCGGGTGCAGTCGACCGCCACCGGCTTCGTGGTGCCGGTGGATCCGCTGCCCGGGGCCCAGCATCAGGACGAGGGTGAGGACTTGGCGGTGCGCCTGGTGGATTGGGACGACCTGCTGCCGGGCGGCGCCCACGCCATGGTGCACGCGGTGCAGCTGGCCTTCCTGCTCATGGCGCAGCAGGCGCTGGCGGCAGGACGGGTGGCCGGCAGGTCATCGCCGGCACGCTGAGCCGTTCCAATACGGCTACCACCAGCTGCCAGGGCGGCAGGGCGGCGAAGCCGGTGTGGAAGGGGTCGAGCCCCGGAGCTCCGTGCTGGCAGGCGTGGCGGGCCCAGCGCGAGCGCAGCTCATCGAGGTCGCAGCCGCCGGCTGCCAGCCGGCAGCACCAGGCCGCGGCCTGGGCGGCGCCGCGCGCCAGCGCCGGATCAAGGTCCCAGCCGCAGCGGCGCAGGTCGACCGCCTCGATCCCGTGCGGTAGGAGCAGGCGCGGCCGTTCCGGCTCGCGGGTGTCGACCTGGAGGAAGTGCCGCGGGCCGAGCAGACGGTCGGGCTGGTCGACCAGATGGCGTCCGGGGATGGGCAGGGCGCAGCCGCCGTGGCGTGCTCCGCTCAGGCTGCGGGCGGCGCGGGTGGCATCGCGCAGGCGCCAGGATTCCAGCAGCAGCACGCGATCGGCGCAGGGGAAGGCGGCGGCGCTCGATCCTGCCACCACCACTGCGCTCACCCCGCGCCGGGCCAGGGCCGGCAGGCATTCGAGCAGGGTGGTGGTGCCGTCGGCGGCGGCGCCCAGCAGCCGGCGCATGGGCTGGTCGAGGACCAGGAAGTTGCTGGCGGCGGTGTCCTCGTCGACCAGCAGCAGCCGGCAGCCGGCGGCCACCGCCTGGAGCACGGTGGCGGCCATGCCGGTGGCGCCGGAGGAGCGCGCGCTGGTGAAGCGCAGCGGATCCTGGCCGGGCAGGGCGGGGAAGAATCCGCTGACGTCCTGGTCCTTGACCCGGCGGCCGTCCTCGGCCTGCAGGGGGGCGGCCGAGAGGTCGGCCACCACCAGTTCGCGTCCGTCGCCGGGGGGGTGGTCGTCGGCCCCCGCCAGGACTGCGCGCAGCAGGGTGCTCTTGCCGTGGTAGGGGGCGCCGGCGAGGGCGGTCACCCCGAGCGGGATGCCCAGGCCTGCGACCCGGCCCAGCGGCCCCAGGTCGATGGTGCGGCGCAGGCGCGGCGGCACCGTCAGCGGCCGGGCGCCCGGCAGGGGGGCGCCGTCGGCGGTGCGGGCGATCAGCGAACCCGAGGCCAGGAAGGCGCACAGCCCGTGCAGCGGCAGGGCGGCGCGCAGGGCGCGGCTGCGGCGCACGCACAGCCGGTGGCGGCGCAGCGCGGGGCCGGGGCGGGCCAGACTGGCGGCGAAGGTCTCCGCCGCCGCCGCCAGCCGGCGCAGCGGCGCCGGGTCGATGCACATGCCGGTGAAGGGCAGCGCCAGGCGTGCGCGCAGGCACAGCCGCGGTGTGCCATCGGCGGCGGGGGGGAGGGCAAAGCAGGCGTTGGTGGCGCGCACCGTGCTGCCGGGACGGATGGTCTGCGGGGAGAGGGGGGCGAGCGCCGGCAGGTCCCACAGGCAGGCGATCGCCTGGCGCTGCACCCAGTCGGCGGTGGCGTCGGCGTCGTCCTCGCCCAGGCCGTGCTCGATCACCAGGGTGGCATCGGCCTGGCTGTCGCCGGCCTCGCCGCCACCGGTGCCGGCTTCGGGCTCCTCCAGCAGCAGCACCGCGGCGCCCAGACGCCAGGCCCCCAGCACTTCGCGCCAGGCCAGCGGCCCCCAGCCGTCGATGCGGCGCAAGGTGGCGAGCAGGTGCGCCCGTGGCCGCGGTTCGCAGCCATCGAGGGGGTCTACCGGCAGGGGAAAGCAGGCATCCATGGCCGGCGAGCTTCCTGGCCGCATCCGCTGCGCGCCATGCGTTCTCCGTCGCCGCCGTCCGTGCTCCGACGGAGTGGGTGGTACGGGCGCCGTTTTCCATCCTTGCCGTGGCGGTCGGCCTCCTATGGTCCGTGGTCCCCATGGCCGTCGACTACTACCTCGTTTCCGCCTCGCGCCGCGCCTACCGCCTGCGCACCGAACGCCCCTACGTATTCGGGCGTGAAGAGGGCGTCGATATCGTCCTCCAGGATGCCCTCGCCTCGCGCCGCCACTGCGAGATGCGCTGGAACCAGGAGCACGGCTGCTGGGTCATGCACGACCTCAACAGCCGCAACGGGGTGATGATCAACGGCACCCGCATCACCCAGCCGACCCGCATCGACGACGGCTGCCAGGTGCAGATCGGCGGCCAGGTCTACCGCATGCACCTGCTGCCCCCGGGCAGCGATCCCGGCTCGCTCGGCAACCAGGCGCCGCAAATCTCGACCCTGGAGACCCTCGGCCCCGGCTTCAGCCTGGGCGAACTGGCGGCCCAGGGCGCGACCTTCACCGGCCAGGTCACCGGCGGCCTGCTCGACCTGCTGGGCTTCTTCCAGGTCACCGGCAAGTCCGGGCGCCTGGACCTGATCGGCGGCCCCCAGGGCGCCGGCATCCATCTGACCGCCGGCGCCGCCGTGCATGCCGTCTGCGCCGCCAAGAAGGGCATGGACGCCCTGATGGAGCTGGCGGTGAATCCGCCGCCGCGCTTCGCCTTCCACGCCGACGCCCCCGCCCCGGCCGAGCGCACCCTCACGGGCAGCGCCGCCGGCATCCTGATGGAGGTGGCACGGGTGCTGGACGAGAACAAGAAATAGCCCGTCAGGCCTGGATCCTGCGATCCTGCGACCGGCCGCATGCGCGGATGGCCGGCGCAGCCACCACCCTGTCCGCCCTGCTGCTGCCATGCTCGATCTCGTCGGTGTCGGTTCCCCCCTGGTCGATCTGGTGCTCCAGGTCGACGATGAGTTCCTCGCCAAGCAGGTCGAGGGCGCCAAGGGCGGCATGGAGATGGTCGATGCCGCGCTCATCGACCGCCTGCTCACAAAGTCCAAGCGCGAGGCGGTGCGCGCGGCCGGCGGCGCCGCCAGCAACACCACCGTGGGCGCCGCCAACCTGGGGCTGGCGACGGCCTTCATCGGCAGCGTCGGCAACGATGATTTTGCCGCATTTTACCGCACCGCCCTGGCGGAGCAGGGGTGCGAGGCGCGCCTGGTCGAACACCCCGAGCTGCCCACCGGCCGGGTGCTCAGCCTGGTGACCCCGGATGCCCAGCGCACCATGCGCACCTGCCTGGGCGCCGCCGCCGCCCTCGACCCCGCCGGCATCACCGCAGAGACCTTCGCCGGGGTGCGCCTGGTGATGCTCGAAGGCTACACCCTGTTCAACCACGACCTGACCCGCGCCATCGCCCGCGCCGCCAAGGCCGCCGGGTGCCAGCTGGCGCTCGATCTCGCCAGCTTCGAGGTGGTGAACATCAACAAGCCGGTGCTGGCCGAACTGCTGGCCGGCCAGGTCGACGTGGTCTTTGCCAACGAGGACGAGGCCCGTGCCTGGTGCGGCGGCACCCCCGAGCAGGCGCTCGAGGACCTGGCCGGGCGCGCCCCGGTGGCGGTGGTCAAGCTGGGCAAGGACGGCGCGCTCATCGCCCGCGGTCCCGAGCGGGTGCGGGTCGCGGTGGAGCCGGTCGCCCAGGTGGTCGACACCACCGGGGCGGGCGACTGCTGGGCGGCGGGCTTCCTCGCCGGCCATCTGCGCGGCCTGCCCCTGGCCCAGAGCGGCCGCCTGGGCTCCCTCGCCGGGGCGGCGGTGGTGCAGGTGATGGGCGCCCAGGTCGCCCGCGAACAGTGGACACGGATAAAGGGGTTCCTCGATGCGTGGGCGTGATTCCTTCCGGCATGGCGAACGCGGCGGCCGCCGGCTGCCCCCCATCCACCCGTTGCTGCGCCAGCGCGGCGCGGATCCAGCCGAGGCCAAGCCCAAGGCCGCCCCGCTGCCGCCGCCGGCCGAGGACGAGGTCGAGGACCCCGACGCCGTCGAGGTGCCGGCCGCCGCCACGCCCAAGGGTCCGCGCCTGGATGGCGAGGGCCGTCCCTACATCACCCTCGCCCAGTTCCTCAAGAAGCACGAATTGGCGCCGTCCGGCGGCGCTGCCAAGCATCTCGCCCGCTCCGGCACCGTGCAGGTGAACGGCCAGGCCGAGGACCGCCCCGGGCGCAAGCTGCACCAGG
>JAKLKR010000303.1 GCA_023150565.1 Planctomycetota bacterium
GCGGTCAGCAGCGCGGTGGCCACGCGCGCGGATTCGCCGCCATCCCACACCACCTGGCGCTCGCCCGGGGCGTCGAGCATGCGCCGCACCTCGCGCACGAAGCCGTCGCCGCCCGGGACCAGCACGTGGCCGTGGCGGCGCACCAGCTCCGCCAGCAGCTCGCGCGCGGCGGTGCCGCCGAACTCGGCGTAGGCGAACGACCAGCCGCGCTCGCCCGCCGCCAGGCCGTAGGCCAGGTCATGACGTCCGGTGATGAACACCAGGGCGCTGCCCGGCGGCACCGCCAGCGGCCGCGGCCGCTCGCCCGCCATCCAGCCCGGCCACACCGCACCGCAGCCGGCCACCGTCATCTGCACCACCGCGAAGAGGTCGCGCGGGCGCCGCTGCGGCTGGCAGAAGTAGCCCGGACGCGCGGCCTCCTCGCCGACCGTGACCACCCGCGGCAGGGCCTCGAAGGGGTCGATCGAGGTGATCGAGAGGTGGCGGGTCTGGCGCGGCTGCACGCTGCGCTCCGCCTCCATCCCGGGCGGGCAGGGCAGGGCGGGCGCACGGGTGCTCATGTTCCTCCCTCGCCGGCCGCGGTGCCGAGCGACTGGCGGCGGCGGTATTCGCCCGGCGGCATGCCCATGGCCTTGCGGAAGGTGCGGCAGAGCGCCGCCGGGTTGGCGAAGCCGCAGGCGCGCGCGATCGAGCCGAGCTCCTCGTCGCCGGTGACCAGGCGCTCGCGCGCGGCGCGCAGGCGCAGATCGAGCTGGTGCTGGTGCGGCGAGGTGCCGAGATGCCGGCGGAACTGCGCGTGCAGGTTGGTGGGCGACCAGCCGGCCTCGGCCGCCAGCTCGGCGATGGCGAGGTCGGCGGTGTATTCGCGCCCCATGCGGTCGAGCACCCGCCGCAGCGGCGCCGGCAGGTCGGGGTCGCCGGCGGTGACGGCGTGGGTGTGGGCCTTGAGACGCAGCAGGGAATAGGTCGAGAGCGCGAGCAGGCCGCGGTCGATGCGCTGGTCGGCCCAGGTGGCGGTGATCTGGCGGGTCCAGGCGCGCACCTCGGCGAGGTCGTCCCAGCGCGTGACGTGGGGGAAGGGGCGCGGCACCGGCCGCGACACGCTCCACGAGATCGCCAGGCAGCGGTAGGGATCCTCGAGATCGCTGCGGCAGATGTTGCGGTCGCCGGGCAGGTGCCAGATGAGGTCGCCGGGCAGCACCTCGCGCAGGGTGCCGCCCTCGTCGATCCAGGCCCGCCCGCCGGTCATCAGCTCGACCTTCTCCTGCCCGGCCGGGATCGGCTGCCCGCCGGGCTGGCGGCCGCGCGGCTGGAAGTAGTGGCCGCAGCCGACGCACGCGCGCACATGCGCGCAGGAGAAGGGTCCGTCGTTGTTTTGGCCAATCCGGCTCATCTTCGGCATCTTGTCGCCTGGAGATTTGCTGGCAATACTCCGGGATCCCCTCCAGCCCTGCTGCTGGAAATGACAAAGGACCCTGCATGAGCACCGTCAACATCGGCATCATCGGCGCCGGCGCCATCGCGCCCAGCCTGTGCAACGCCCTGGCCAAGCACCCCAAGGCCAAGGTGGTCGCCGATTTCGACCTCCACGCCGGCCGCCAGGCCAAGCTGTGCGACCAGTTCGCCATCGCCAAGCGCCCGCGCAGCCTCGAGGAGCTGCTCGCCGACGACGAGGTCGACGCCATCTACGTCGCAGTGCCCAACAAGTTCCATGTGCCCTACACCCTGGCGGCGCTCGCCGCCGGCAAGCACGTGATCGCCGAGAAGCCCTTCGCCATGAACCTGGCCGAGGCGCGCAAGGTCAAGGCGGCGGTGAAGAAGTCGGGCAAGGTGTGGATGCTGGGCATGAATCGCCGCTATCCCACCGCGATGCAGAAGGCGCGTGCGCTGGTGGCCAAGGGCGTGATCGGCGAGGCCTACCACGCCAAGGCGCGCTGGCAGCGGCGCTGGGGCTGCCCGCGCCTGCAGACCTGGTTCGGGCACAAGGCCCTGTCCGGCGGCGGCTGCCTGCTCGACATCGGCGTGCACATGCTCGACCAGACCCTGTTCATCGCCGACAACTTCGCACCGGTGACCTGCTCCGGCTCGGTCTATGGCAAGTTCGGCCACCGCGGCCAGGGCGAGGGCGGCTGGGGCCAGAGCGACCGCGATCCCAAGATGACCTTCGACGTCGAGGACTTCGCCAACGCCCACATCCGCCTGGCCAAGGGCATGAGCGTCGACCTGGACGTGAGCTGGGCCGCGCACATGCCCACCGGCAACGTCATGGAGACCATCATCTACGGCACCGAGGGCACCCTGTGGGTGGGCCAGGACGAGGCGGTGGCGGGCGGCAAGGAGACCATCCGCCTGTGCACCCGCCGCAGACAGGAGTTCGTGGTCGACCTCGACCCCAAGGCCAAGGTCGCCTACCCGCACTGCGACCGCTTCACCAACTTCGTCAACGCCATCCTGGGCAAGGAGCAGCCCTGCGTCACCATCGACCAGGCGCTGGCGGTGCAGGCGATCCTCGACGGCATCTACAAGTCGTCGGCCGACCGCCGCGAGGTGCGCATCAAGCTGTAGCGCACCTCTTCCCTTGGAGCGCCGGGCTCCAGCCCGGCAGTTCTGCCCGACGGTCCCAATTGCCGGGCTGGAGCCCGGCGCTCCCAGGGGCGCGGTCGGTTTTCTCTGCGTCCTCTGCCAATCCCCGGCTTGAGCCAGCGCGGCTAGATGCTGCTGACCCGCGCACTCGTCAGGGCCTCGGCCAGCAGGCGGTAGCGGGCGGCGGTCGCCGCCCGCTCCCAGGCCGGCTGGGGCCGCGCCAGGCCGCCCAGGAACCCTTCCAGGACCTGGGCGAAATGCTCCTCGTGCCCGCTGTGCTGCAGCGGGCGCAATTGCATCCGACCACCCGCATCGGCGCGCACCGCCGCACCGGTGGCGGCGATCCAGCCGTCGAGCGCCGCCGCCACCGCCGCCGGATCGCCGCGCGGGACCACTGTCAGCTGGCTGCCGGCGGCGCCGCCTTCCAGCACCAGGTCGGCACGGGTGCCGTGGAACTGCGATCGATGGCGGTCGCCGGCGCCATCCTCGGCGCGCAGGCGCCATTCCGCCGCCACCCGCGCGCTCAGCCGGCCGCAGGTGAACTCCAGTTCGCCGTTGGCCATCAGCGGCAGCACCCCGCCCGCGGCCTGCGAGGCCAGGGCGGGCGGGAAGCCGGCGCTGGCGGTGATGGTGCGAAAATCGGCCTCGCCCACCGCAGTGGCCCAGCGCCGCGCCCGCTGCAGCCGCACCGCGCCCGGCGCCAGCGGCCGTTCGCGTGCGCCGGCGATCAGCAGCACCTGGTCGACCAGGTGGGTGGTGACGTCGATCAGGCCCTCGCCCTGCTCCCGCACGTCGAAGTACCAGGCTGGGCGCACCAGGGGCACCCCATCGACCTGCTTGGCGAGGTGGTGGATGGTGGCCTTGTCGAGCACCGGTCCGCGCCCGGGATCGGCGTCGCCCACCACCGCCGGGGTGCGCGCCAGGGTGGCGAACAGGGCCGCCCAGGGCTCGTGGCGCTCGGTCATCAGGTCGGCCCAGTGCGCCTGGCTGCCCGCCATGGCGTCGAGGTGGGCGACGTCTTCGGGCTCGACCACCCAGGGCTTGTCCGCCAGCACATGGATGCCGGCCGCGGTCAGGGCGCGGATGCGCGCCAGCTTGCCGCGGTTGCGCCCGGCCAGCACCGCCACGTCGGCGCCATCGGCGAGCAGCGCGGCGAGCGGGTCGCCGCCGCGGTGGACCTGGAGCCGCCAGGCGGTGGGCGCCTCGGCGCGGGTGTTGAAGCGCCCGACCATGGCGAGGAAGCGGGCCAGTTCGGGGCCCTCGGGGGCATAGACGCGCACCTCGTCGTCCAGGCGCGGATTGCGGCTGCGCAGCGGCAGGGCGGCGTGGAAGTGGCCGGGGTCGAGGATGGCGAGGCGCAGCGCCATGTCAGAACTTCACCGGGAAGGGGTTCTGGCGGTGGCATTCCTCGATCACCGCGATCTGGCGGCGCACCTGCGCCGGGGTGACCTCGAGCGGAGCGCCCTCGGCGAGGTGGCGGTGCAGCATGCAGTAGAAGTCGCGCCCGGCGGCGGCGAACAGGTCCTTGTCCTGCGGCGCCACCTCCCAGGCGGCGTTCTGCCAGGGCAGCTGCTCGCCGCAGTAGGCGAGCCCCGGCATCGGCCCGGGCACCAGCTCCTGCCTGGGGGCCTGGGCGGGGTCGAACCACTTCCATTCCATCTTGTCCATGCCGCCGGTGAGACCGCCGCAGGTGCCGTAGATCTGGTAGGTGAAGGACGGGTAGGGCGCGCACGAGCTGATCTCGAGGTCGATCACCGGGCGGTTGGCGGCGCGGTCCTCGTCCCACAGCAGCAGCTTGACGTGGTCCTCGGCGTCGCCGAAGGAGTTGGCGCGGTCCATGCGGCAGAGCACGCGCGGATCGGCGTCGCCGAACAGCTGCAGGGCCTGGTCGAGCGGGTGCGGGCCGGTGTTGAGCAGGTTGCCGGCGTTCATGCGCTGCAGGGTCTGCCAGTCCCAGCGGCGGGCGAAGCCGTTGAAGGCGATCTTGATCTGCACGATGCGCCCCAGCACCCCCGAGCCGATCACCTGGCGCACCTGGCGGAAATAGGGCGCGAAGCGCGACTGCTGGAAGATGGCCAGGGTGCGTCCGGCGCGCGCCGCCGCCACCACCAGGCGGTCGACCTCGACCGCGCGCCGCGCCAGCGGCTTCTCGCACAGCACGTGATGGCCGGCGCCGAGCAGCTCCTCGGTGATGGCCACATGCTGGTCGCTGGGGCTGGCGTTGATCACCAGGTCGAGGTCGCGGCGGGCGAGCACGCTGCGCCAGTCGGTGCTGACCGCGCAGCCGGTGTCCTTGGCGGTGGCCTCCAGCCGGTCGGCGAGCGGATCGCACACCAGGGCGATGCGGAAGCGCTCCTTCAGCTCGGGGATGGTGGTCAGGCAGTGGGCGTGGATGTTGCGGCCGGAACGGCCCTGGCCGAGGATGGCGACGGTGAGCTGCTTCATGGTGGCCTTTCAGCGGTAGACGGGTTCGGTGCGGCCGGTCTGGGCCGAGCGCTCGGCGGCGTCGAGGATGGCCAGCACCTCGAGCGCGTCGTCGAGGGTGGCCGGCGGCTCGCCGCCGCGCAGGAAGCGCTCGATCTCGCGCAGCTGGGCGGTGTAGAGCGCGCCGCTGTCGACCGCGAAGGGCGCCACCGCCTTGGCGTCGCGCAGGGTGCCGCCGTAGATCCAGGCGCCCTCGTTCAGCTCGACCACGCCGCGGCGGCGGTCGGTGTAGTCGACGTGCACCACCACCCCGCCAGCGTCGCGGCGGGCGGTGGCCGCCACCGCGCCTATGCCCATGGCGCGCTGCAGCATCTCGACCGCGTGCACCCCGTACCACACGATCGAGCTGCCGGCGGGCGCCTGGCCGAGCGGGCCGTAGACCCAGGCCTGGGCCGGACGCGGCAGCTGGGCGCAGGCGCGCTGCAGGGCGGCGTCGGAGCGCAGCGGCGAGCTGGACGCCACGCGCAGGCCGTTCTGCCGCGCCAGGGCGGCGATGGCGGCGCCGGCCTTGACGGTGTCGGCCAGCGGCTTGTCGATGAACACCGGCTTGCCGAGGGTGGCGACCTGCTCGAACCAGCGCAGGTGCTGGGCGGGGTCGTTGATCTCGATGAGGATGCCGGCGGCCTCGCGCGCGGCGGCGGCGGGGTCGGCGGCCAGCGGCACGCCCCAGGCGGCGAGCTGGGCCTGGCGCGCGTCCTGCCCGGCCTC
>JAKLKR010000304.1 GCA_023150565.1 Planctomycetota bacterium
TCAATAACCCCGTGCCAATCCAGCCGTGCCGGGGATCCCCGTCCGTCCTTCCTCCTTCCTCCTTCCTCCTTCTGCCTTTCTTCAATAACCCCGTGCCAGTCCAGCCGTGCCGGGGATCCCCGTCCGTCCTTCCTCCTTCCTCCTTCCTCCTTCCTCCTTTCTTCAAAACTCCTCCGCCCCGGCGCGCTGCGACGGCGCCGCCGGCTGGGCCGGCACCGCGAAGCCCAGTTCGAGCACCTCGGCCGACCACGACAGCGGGGTGCGCTTGACGCTCTCGGCCAGCAGCAGCACCACCGTGCCGCCGCTGCCGAAGGCGGCGTCGACCACGATGCGCGCGCTCTCGCCGTCCGGGTCGCGGCGGGCTGAGCGCAGCTTGGCCGCCTTGCCCTCGCCGTCGCGGGCCTGGACCTCGACCAGGCGCAGGGCGGCGGCGCGATCCAGGCGCAGCACCAGCCGCTCGCCCTTGCGCTCGAGCAGCTCGGCGTTGCCGCCGCCGGGCAGGTCGACGGGCGGGCGCGGGGCCTCGGCGGGGGCGGTCCACTCCGTGCGTCCGCCATCCGGCACCAGCGCGGTCAGGCCCAGGCGGACCTGGGCCAGCCGGCGGTAGGGCGAGGCCAGCATCGGCAGGGCGACCGTCACCACCACCGGCGGTTTGACCGGCAGCAGGCCGGCGGCGGTGCCGGTGGGGATGGCGGCGGCGGGCAGGGCGGCGCCGTCGGCGGTGGCGGTCAGGACCAGGCCCTCCCAGCCGTTGACCGGCACCGTCAGGTGGCAGCGCAGCACCGGCGCGGGCACGCCCTGGGCTTCGAGCCCGTCGCCCCAGGGCGAGCGCACCACCTGGCTCCACAGCGCCGCCTCCTTGGGCAGCAGCGGCGGAGGTGGCGGAGGCGGTTCGGCGGCGGCGAGGCCGGCCATCAGCGCCAGCAGCACGCACCTCTTCCCTGGGAGCGCCGGGCTCCAGCCCGGCAGTTGCTGCGCCCGGGGAATCCGACGCCGAGATCGGGACTCGGCGCTGGCGAATTGCCGGGCTGGAGCCCGGCGGTCCCAGGGAAGAGCATCCCTCACCGCACCCTCCAGGCCTTGAACGCGCAATGGGCGGCGAAGGGCGGCAGCTCCAGGCGCAGGGCGCCGCCGGGATGGTCGAGGTCGCGTTCGCCGACCACGGTGCCGGCGTCGGCGTCCCACCACTGGACGTGCAGGCGGCCGGGCGCGACCGGGTCGCCGACCGTGAGCTGCGCTCCGGTGATGCGTGCGGCGCTGGCGCCGGTGCCGGCCCAGCGCGGATCGACCACGTAGCCCAGCAACCGACCCGGGCGCACCCAGGCGCGCGCCCACAGCGGGGCGTCGACCGCCAGCGGCGCGCTGCGCGCGTCGGCGCCACGCAGGTCCTCGCCGGCGATGAAGCGGCGGATGGCGCCGTAGGGCGCCCAGCGCCCGCCCTGGTCGACCCATTCCCACCACCAGATCATGGCGGCGCCGAGATGGCCGGAGACGAAGGCGGCGAAGGCGGCGGTGCGGTGGTCGGCGTCGCGCGCGCCCTCGGCCGAGGCTCCGCTGGTGGCGCCGTGCTCGGTGGCCAGCACCGGCTTGCCCAGGCGCGACAGGCCGCGCGCGGGATCGACGGTGCTCGCCGCCAGCAGCTCGGCCAGGAAGCCGCCGCGGTCGGGCTGGCGATAGGCGTCGATGCACACGTAGTCGATGCCCGACACCGCGGCGATGCGCACGTCGACCACCTTGTAGTCGCCCGACCAGTGGGTGGTCACGGGATGGTCGTAGGGGTCGACCGCCTTCCAGCGCGCCGCCGCGCGCGCGTGCCAGGCCACCGCCGCCGGTCCGCGCGCGGCGGTGAGGTTGATCTCGGACCACATCTTCCAGCCCAGCACCGCCGGGTGGTCGGCGACGCGCGCCGCCAGGTAGCGGCGCAGGCGCTCCTGGCCGGCGGCGGCCTCGGGGTCGGCGAAGACGTCGGCGGGATCGTCGAGCGGGCCGCCGTTGTCCTCGTTCCAGGGGTTGATGCGCCACTCGCGGTCGGCGTTGGCCGAGGCCTGGCCGTGGTTGTTGATCACCAGGTTGACGCGGATGCCCTGCGCCCAGGCATGGTCGAGCACCGCGTCGAGGCGGGCGGCGTTGCCCTGGCTGTAGCGCCCCAGCCCGCGGTAGCCCGGCCAGTCGGCGCGCCATTCCAGCGCCAGGTTCCACGCCGCCATCCAGATCTCGCAGGCGTCGCCGCCGGCCGCCGCCAAGCGCGCGAACATGTCGCGGTAGACCAGGCTGTGGCGCGACGGGGTGAGCACGGTGCCGTGGCTGTCGTGGCTGCGCTTGTCGAAGGGCGAATGCAGGTTGAGCCCGACCGGCCACCAGAAGCGCCCATCCACCGCCACGAAGCGGCGGTCATTGCGGTCGATGCGCACGAAGGGGTCGACCGCGGCACCCTCGACCTCGAGCGGCGGCAGGGTCCAGCGCAGCTCGGCGCCGCCGCGCCAGCGCACGGTCAGCTCGGCGCGGTGGCGGCCCGGGCGCAGCGGGCGCCAGCGCACCTGGAAGCGGCCGGTGCCATCGGGCTCGGCCTGCTCGCGATCGCCGGCGTCGATCAGGCGCTGCGGCTCGTTCCAGAAGGCCGCCACCGGCAAGGTGGCGCCGTCGGGGGCGGTGATGAGCAGGTCGCAGGCGAGCAGCTCGGGGTCGTAGGGGTTGGCCGGCAGCGGCACCGGCAGGAAGGAGGCCTCCCAGCGCTCGCCGGTGCGCAGGCGCACCACCCCGGCGGCGGGGTCGAAGCCGGGCAGCTCCAGGCGGTCGAGGCGGGTGCCGGCGCGCAGCGGCACCGCCGCCGGCTCGACCCGGCAGTCGACCTGCAGGCGGGCGCGCGAGGCGCTGGCGCTCCACAGGCACACCCCGCTGCCGCCGCCCTCGGCGAGCGCGGCGGCGTCGAAGCCGGCGCGGTGGGCGAGGGGTTCGAGGCCGTCCTCGGGGTCGATCACCACGCTGAAGCGGTGCTCGCCCGGCGCCAGCCGCTCGACCAGGGTCTTCTGCCACCAGCGCCCGTCGCGGTCGCGCGCGAACACCCCCAGCCCGAGGTCGGCGGGGGCGTCGTCGGGCACGGTCAGGGCGACCGTCACCTGGCGTGCGCCGGCCACCCGCTGCGCCGCCTCGACGGTGGTGGCGAGGGGCGCGCGCAGCTCGATCTCGGCGGCACCGGCCGCGGCGAGGGCGAGGAATGGCAGCCAGCGGCGCATCAGTGGGTAAGGGCGTAGACCAGCAGGTTGAGGCCCATGGCGGTGCCGGCGGCGCCGTCCCAGGTGAGCGCGCCCGGGCGTTCCAGGCCGTCCCAGCCGGCGGCGAGGTCGTAGGGGCTGTAGATCACCTTGATGTCGCCGCCCATCGCCACCCCTTCGAGGTAGGGCGTGCTCAGACCCTTGCGCACCCGCTGCACCTGCGGGCTGTAGCGCACCTCGACCACCGGCGCGGCCGCCGACATCAGCGGGTGGCCGGGCGGGATGGGCTGCAGCTGGGCGCCCGGCAGCAGCGCGGTCAGCTCGCGCCGCACCGCGGCGTCGAAGGTGGCCAGGCCGAGGCCGTTGTCGATCACCAGGGTGCCGTGGCCGGCCAGCCAGGTGCGCAGCGCGGCACGCTCGCCCTCGCTGAAGCGCAGGTCGCCGGTGCCGGTGAGCCAGAGCAGGGGATAGGCCGAGAGGTCGTCGTGGCCGGGGCGCACCGCCACCCGCTTGAGGCTGACCTCCATGGCGGAGTCGCGGCGGGCGCGGGTGAGCAGGGCGGCGGCGGCGCCGGGATGCACGTCCCAGTGGGCGTCGTGGCGGATCTGGGCGAACACCAGCTCGTTGGCCGGGCGCTTCTCGTCCAGGGCGCCGAACAGCTCGGGCTTGGCCTCCTGCTGCGCCACCTGGTGGTAGCCGACCACATAGGCGATCAGGTTCACGCCCAGGCGGTTGGCGGTGTCGACGTCGTAGAACACCGCCTGCTCCAGCATCGGCACCTCGCGGTCGTCCCAGCCGCAGCCGAGGCCGTAGGGCGACACCACCACCGCGGCGCGGCTGCCGACCTGGATGGCGTCCAGCACCGGGCGGTCGCCGGGGGCGTTGCGCGGGAAGCCGGCACGGTCGACATCCTGGACCAGGTGGAACAGGGGGTGGTCGGCTGGCAGCGGCGCCAGCGCGCGGTCGGGGAACAGGCGCTGGGCGGTGCGGCGGGCGGCGCTGGTGAAGAACGGCGAACCCGCCACCGAATCGAAGAACACCGTGCCGCCGCGCTGGACGAAGTCGCGCAGGCGCGCCAGCTGCTCGTCGCTGAAGGCCACCGCACGCACCCCGCTGACATACAGCAGCGGCGTGCGCACCGGGTCGTAGTGGAACGAGGACAGCGCCACCTGGTCGGAGCCGAAGGGCTCGCCGAGGGCGTTCTTGGCCTTGCCGAGCACGCCCTGGAGGTCGGCCGGGCACAGGTTCCAGTCCGCGATCTGGGTCTCGCCGCCCTGCTTGAAGGTGAACGAGGCGGATTCGCCCCACACCACCTTGCCCACCAGGGTGGGCGGGCTGGGCTGGCGTTTGCGCTCGCTGCGCCGCAGCGGGGTGGCGGGCAGGGGCAGGGGCGGGAAGGACTCGCCGCCGCCGATGCGCTTGGGCGCGGCCTTGGGCGGCGGGCCGAGGGGCACGAACCAATCGTCCTGGCTGGCGGCCGCCAGCGGGGCGGCGGTGGCGACCAGGACAGCACATAGCATGGCAAGGCGGCGCATAGAACCCCCGTGACGCCGCAGCATCAGTCCCCGGACGCACAGGTCCATGTGGAGAATGACCACGATGTCGGTGAGGTTGTACCCGCGGCGGGGACAAGCTGTTGCGTCCAACCAGCGGGTCCTGGCCCAGGCCCCGGGAAGGCTTGCCCCCCGGCCCTAAGGACAGTGTCCTCAACCGGTTGCACAGTTGCCTGCATCGAGTCCGTATGACCCCGTGAGCGGCATGTAACGATCGGCCTGGCGCGATCATTGAGTAGACACAGGCATGCCCGAGCCCCGTGACAACCCCCTCTGCCGTCTCGCCCACGATGCCACCGACCAGCAGGCCTGGGCGGCGGTGGTCGAACGCTATGGCGGGGTGTGCTGGCGCATCGCCCTGCGCATGCTCGGCGACCGCGACGCCGCCGCCGACGCGGTGCAGGACTGCCTGCTGGCGGTGCGCAGCGCGGCGCCGCGCTTCGCGCCGGGCGAGGACGCCGAGGGCGCGGCGATGGCCTGGGTCGCGCGCGTGGCCGTGAACACCTGCCACGCCAGCCGGCGCCGGCAGCGCCCGACCGTGCGCCTGCCGCCGCAGATCGCCGCCCCGGCTCCGGCCCCGCTGGCGGCCGACGACGACCTGCTGGCGCACCTGCGCGAGGCCATCGCCCAGCTGCCCGCCAGCCTGCGCGAGGCGGTGTCGCTGCGCTACCTCGCCGGCTGCGACAACGCCGCGGTGGCCACCGCCCTGGCGATCGAACCCGGCACCGCACGGGTGCGCATCCACCGCGCCATCGAGGCCCTGCGCACCCTGCTCGGCCGGCGCGGGGTGGCGCTGCCGGCGCTGGCGCTGGTGGGCCTGCTCGACGGCGTCGCCAGCGCGGCCGAGCCGCCGCTGCCGGCGGCGATGGTGCAGCGGATCATCGCCTCCCCGGCCCCGGCGGCGGCCGGCGGCCTGTCCGCCGGCATGATCGCCGCGGTCGCCGGGGCGGTGCTGGTGGCGGCGGCGGCGACGGTGTCGCTGTGGCCGGCGG
>JAKLKR010000305.1 GCA_023150565.1 Planctomycetota bacterium
CAGGATGCGCTGGGCGCGGGTGGCGGTGCAGGTGGCACCTGCGTGGCTTTGGTTGGCTTCCATGGTCATCCCCTTGCATCGGACGTGCCCAGGCCGGACTTCCGCAACGGTTCGACAACTCACTTGACCACAGTCATTTGCACATCGCTGCCGGGATCGACCGGGCACCCTCCCGCAACCCGGTTGCCGGCCTGGCCCGAGCCGCCGCCCGCAACCATGACCGCACCAGCCGTTTGCATCCGGGTGCCGGCATCGGCCGGGCGCGCAACCGGGTTGCCGGCGGTGAGCGGCAGCCGCACCGTCACGGTGGTGCCGACCCCGGCCTGCGAGGCGAGACCCAGGCTGCCGCCATGGCGGTGCACCACCTGATGCGCCACCGCCAGGCCCTGGCCCATGCCCTGGCCGACCGGCCGGGTGGTGAAGAAGGGCTCGCAGGCGCGGCGCAGGACCTCGTCATCCATGCCGCAGCCGTCATCGCGGACCGCGATCTCGACCGCCTCCTCGAGCCGGCGGGTGGTGATGGCGATGACGCCCCGCCTCCCGCCCCGGTCGGCCACCGCGCGCGCGGCGTTGATCATCAGGTTGTAGAACACCTGGCGGACCTCGCCGATGCGACAGGGTACCATGGGCAGCGGTTGGAGGTCGAGGACCACATCCGCCGCCGCCTCCAGTTCGCTGCGGCAGATGTCGAGGGTGGTGCGCAGGGCGGCGTTGAGGTCGGCCGGCTCGCTGCCGCCGGCCTCGTTCTCGGCGAAGAGCTTGAGCGTGCGCACGATGCCGCCCACCCGTTCCAGGCCCTCCTGGCACTGCTCGATGGCCTTGGGCAGCTCCTTGGCGAGGTAGTCGTAGTCGGCCATCTCGAGGAACTGCGCCAGCACCGCCTTGTCCATGTGCGGCTCCAGCCATGTCGACAGGGTCGGGACCAGGTTGTTGATGCCGTTGAACGAGGTCGAGATGAAGCGCAGGCTGTCGGACACGTACTGGAGCGGGGTGTTGATCTCGTGCGCCAGGCCGCCGGCGAGCTGGCTGACCGCCTCCATCTTGCGCAGGTGCGCCATCGCCTCCTGCGACCGCCGCAGCTCCTCGGCCATGCGCGCGCGCCCGGCGATCTCGGCGCGCAGGCGCAGGTGGTCATTGGCGCGGGCGATGGCCTGGGCGGCGACCGGGGCCAGGCTGCCGGCCAGGGCGACATGGCGGTCGGTGAAATGGCCGCGCTCGCGGCTGCCGCACACCAGCACCGCCGGCCGCTCGCCCCCGCCCAGGCTGATGTGCAGCGCCGACACCGTGCCCCCCTCGGCGAGGTGGTCGCGCCATTCCTCCAGCCGGGAGACGTCGAACACCGCCGCGATCGGCCGGCGCACCTCCAGCCGGCGCAGCAGCGGCCCGCGCCGCCAGCAGGGACCGGGCGGGCAGCTGCCGCTGGCGGCGATGGTGTCGAGGTGGTCGGGATCCTCGCCGGCGGCGACCAGCACGAAGGCGCAGTCCGCATCCAGCACCGCGCGCAGCTCGGAAAGAAGGGCGGCGAACATGGCGTCGGGCTCGCTGCCCACCGCCAGCGCGTGCAGGCAGCGCACCAGGGCCTCTGCCACCAGACGGCTGTCGGCCTCGATCCGGCGGCTGCGTTCGAGATCGAGCATCACCTCGCGCAGCCGCTCGACATCATTGGCGCCCGTGCAGCCCCCATCCTGGTCCATGGCCGCCCCCGTCAGACGGCCAGGTCCAGCCAGCGCTGCTGGCGGTCGCCGCAGCCGATGGCCTGGAGGTACGGTGGATCGATGCGGTTGTGGTCGGGGGTGCCCTCGATGAGGTTGACCAGGGCATCGGCGGCGTGCACGCAGGCGAGCGGGCCGGGGCAGGGCCGGTTGCCGCGCTGCGGCTCATGGTGCCAGGCCACCGCCTCCACCACCGGCATCGTGCAGGATGTCGCCCTCGTCGCGCACCTGGCGCGCCAGGGCGGCGTATTCATGCGGGCGGTGGGCGGCGAGCAGCAGGTGGCCGGCATCGTGCAGCAGGCCGGCGGTGGCGGCCTCCTCGACCTGGGCCGGGGGCAGGGCGAGGTCCTCGGCGATGAGGCGGGCGAGACGCGCGACCTGGGCGCTGTGCCGCCACACCCGCGCCGGCTCGAACCAGGCGGTGGGCTGGCAGGCAAGCGGGGCGAACACCCCCTCGGCCGCGGCCAGGGCGCGCAGCCGGTCGATGCCCAGCAGCAGCACCGCCTCGGCCGGGCTGGCCACCACCCGCCGGCAGCCGAAGAAGGAGCTGTTGACCAGCTGCAGCAGGCGGGCGCTCAGGCCGAGGTCCTGCACCGCCAGGGCACCCAGCTCCTCGATCGATGGCTGCGGCTGGCCCAGCTGGAGCAGGAAGGCGTCCAGCACCCCCGGCTGGCAGGGCAGGCCGGGCATCCCCCCCACCAGCAGGCGCAGCTGGTGGTTGGACAGCGAGCAGCGCAGGCGCCAGGTGGTCTGGATGGTGCCCTTCAGCACCTCGGCGTCGCAGGGCTTCTGCAGGAACTGGTGAGCCGGCCCGATGGTGCGCAGCACCATGCCCTGGTCGGCATGGCCGGACAGGATCATGCGGATGGTGCCCGGCCAGCGGCGCGCCACCGCATCGAGCAGGTCGCCGCCGCTCATGCCGGGCATGCGCATGTCGCTCACCACCACCTCGGCGGGATGGTCCTCGAGCATGGCCAGGGCGGCGGGACCGCTGATCGCGAAGCGCATCGTCCACTGGCGGCGCAGGGCGTGGAGCATGCGCTCCAACCCCTGCAGCACGCAGATCTCGTCGTCGACGAACAGGACCTGGAGCGGCGGCTGGGCCGCGGCGATGATGGGCGTGCCGCCGCAGGGAGTGGTGTCGAGCATGGCTGACACCTGGCAATCGCCGTGCCCAATGGCGGCCCTGGACGGAGTGGATAAAAATCGGATTCCCAGTCACTTGCAGATGCCCCGCGAGGGCGGGGACAGGTCCTCCGCAACCAGGTTGCGGAGGGGACCCCGCGTTTTCAACGTATCCAACTATCATATAATAACTTAAAGATGAACTGACCGGCCGTGAGGCAGGCAACCCGGTTGCGGGCCGTCAGGAAGCTCCGACCACCGGCAGACGGTTGGACTGGCTCTGCTTCAGATGCTTGCTCAGGCCCCAGCGCGACATCCCCAGCAGGCGGCTGGCCTCGACCACATCGCCGTCGGTGCGGCGCAGGGCCTCGGCCATCAGCTGCTCGCGCACCTCGTCGAGGGTGGGCAGCAGCGGCGGGAAGGCCAGGGCCGGCGCCTCGCTGGTGGCGGCCGGCCCGAACAGCGCCGGATCGAGGCTCTGGCCGCGCCCGCGACCGACCGCGTCCTGGGCCACCGCCGCCAGTTCGCGCACGTTGCCCGGCCAGGGGTTGGCGCCGGCGGCGCGCACCACCGCCGCCCCCACCGGCGGCACCGGCAGGCCGAGGTCGCGCGCCGCGGCGGCGACGAAGTGATGGACCAGGGCGGGGATGTCGTCGCGCCGTTCACGCAGCGGCGGCAGGTGCAGGTGGTGGGCGTGGATGCGGTAGTAGAGGTCGCGGCGCAGGCGGCCCTCGCGCATCCATCCCTCGAGGTCGCGATGGGTGGCGCAGACGATGCGGGCGCGCGAGCGCCGCGGACGGTCGGCGCCGAGCTGGTAGTATTCCGACTCCTGCAGCAGGCGCAGCAGCTTGACCTGCGAGGCCTCGGCGAGGTCGCCGATCTCGTCGAGGAAGAGGGTGCCCTCGTCGGCCTGCTGGACCAGGCCGGGACGGTCGCCGGCGGCGCCGGTGAAGGCGCCGCGGCGATGGCCGAAGAGGGTGTCGGCGAGCATGGCGTCGTCGAGCCCGGCGACGTTCACCGCCACGAACTGCCCGCGCCGGCCGCTCAGACGGTGCAGCGCGCGCGCCATCAGCTCCTTGCCGGTGCCGGTCTCGCCGGTGACCAGCACCGCCTGGCTGCCGGGGGCGACGATCTCGGCGTAGCGCATCAGGCGGTCCATGCCCGCGTCGACGGTGATGATGCCGGCGAAGGCCTCGGGGTGGGCCAGCCCCTCGCGCCGGGCCAGGCGGGCGAGCTGGCGGTTCTCGGTCTCCAGCTCGCTGCGGGTCAGCGCCCGACGCACCGCCGCTTCGAGCGCGGCGGGATCGACCGGCTTGACCAGGTAGTCGACCGCGCTGGCGCGCATGCAGCGCACCGCGGTCGAGACCTCGTTGGTGCCGCTGACCACGATCACCGGCACCTCGGGATGGGCGGCGGCGATGGTCGCCAGCAGCGCCTCGCCGCTGCCGTCCGTGAGGTGGAGGTCGAGCAGCACCAGGGCGAACCCGCCGCCCTCCAGCTCGCGGCGGGCCTCGGCCAGGGTGGCGCAGGCCACCGCCCCGGGATGGCCGAGCATCTCGAGCGCGGTGCCCAGGGCGGTGCGGGTGTGCTCCTCGTCGTCGACGATCAGGATCGGCTGGGTGGCCATGGGACCTCGCGGGGATATGGTCAGGGCTTGGCGGGGGCGACCGCCGGCAACAGCACGGTGACGCGGGTGCCGCGGCCGGCGTGGGACTGGAAATGGATCTCGCCGCCGTGGTCCTCGACGATCCGTCGGGTGACCGACAGCCCCAGGCCGGTGCCGCCGCGGTCGCGCTTGGTGGTGAAGAACGGCTCCCCCAGGTGGGCGAGATGGTCGGCGGGGATGCCCACCCCCTGGTCCTCGACCGTCAGCACCACGCGGTGCAGGACCGGGTCGTAGGCGGTCGACACGTCGACCGCGCGAGCGGGATCGGGCAGCGCCTGGCAGGCGTTCAGCACCAGGTTGACCACCACCTGCTCGAGCTTCTGGAAGCTGCCCGCCACCGCCGGCAGGTCGGGGTCGAGCCGGCAGGTGAAGGCGGCGGTGGCCTTGCCGATGGCGTGGCTGGTGATGGCGGTGCCGGCCTTCACCACCCGGTTGAGATCGACGCGCTGGCTGCCGCTGGTGTCCGGGCGGGCGAAGTCGCGCAGGTCGCCGACGATGCGGCGGATGCGGTCGATGCCCTCCTCGATGCCGGTGAACAGGCGCGGCACCAGCACCCTCACCCGCGCCCAGGGCAGGTTGCACAGGCGCAACTCGGGGTCCTGGGCGGCGGCGGCATCGAGCGCCGGCTCGGCCGCCGACCAGAAGTCGCGCAGCATGGGGGCGTTGAGCGAGATGAAGTTGGCCGGGTTGTTGATCTCGTGCCCGACCCCCGCCACCAGGGTGCCGAGGGCGGCCATCTTGTCGGACTGGATCAACTCGTCGGCGCGCTGGCGGGCCTCGGCCTGGGCCTGCTTGATGGCGGTGATGTCGCGGTGGAAGCACAGGTAGCCGGTGGTCACCCCGCCGGTCCCGGTCATCGGCGCCACCAGCGCCTCGACCCAGTATTCGCCGCCGTCCTTGCGCCGGCAGGCGAGTTCGCCGCTCCAGGTCCGCCCTTCGGCCACCGTGCGCCGCTGCCCCGAGAGGGTGCCGCCGGCGTGGGCGCTGAAGTAGCCCGGTTCGCGGCCCAGCGCCTCGCCGGCGGAATAGCCGCTGAGCGCGGTGAAGGCCGGATTGCTGTAGGTGATGCCCATGTCCTGGTCGGTGATCAGGATCGCCACCGGGTTCTGCTCGATGACGTTCTTGAAGATGCGCAGGCTGCGGCCCTGGCCGATCAGCTCGGCGTTGGCCAGGGCGAGGGCGGCGGTGCGCTCGGCCACCCGCCGTTCGAGGTCCTCCTGCAGCAGGGTGCGCTCCGCCTCCAGGCGCTTGCG
>JAKLKR010000306.1 GCA_023150565.1 Planctomycetota bacterium
CATCGCCCGTCCGCTCGACCAGACCGTGCTGGTGGCGCCGCGCATCGCCGGCGACCAGCCGGACTGGAACGCCATCCCGCCGGTCGAGTTCGCCGGCTGGGGCCCGTGGCCGGGCGCGGTGGCGGCCGACGACTGCTGGGCGCAGATGCGCGCCGCGGTGGGGCCGCGCGGGTTCCACCTGCTGGTGGAGGTCACCGACGACGTGTTCTGGCAGGGCAGCAACGGCTCCGGCATGTGGCAGGAGGACAGCCTGCAGGTCGCCTTCGACGTCGACGCCGACCGCCCATGGCAGGCCAACAACGTCGGCAACGGCTTCAATGGCCACCGCATCACCGAGTTCGGCCTGGGCATGGCCTCCCGCGGCGGGCCGGCGGTGGCCTGGCGCTACCGCGCCGACGCCCCCGATCTGCGCGCCGGGGTGGCCGAACCGCAGGTGGACCTGCGCATCGAGCGCCGCGGCACCCTCACCCGCTACGAAGCACGGTTCCCCTGGCCGGCCCTGGGCCGCGCCGATGCCCCCGCCGACGGCCCCACCCTCGGCTTCGCCCTGCTGGTCAACGACGCCGACAAGCAGGGCGGCCGCCACGGCCTGCGCCTGGGCGACGGCATCAACGGCCCCAAGGACCCCGAACTGTTCCCCCGACTCCTCATCCAAGGAACCCCATGACCCGATCCGTCGCCCTCGTCCTGCTCGCCACCGCCTGCGCCGCCCTGCCCGCCCTGGAATGGCAGCTGCCGGGCATCCACGGCGATGCCCCCGACACGTGGAAGGACGGCGCCAACTGGCGCTTCGACGCCGGCAACCCGATGAGCGACAAGGGCGCGACCTGGCGCCTGCTCTACCAGCCCAGCGTGGCCGACCCCGCGCTGAAGCCGATGGTGGCGGGCAGGGCCTACAAATTCCACTTCGTGTGGCGCGACGAGGGCGACAGCTTCGATCCCGCGACCTTCTACAAGGAGCGCACCCTGAAGGCCGCCAGCCGCGCCGATGGCCCTGGCCAGGGGCCGGTGTCGGCGCTGGTGTTCGCCCCCGGCAAGGCCGCCAGCTACCGCGTCGCGCTGGCGGGGACCATCGCCATGCAGAGCCCCACCGCCGGCAACGCCCTCGCCACCCTGGCGGTGGTCGACGGCGCCGGCGCGGTGGTCAAGGAGCTCAAGTCGGCCGAGCTCAACGCCAAGGGCGGCCACGGCGGCTTCCCCGCCGAGCTGGCCTGGGACGACACCGTGGCGCTGGCCGCCGGCCAGGGCGTCGCCCTGCGCCTGCAGACGGTGAACCCCGGCCCCGCCACCGCCGGCTGGTGCAGCCTGGCGCTCAGCGCATTCACCGTCACCCGGGTGGAGTGAGCCTTCGTGCCGGCGGCGCCACCGGCGGGTGCTCGATGCCCACCGGCGGGCGCGCGGCGCTGGTCGCCAGCGGCGGGCGCGCGGCGCGCCAGGCGCTGGGGCTGAGGCCGGTGAGGCGGCGGAACCACTTGTTGAAGCGCCGGCCGTCCGGCAGCTCGACCTGGCGGGCGATGGTCGCCAGGTCGGCGTCGGTGGTGGCCAGCCACTGCTGGGCGAAGGCGAGCAGGGCACGGTCGCGGTAGGCGTGCATGCCCAGGCCGTGGCGCTGGCGGAAGGCCGCCGCCAGGCGGTTCTGGCTCATGCCCGCGCGGCGGGCGATCTCGGCCACCGGCACCCGCGCGCACAGCGGATTGGCGAGCAGGTCCTCGGCCTTGCGCAGGGCGGCGGCGCGGCGGGGATCGGCCTCGCTGTCTCCGCCGCGATCCAGGGCCGCCAGCCAGCACAGCACCGCCTGGGCCCCGGCGCTGGCGGCGAGGCTGGCGGGATGGTCGCCGCGCCCGCCGCCGCGCTGGTGGTCCTCGTGCAGGCGTTCCAGCCGGCTGCGCGCCTCGGCGGCCTGCGGGCGGGTCAGCGCCAGGTGGCGGGGCAGGCGCAGGGGGCTGCCGCCGCGCTGCGCGTGCCGGGGCTGCACCAGCAGCGCCCAGTGCACTCCCGGCCGGGGGATGTCGAAGGCCTGGCGCGCCCCCGGCGGGGTCGCCACCAGGTGGTCCGGGCGCACCTGCCACTCCTGCTCGCCGCTGCGCATGCGGCAGGCATAGGCGAACAGGTGCAGGGTCAGGCAGTCGTTGGCGTAGTCGCGGGCGAAGCCGCGGTCCTCCTGGGTGAAGCGCCCGACGCTGACGATGCGCGGCCAGCAGCGTGCCGGCCACTCCACCGTGGGCGTCGCCGGGGCGGTTGATTCCATGCCACCAGGGTTGAAGCCGGGGGACGGATGGCAACCCATCCTGAGGTAGACTGAGGCATGCCCTCCCCGCGCCGGGCCTTCACCCTGATCGAGCTGCTGGTGGTGGTGGCGATCGTCGCCATCCTCGCCGCCCTGCTGCTGCCGGCGGTCAACACCGTGCGCACCGCCGCGCGCACCGCGGTGTGCCAGTCGAACCTGCGCCAGATCGGCCTGGCCCTGATGGGCTACCAGAACGACTGGGACAACCTCATGCCGCCGCCCATCCGCAAGGACGGCGCCGGCGCCACCTATCCCTATCCGGGCACCGGCACCTACATGTGGTATGGCGCCATCCAGCTGGACTACCTCGAAGGCCAGGGCACCAAGCGCAACAACGCCGCCATCTGCCCGGACGGCGGCTTCCGCGGCAAGGCCGCCTTCTCCGCCTCCATCCATGCCGGCGGGGTGAGCTACGGCTATACCGGCAACACCTGGTTCAGCGGCTGGGTCGCCACCCAGTGCCAGAACTACACCACCGGCTGGAATCCCGCCGCCTATCCCTACCAGGGGGTGGCGCTGATCAGCGAACGCTGGGGCTTCTGGATCGACGGCACCGGTCCGGTGGCGGACAGCTCGGTGAGCGCGCCCTACATCGCCGGCTACACCCCGATGGCGCCGCCCTATGGCCGCCCCGGGTCGGTGCCCAACGCCCTGCGCCTGAGCCACCGGCTCAAGTCGACCTACCTCTTCCTCGACGGCCATGTCGAGCTGCTGGGCGCCTGGGAGAAGGTCGCCGCCGGCACCACCAGCGGCAACGAGCGCACCGTCACCCCCAACATCTGGATCGGACGCTGATGCGCCTGCTGCCGCTGCTCGCCTGCGCCGCCCTGCTGCCGGCGGCGGTGATCGAGGACTTCGAACGCGGCGGCGCGGGGGTGGTCGAACGCGATGGCGGCGGCCACGCCCTGGCCCTGGAGTGGGGCGACCGCCACGGGCGCTGGGTCGAGCTCGCCCTGCCCCAGGGCCCGGCGGTGCCGCTGGAGCCGGGCCGCCCCGCCGCCCTGCGCCTGGCGGTGCGCCTGCCGCCGGGCATCGCCAGCGTCAGCGTGCGCCTGCTCGACGCCCGCCACGAGGTGCTGCAGTGGGCGGCCGCGGTCCCCGCCGGCGTGGCCGACGGGACTTGGCGCCACCTGCTGGTGCCCATCGACCTCGACCGGCCCCAGGGCCACTGGGCGGGGAACAACGACGGCCGTGCCGACCTGCCGCTGCGCCTGGGCGGCTTCTCGGCGGTGTTCGCCGACCCCGCCCTGCCGGCGGGGCGGCTGCTCATCGACGAGGTCGAGCTGGCGACCCTGCCCGCGGTCAGCCTCGCCACCGACCGCTTCCCCTTCCTGGTCGATCCCGGCCCCGACGGCCGCTGCGAGCTGGTGGTGGCCAACCCGGAGGAGCGCGCGCTGGAGCTGGACCTCAGCGGCCGTCTCGGCGATTTCGCCGGGGCGACCACGCCGCTGGCCACCCGCCTGGTCCTGCCGCCGCGCGGCGAGGTGCGCTGGGCCGTGCCCCTGGCCGACCGCCGGCCGGGCATCCGCTGGCTCGACTGGGCCCTGGCCCTGCCCGACGGGCCGCTGAGCGGGCGCTGCGCCTTCGTGCTCGGCGCGCCGCTGGAACGCCGCGCCGACGAGGCCTTCCGCTTCGCCATCTGCAGCCACACCGAAAGGCAGCCGGCGGCGGAGTGGGAGCCGGAGATGCAGGCCCTGGCCGCGGCCGGGGCCACGGTGGTGCGGGTGTCGGAATCCTGGAACCGCCTGGAGCCCAGGCCGGGGGAGTGGCGCTGGGATGGCCAGGACCGCCTGGTCGAGCTGGCGGCACGCCACGGGCTCGAGACCCAGGCCATCCTCTGCTACGGCAACGAGCACGCGGCCGCGCCGGCGCTGCGCGCCGAGCAGGCCGCGGCCTACCGCGCGCGCCAGGGCGACGCCTGGAAGATCACCCTCTTCAGCCCGCCCGAGGAGGCGCCCTGGCGCGCCTACGTGGCGGCGATGGCCACGCGCTACCGCGGCAGGATCCGCCTCTACGAGATGTGGAACGAGCCCGACCTGGGCTTCTGGCGCGGCACCACCGACCAGTACCTGGGGCTCCTGCGCACCGCCGCCGAGGAGATCCGCCGCGCCGACCCCGCGGCCCTGGTGATGACCGGCGGTTTCGCCACCGTGCTCGAGCACGCCGGGCGCGCGCGCAACCCGGACCTCCAGCAGCGCGTGCTCGCCGAGGCCGGCGCCGCCTTCGACCTCCACGCCCTGCACCAGCATGGCGGCTTCGACGAGTTCCGCCGGGCCATCGCCGGCGAGCTGGCGCGCCTGCGCGCCGCGCTGCCGGGGCCGCGGCCGCTGTGGTTCAACGAGACCGCGATCAGCAGCAGCGGCATCGGCGAGCAGGCCCAGGCTGCGACCCTGGTCAAGAAGCTGGCCTGGGCCAAGGCCACCGGGGCGGTGGGCTACACCTGGTACGACCTGCGCAACGACGGCTGGGACGCGCACGACGGCGAGCACAACTTCGGCCTGCTGCGCCGCGACTTCCAGCCCAAGGCGGCGTTCGCGGCCTGGCGCGAGGCGGTGCGCCGGCTGCAGGGCCTGCGCCCGGCCGGGGTCCTGGCCGAGCGCCCCGGGCTGGTGGCGCCGCGCTTCGCCGGCGCCGACGGCCAGCTGGCGGTGTGGTGGAACGAGGGCGCCGAGGCGGTGGTCGAGCCGTTGCCGCTGCGCTGCGGCGCGGCCGGGGCGCGCCAGGCCGACCTGATGGGGGCGGTGCAGGACCTGCCGGCGGTCGACGGCTGGGTGGTGGTCCAGCCCGGCGACCAGCCGCAGTACCTGCTGCTGCCGGCGGCGGGCGTGGAGGTCGGCGAGGCGCTGGTGCGCCTGGGCGCGGGCGAGGCGGGCGCGCCGGTGGAGGTGGCCCTGGCCAATCCGCTCGCCCGGCCGCTGGGCATCGCCCTGTCCTGGCAGGGGCCGGCGGGCGATGCCACCGCCACCGTCGCGCTGGCGCCGGGGGGGCGCGCGCAGCAGCGCATCGAGCTGCCGCCGCTGCCGGCCACCGCCCGCGAGCAGACCCAGGCGGTGCGCTGGCAGGCGGTGGGCCTGCCCTGGCGCGGCAGCGTGCGCCGCACCCTGGCGGTGGTGCATCGCCTGGCCGCCACCCCGCCGGATGGCCGCGCCCCGGACTGGGTGCTGGACCGCGGCGAGGCGGTGGTGGACCTGTGCCGCAACGATCCCACCCGCGCCGGCAAGGGCTGGCGCGGCGCCGACGACCTCTCGGCACGGGTGTGGGCGTGGCAGGCGGACGAGGCCCTGCGCCTGCGCATCGAGGTGCGCGACGACCGCCACCGCCCGGCCGCCACCGCCGCCGACGCCTGGCGCGGCGACGGGGTGCAGGTGGGCCTGCAGCTGCCCGGCCAGAAGGGCTACTGGGAGCTGGGCGCGGCCCTGGCCGGCGACGGCTCGGTGCTGCGCTCGTGCTGGAGCCGCCCCG
>JAKLKR010000307.1 GCA_023150565.1 Planctomycetota bacterium
CCGCCGACGCCGCCGCGCGCGGCCCGGCCCTGGGCGAGGCCGCGCAGGCGCTGGCGGCGGTGCTCGGCGAGGGCGTCGACCAGGCCGAGCTGGCGCGGCGCCTGGGGGTGACCACGCGCAGCGTGCGCACCCGCCTGGCGCTGGGCGGCGAGGCGCTGCACCACTGGCTGGCGCAGCAGGCCGCCACCGCCGCCGACCCCGCGGTGCGCGCGGTGCTGGAGCGGGCGCTGGTGCTGCTGCCGGGCTGGCTGCGCTTCCCCGGGGCCGAGAAGCGCGCGCGCATCCAGCTGCTGCTGGCGCTGCTCTAGACCGGGAGGACGGAGGAGCGGAAGAGACTCGACCACGGCGACGCGGCGGGTGCCCAAAATCCGGCCATTTGACCGCCACGACGCCACGACGCCACGGCCAGAGGTGGATTTGCATCGGAGCTGCTGCTCACCCAAAGGGTGAAAAAGCGGATCTCCCCCGGTGGTTTCCTCGTGGCGTCGTGGCGTCGTGGCGGTGATCACTCTGTTCTTTGCAGGGTCACCGGTGGCTGGATCTGAAGAGCGCTTCCCACCAGCCGGTATTTCTCTTCCGCCGCGCCGCCGCGTCGCCGTGGTGAACCTCTTCATCCGCCCGCGCTACGGCCGGTAGACCACCCGCAGGCCCACCGCGGGGTGGCCGGTGTCGGGGGGCAGCTGGTCGCGGTTGGCCGGGCGGCACAGCGCCAGGGACTCGCACCAGGCGCCGCCGCGCATGCCGCCGTCGGCGGTCATCTCCCACACGTTGCCGACGCAGTCGTGCAGGCCGAAGGCGTTCGCCAGGCGGGTGCCCACCGGCGCCGGACCGCCGGTGGTGGCGCCGCCGGTCTCCCAGGCCAGGGCATGGGGGCGCGCGCCGGCGGCGCGGGCGTCCTCGCCCCAGGGGAAGGCGGTGGCGCTGCCGGCGCGCGCCGCCACCTCCCATTCCCAGGCCAGGGGCAGCTCCAGGCGGCGGCCGTGGGTGGCGCTCCAGGCGGCGAGCGCGGCCTGGGCCTGGGCCTGGGTCATGCCGGTGGCAGGCAGGTCGTCGCCGCCGCCGGGGGCGGTCGCCGTCCACGGGCTGGTGCCGGCGATCAGGCGCCACTGGGCGCGGGTGAGCTCGAAGGCGGCAAGATAGCGCGGTGCGCCCTGGGCGATGCCCGGCGCCTCGTCGTCCTGGCGCGCCAGGCTGCCGGCGGCGCTGCCGAGCGCGGCGCTGCCGCCCGGCACCAGGCGCAGGGCGAGCAGGCGGTCGCGCAGCGCGGGGTTTCCGGCCAGCGAGGGCAGGGCCTGGGCCGGGGTGATGGCGCCGGTGGCGAGGTCGAGCACCTGCCAGCTGGCGGTGGTGGCGGCGGTGGCGGGGGCGAAGGCGCCGGACTGCCCGCCCATCCCTACGCCGCCGGCGGAACCGCCGCAGGCGGCCAGGGCGAGGACGGCGGCGGCGAACGCGGCGCGGCGCATCAGTTGCTCCCCCGCAGCAGCGGCCGCACCACCAGGGTCAGGGGCAGCACGGCGGCGGCGCGTCCGTTGCCCTCGACCGCCAGCACGCCGCAGCGCACCACCGTGCCGGGCGGGATGGATTCGGGCACGTCCCAGCTCAGCAGCGCGCTGCCGGGGCCGCCGGCGGCCACCGCCATCCCGGCCGGGGCGCCGCCGACCAGGGCGAAGGCGAGGGCGCCGGACTCCGCGCGCAGGGTGAAGGAGAGCGGCGCGCGCAGCTCCTCGCCGGGGGCGACGGCGTGCGGCGGATCGCTGAGCGGCAGCGGGCGCGCCTCGTCGCCGCCGGTGACCACCAGGGCGATGGTGGCGGCCACCGGCGGGTTGAGGCCGTCGTGCACCGTCAGCCCGGCCTGGTCGGTGCCGCTCCAGCCGGGGGCGGGGGTCCAGGCGAGGATGCCGGCGGCGGCATCCACCACGGTCAGGGAGCCGTGGCGCGGCGGCACCGCCACCGCCCAGGCGAGCGCGTCGCCGTCGGGATCGCTGGCCACCACGGTGGCGGTGCGCGCGGTGTCCTGGGCGGTGGCCAGCCAGGTGGTGGCCACCGCCGGCGGCTGGTTGACGGTGGCGAGGATGGTCACCGGCACCGTCACCGGCCCCACCGGGGCGGCGATGCCGTCGCTGACCGTGACCACGATGGCGTCGCTGGCGCCCGGCCGGGCGGGATCGCTGCGGTAGCGCAGGCGGGTGCCGCCCGCGAGGTCGGCCTGGGTGAAGCTGCCGCCCACCGCCAGCGGAGCGCCGTCGAGCAGCAGGTCGCCGTGCGCCGGCAGCGCCGCCAAGGTGCACACCAGGCTGGCGGTCGAGGGCAGGTCGGCGTCGCTGATGCTCAGCGCGGCGGTACCGACCGCGGCGATGCCGGCGGCGGTGACCGAACCGACGGTGGCCAGCGGCGGGTCGTTGACCGGCAGCAGGGTGATCAGCACCTGGCGGGTGTAGTTGTCGCTGCCGCCCCCGGCGCTGCCGCCGCTGTCGGTGGCGGTGACGAACACCGCCGAGGTCCCGGTGGCGTCGGGCTGGGGCGCCAGCCAGAAGGTCACCACGCCGCTGTTGAGCTGGCTGTAGTCGATGCTGGCGATGCGCAGCCTGGTCTGGTCGATGGCATAGGCGTTGACGATGATGCCCTGGCCCTGCTCGGAGGGGCCGGGGCTGATCCCCGACACCACCAGCGCGAGGTCGCTGACGGCGGTGCTGTCCTCCGGCATGGTGCGGTTGGCGGCCACCGTGAACCAGGGCGGGTCGTTCACCGGCGCGATGGTGAGGTCGAAGGAGCTGCTGGTGCGCAGCCCGCCCTCGTCCTCCACCGTCACGGTGATGGTGGCGGTGCCGAAGCGGTCGGGCATGGGCGCGAACGCCAGCCAGGCGAAGGTCGCCGGGCTGGTGTAGGTCACCGCCACGTTGTTGACCAGGGTGCCGTCCGACGAGCTGGCGCTGACGGTGATGACCTGGGACTCGTTGCCGGCAGCGCTGGCGGCGATGCCGGTGACCAGCACGGTGCGCTGGCCGGAATCCTCGGCCACGCTGAACGACAGCAGGGGGTCGAGGATGGGCGGGTCGTTCACCGCCGTCACCGTCACCGCCAGGGTCGCCGGGTACGAGGTCAGGTGGCCGTCGTCCAGTTCGGCGGTGAAGCTGGCGAGCGGGCTGCCGAAGGCGTCAGCCGGTGGCTGGTAGAGCACGCTGCGCCCGCCGCCGGGGATGATGAAGGGCGCGGTGGTGATCTGCGCCCCGCTGGCGGTGATGCCGTCACTGGTGGGCCACAGGGTGCCGAGCGCGGGCAGGGCGAGGATGCGCGCGCTCACCGCGTCGCCGTCGGCGTCGCCGCCGCCCACCGTGAGCAGCACCTGGGCGGTGTCCTCGGGCACCGTCACGCTCTGGCCGAGCGTCACCGGCGCCCGCCCGCCGGCCTCGGCGCGCTCGTAGCAGCCCGGCTCGGGTTCGCGCCCCTGCGGGCGGGCCAGGCCGCGCAGGTCGAGCGCGCCCAGGGCGGGGTCGGCGCCGGGCACCGCCATGCGCGCCCAGCCCAGCGCCGCGCTGGTGGCGGACAGCTGGAAGCCGTCGTCGGCGGTGAGCCAGATGCCGTCGGCGCCGGCCGGGTTCGCCGGGTCGAGGAAGCCGGGATCGCCCTGCAGGTCCGCCAGCCAGGCGCGCTGGTCGGCGGCCGGCGGCACCGACAGCACGTAGGGGGCGCCGACGATGCTGTCGCGGATGGTGATCACGGGCAGCGGCGGGGTGGTGGCGGTGGTGAGCTGGTTGTTGAAGGTGGCCTGCCCGACGGCGTTGCCGGCCACCGTGCTGCCCTCCAGCAGCAGGGCGCGATCGCAGCTCAGGCCGATCGACTGGTTGCCGGCGATCAGGCAGGTGCGCAGGGTCAGCGGGGTGCCCATGACCTGCAGCGCCGGGGCTCCGATGCCGAGCCAGCCCAGCCCGGTGTTGGCGGCGATCACGCACCGGTCGAGGTCGAAGGAGGCGCAGTTCGAAGCCAGGATGTGGTAGTTGCCGTTGATGGCGAAGGTGTTGCCGACCACCAGGGTGCGCTGCCAGCGCAAACGACCGCAATCGGCCTGGTAGACCGCCGAGCCGGTGTCGGCGCTGTTGCCTTCGAAGCGGCAGCCGGTGAGGTCGAGATCGCCGCTCTGGAGCAGGAACAGCCCGCCCCCGCTGCCGGCGTGGTTGCCGAGCACGCGGCAGTCGTTCACCACCAGATCGCCGATCAGGCCGGCATGGATCCCCCCGCCGCCGGTCGAACCCCCGCCGTCGGCGTAGCCGCCGCTGATGGTGAGGCCGTCGAGATGATGGCTGCCGCCGGTGGCGAGGGTGACCACGTGGTAGCAGTTGTCGGCCGCGCCGGCGCCGCCGATCTCGCCTGAGAGCACGGTCAGCCCAGGCGTGCCCGGACGCTGGACGGGGTCGTTCTCGGTGCCCAGGAAGCCGCCATACAGCGCCACCCCCGCCGGCACGCTGAAGGTGCTGGCGCGGGAGGAGCCCGGCTTCCAGGTGCCCTGGGCGAGCCACACCTGGTCGCCGGCCGCCGCCGCCGCCAGGGCCGCGGCCAGGTCGCCCCGCGCCTGCGCCCACGAACTGCCGTCGCCGGCACCGTCGGCCGCGACATGCACCACCGCGGCGCGCGCCGCGGCCGGGGCCAGGCAGAGCAGCAGGATCAGGACCAGGCCGGCTGGCCGCGCCGGGCGCAGGCAGTCGGCTCTTCCCTGGGAGCGCCGGGCTCCAGCCCGGCAGTTCAGCACGTCGCGTCGAACCGGGCCACCCATGAACCGCCAGGTACGCTGCCGGGCCGGAAAGCGGAAGCTCATCGCCCACCCCCCGCCTCGGCCTCGACCACGATGCGGAAGCCGAGCTGGGGCGAGCGCAGGGCGGGATCGACCGCCACCCGGTTGGCGGCGCGGCAGGAGTCCAGCGGGTCGGCCCAGGATCCGCCCCGCGCCACCCCCCGGCCGGTGAGGGCGGGCACCGGCGGGTCGACCACCTCGGTGCCGGTGGGATGGGGGCCATAGCCGTCCGCCACCCATTCCCACACGTTGCCCAGGCAGTCCTCCAGCCCCAGCCGGTTGGCGGTGCGGCCGCCGCAGGGCTCCGCCGCCAGGCGGCCGTCCGCCTGGTGCACGATCGCGCCCGCCGCCTGGTGCGCCGGCAGCCCGCCCCAGGGGCCGGGATCGCCGGCGCGCGCCGCCGCCTCCCATTCCGCCTCGCCGGGCAGGCGCGCGCGGCAGCCGGGCAGCAGCGCGGCGAGGCGGGCGCAGAAGGCCTCGGCGTCGGCGCGCGACACCTGCTCGACCGGGCGGGCGGGGTCCACCGCCAGGGCCGGGTTGCCGCCCATCACCGCCTGCCACAGCGCCTGGCTGCATTCGCGCTCGGCGGTCCAGCGCCCGGCGCCGAGCCGCACCCGCACCAGGTATTCGTCGTCGCCGCGGCCGGGCTCGTCTGGCGGGCTGCCCAGCCAGGACCACCCGGGCGGCACCCAGCGCAGGCGCAGGCCGGCGCCCGCGGGCGCCGCCTCGATCCACGGCCCATGGCGGTCGCGGCCGGAGGCCGTGGCCCAGGCCGGGGCGGGTGGGCCGCGCAGCTCGGCCAGGCGGGTGCGCCAGGCGGCGGTGGCCGCGGGGCCGGCGGCGGCCTCGGCCTCGGCGCGGGCGCTTTCGGCCGCCGCCAGGGCGGCGGGGTCGAGCACCCAGGCCTCGGCCAGCGGGGCGAGCGCGGTCGCGGCCTCC
>JAKLKR010000308.1 GCA_023150565.1 Planctomycetota bacterium
GACCGCCACGGTGATGACCGCGCCGGTGTAGGCCGGAGCTGGGCCTCAGCGGGCGATCGGATCCATCGCCTCAAGCTCTGCCGGCGGCTGGTTCTGATGCGTCACCAGCATGTACCGCTCGGTCTCTCCCGCCTGCCTGCCGATGACGGTGACGGAATACTGCGAACAGACCTGGTCGGCAACGATGGCGGGGACGGGGAACAGGCCCATGCCCGACGCCCCCAGGGTCTTTACCAGGGCGCTCTCGCTGCATTCCGCGACCACCAGCGGTTCCAGGCCCTGCTGGGTCAGCCAGGCGTCGATCGATTCGCGCATGGCGAAGCCGCGCATCGGCAGGATCACGGCGGCATGGTGCAGGCAGTCCGGGAATGGCAGTTGGGGCGTCGAGGCCGCGCACCAGGCGATGCCGCTGCTTTCAACCCAGCGGATCGACAGATCGACGCCGGAACGCGCTGACGGCGGCCGGTCGGTGAGCACCAGATCCAGGTGATGGTGGGTGAGTTCGTCGAGCAGGGTGTCGTGCCTGGTGGTGCGGCAGACGATCTGCCGCTCGCCGGTCCGGCCACGCAAGGCCTTGAGGATGCGCGCAGCCACCAGCAGCGGTACGCCGTCGGCGATGCCGATGTGCAGCGGCGCCGGCCTCGACTCCATCGTCTGTTCGACGCAGGCCAGCACCCGTCGGCCAGCCGCCAGCCAGGCCGACACCAGGATGTAGGCGCGCTCGCCCAGCGGACTCGGGACCAGGCGTTGGCGCCGGCGCAGGAACAGGTTCTGCCCGACGATCGCCTCCAGCGCCTTGATCTGGCTGCTGACCGTGGTCGCGGTCACGCCCAGGTGCCGGGCGGCGGGATGGATCCCTCCATAGTCCATCACCGCCGCAAAATAGAGCAGGTGGTGATGATTGAGCCGCAGCAGGTCACGTAGGTCGCTATGGATCGGCGATTGGGAATTGCTCGTCATGACCCTGTCCGCTGCTATTTGTCAGGATAATCCGCACATCTATCCGTCAATGTGTGTATATCGCTCACGAATCCTGCCCTACCGTGTCGGGTCAGGAGACCATCATGAGGGTCCATACGAATCCTTCGCGCATCAACCTGCCCAACGATCTGGCACGCATCCTGGACGAGGCCCCGTCCTGGTCGTTGCCGCTGACGCGCAAAGATCTGATCGACGATGCCGTCGGCGGGGCGGGTGCGGATTCCTACCGGGTCACCTATGCGGTGCCCGGCGTCGGCGAGGTGGTCGAAGCCGAGGTGGTGCGCAGCCGCAATGGCGTGGTGGTCAATTATTGCGAGCCCTACATGCGCCGGAGGGATCCGGACTGCATGGTGGTCGCCGATGGGCTGCCGACCGACCAGACCACCTTCGCGCAGCGCTTCGGCAAACCCTTCTATGCCGCCCGCAGGCAGGTGCATGAATGGCTGGCGGGCCAGCACCTCCTGGTGCTGCCGTTCTGGGCCGGCGATCCGGCTCTCGGCCATGGCGCCCTGCTGATCGCCCCGGCCAACGCCGCCTTCTTCGCCGCCGGGCTGGCCGACATCCAGGGCTTCATCCCCGCCGCCGAACTGCCCGCGACCTTCACCCCCAAGGCGGTCATCCTGCTCGCCCCGACCTTCCGCCACACCTTGTGCCAGGGCAAGCAGGTGGTCGTGCACAACCGCACCGACGAGATCCACGAACTCTACTCCCTGAACCTCTATCCCGGTCCCAGCGCGAAGAAGGGCATCTACGGCGTCCTGCTGCACATCGGCGAGAAGGAGGGCTGGCTGACCGCCCACGGCGCCACCGTCCAGGTGGTGACCCCCTATGACAACACCGTCACCATCCTGCACGAAGGCGCGAGCGGAGGCGGCAAGAGCGAGATGCTCGAATACGCCCACCGGGAACAGGACGGCCAGCTGCTCCTGGGCACCAATGTCCTGACCGGGGAACACCGCCATATCCGCATGCCGCAAGGATGCCGCCTGCGTCCGGTGACGGATGACATGGCGCTGTGCCATCCGCTGGACCAGGGGCAGAAGCGCAAGCTGGTGGTGCAGGACGCCGAGGACGCCTGGTTCGTCCGCGTCAACCACATCGAGCAGTACGGCACCGACCATCAGCTGGAGCAGCTGACCATCCAGCCGCCGCTGCCGCTGGTGTTCCTCAACATCCAGGGCGTCGCCGGGGCGACGACGCTGATCTGGGAGCACCGCGAGGACCGGCCCGGGGTGCGCTGCCCCAATCCCCGCGTCATCCTGCCCCGGCACATCGTCCCCGGCATCGTCGACGGGGCGGTCGAGGTGGACGTGCGCAGCTTCGGCGTGCGCTGCCCGCCCTGCACCGCCAAGGCGCCGAGCTACGGCATCCTCGGCCTGATGCACGTCCTGCCGCCCGCCCTGGCCTGGCTGTGGCGTCTGGTCGCCCCGCGCGGCCATGCCAACCCCAGCATCGTCGGCGATGACGGCCTGCAGAGCGAGGGCGTCGGCAGCTATTGGCCGTTCGCCACCGGTCGTCGCGTCGACCAGGCCAACCTGCTGCTGCGCCAGATCCTGTCGACGCCGGAGACCCGCTACGTCCTGCTCCCGAACCAGCATGTCGGCGCCTGGAGGATGGGGTTCATGCCGCAATGGCTGGCGAGGGAATACCTCGCCCGCCGGGGCGGTGTGCGCTTCGACAAGGCGCAGCTGGTGGCCAGCCGCTGCCCGCTGCTGGGCTGGACGCCGGCGCATCTCCAGATCGAGGGCGTGCAGCTGCCCGACTGGCTGCTGCGCACCAATGAGCAGGCCGACGTGGGCGAGGCCGCGTACGACACCGGAGCGTGCGTCCTGAGGACCTTCTTCGCCGAGGTCCTCCAGGCCTACGAACAGCCGGACCTCGACCCGCTCGGCCGCCGCATCCTGGCCTGCTTCCTGGCCGGCGGCGGCATCCGCGACTTCGAGGCGCTGGCATGAGCCCGCCCGACGTCCTGGTCGGGGTGATCATGGGCTCGCGCAGCGACTGGCAGACGCTCAGCCACGCCTGCGACACCCTGGATGCGCTCGCGGTGCCGCACGAGGTCCGGGTGGTGTCGGCGCACCGCACCCCCGACCTGCTCATGTCATACGCCGGACAGGCCGAATCCCGCGGCCTGCGCGCGATCATCGCCGGGGCCGGCGGAGCCGCGCACCTGCCGGGCATGTGCGCGGCCAAGACGCGCCTGCCGGTGCTCGGGGTGCCGGTGGCCTCGGCCGCGCTCAACGGCCTCGACAGCCTGCTGTCGATCGTGCAGATGCCCGGCGGGATCCCGGTGGCGACCTTCGCCATCGGCAAGCCCGGCGCGATCAACGCCGCGCTGTTCGCCGCCGCCATGCTGTCGCCAGACCACCCCGGCATCGCCGCGCGACTGGCCGAGTGGCGGGCCGAGCAGACCAGACGGGTGCTGGCCGACGCCGATCCGCGCGTGGCCCCGGCAGGTGACCGGCCATGAGCGCGGATGCGCGTCCCCTGGTCGCCATCCTCGGAGGCGGCCAGCTCGGCCGGATGCTGGTGCTGGCCGGCCGACGCATCGGCGTGGACTGCCGTCTGCTCGTCCCCGAGGCGGAGGCGGCCATGGGGATGGCGCAGGTGGTCAATGCGGCCTGGGACGACGATGACGCCCTGCGACGTCTCGCCGATGGCGCCACGGTGGCGACCTGGGAGGTCGAGCATGTGCCGCTGGGGACCGTCGAGCGCCTGGAACGGCTGGTGCCCATGCATCCGGCCGCGGCGGTGCTGGCCACCGTCCAGGATCGGGCTCGGCAGAAGCACCTGTACGACACCCTCGGCCTGGCCACCGCACCATGGACGGCGCCCACCGATCTGGACTCCTGCCGCGAGGCGGCCGCGCGACTCGGCCTGCCCCTGGTGGCCAAGGCGCGGCGCGGCGGCTACGACGGCCGGGGCCAGCGCATCCTGCGCAGCCAGGCCGACGTGTCCGAGGCCTGGAGCCAGCGCGGTCCCGATGGGATCATCCTCGAACGGTTGATGTCCTTCACCGATGAATGCTCGATCGTATCGGTTCGCGGCAAGGATGGCTGCATCCGTCATTGGCCGGTGGTCGAGAATCGCCACCGCGACGGCATCCTCGCCACCACCCTGGCTCCGCATCCCGCCTGGTCGCCGGGTCTGCAGGCACGGGCCGAGGCCATCGCCTGCACGCTCCTGCGTCATCTGGACTACGTCGGCGTCCTGGCGGTCGAGATGTTCCGCAACGGCGAGACGCTGGTGATCAATGAGGTGGCCCCGCGGGTCCACAACTCCGGGCACTGGACGATCGACGGGGCCGCATGCAGCCAGTTCGAGAACCACCTGCGGGCCATCCTCGGCCGTCCGCTGGGCGAGACCGCCGCCCGCGGGCATGCGGCCATGCTCAACTGCCTCGGAACCATGCCTGATGCGCTGCTGACCGACGAACGCGGCGTGCACCGGCATGACTACCGCAAGCTCCCCAGGCCCGGTCGCAAGGTCGGCCACCTGACCGTGGTCGGAGCGTCGGCGGCGGAGCGCGATGCCCGCCTGGCGGTCCTCCGCCAGCGGTTGGCCGCCATGCCCGGCCAGGACCCGCCCGCCAAGGCCTGAACCGCATGGATCTCGGTCTCCTCGGCAACAACCTGCTGGCCCCCGCCTTCCTCGCCTTCGCGGTGGGGATGCTCGCCCGTTTCGCGCGCAGCGACCTGGTCTTTCCCGAGCCGCTGACCCAGGCCCTGAGCATCTACCTGCTGTTCGCCATCGGCCTCAAGGGCGGAGCCGCGTTGGGGTCGGTCGGGCTCTCGGCGGTGGTGGTCCCGGCCCTGGCGACGGTGGTCCTTGGGTGCGCCATGCCGCTGCTCGCCTACCCACTGGCGCGCCGGCTCATCGGCCTGGGCCGGGTCGATGCAGCGGCGCTGGCGGCCCATTACGGCTCCACCTCGGCCGTCACCTTCCTCACCGCCGCCGCCTACCTGACCCACCTGGGCGAGAGCTATGAGGGTTTCATGCCCGGCCTGCTGGCGCTGATGGAGGTGCCCGGCATCGCCGTCGCCCTCTGGCTGGCCAACCGCGCGGCCGGCGATGGCGCGCAGGACCGGCCGGCCCTGCTGCCGGCCCTCGCTCGCGTGCTGTCCGGGAAGTCGATCGTCCTCCTGCTCGGCGGCATGGCGGTGGGCTGGGTGGCCGACCGTGAAGCCTTGGGCAAGATCGACGCCTTCTTCGTCGCCCCGTTCGTCGGGGTGCTGTGCCTCTTCCTGCTCGACCTCGGCACCGTCGCAGCCGAACGCCTGAAGATGCTCGATCGCCGCTGGTGGCGTCTGCTCCTGCTCGCCCTGGCCATGCCGATGCTTGGCGGCGCTCTGGGAGTCGGCGTCGGGACGCTGGCGGGCCTGGTTCCCGGCGGTGCGACCCTGCTGGGCGTGTTGTGCGCCAGCGCCAGCTACATCGCCGCCCCGGCGGCGGTGCGCGTCGCGCTGCCCAGTGCCGACCTCGGGCTCTGCCTGGCCTGCGCGCTGGGCGTCACCTTCCCGTTCAACCTCGCATTCGGCATACCCTTATACCATGCCCTGGCCGTCTCACTGGCCTAGTACTACTGTGTCATAAAAATCGTGATATACGGGGGCCATGCCCAAGGACCCTCGCCTCGCGCGGCTACACGCC
>JAKLKR010000309.1 GCA_023150565.1 Planctomycetota bacterium
AACAACGACGAGCACTACCGCACCTACCAGGTGCAGATGCCCGAGGACGGGTCGGTGCGCCTGACCATCGCCGGGTCGGCGACCGAGACCCGGGTGCCGTTCGCCTTCGACAACATCCCGCTCGAGCCGGTGGGCAAGCCGGCCGAGGCCAAGGTGGTCAAGACCACCGAGGTCAAGCCGGCGAAGCCGGCCAAACCCAAGGGCAAGGATGCGCCCGCCGAGGCCCCCGAGCCGGGCGGCGCCAAGGGCTTCTGATCAGCCTTAATCCCGCCGTAGGCGGTTGATGGTTCATGGTTGATTTTTGCTGCACAACGGTTTGCGTTGGATAACCATCAACCACGAACCATCAACTGCTCTTTCAAGGATCAGACCCCCGGCGCGTCGCCATCCAGCCCGAGGAAGCGCCGCACCAGCGGGTCCTGGCTGCGGCGCACCTCGGCGGGGGTGCCGATGGCGGCGATGCGGCCGCGTTCGAGCAGGATCATGCGGTCGGCGATCGAGAAGGCGCTGCGCACGTCGTGGGTCACCACCACCGAGGTCACGCCGTGGCGGGCCTTGAGCCCCTGGATCAGTTCGTTGATGGTGTCGGTGGTGAGGGGGTCGAGGCCGGTGGTGGGCTCGTCGTAGAGCACGATGCGCGGCCGTTCGATGATCGCGCGCGCCAGCCCGGCGCGCTTCTGCATCCCGCCCGACAGCTCGGAGGGGAAGCGGTCGATGGCGTCGGCGAGGTTGACCTCGGCCAGCACCTCCTCGACCCGGGCGCGCACCTGGCGGTCGTCGACCCGGCGCTGCAGCAGGGGGAAGCCGACGTTCTCGTAGACGGTCAGGGAGTCGAACAGGGCCGCGCCCTGGAACACGTAGCCGAGTTCGCGCCGCGCCAGCAGGCGGCCGCGCTCGTCGAGAGCGTGCAGATCGCGTCCCAGCACCTCGACCCGGCCGGCATCGGGGTCGAGCAGGGCGATGATGGTCTTGAGCAGCACGCTCTTGCCGGTGCCCGATCGCCCCAGCACGCACACCGTCTCGCCGGTGCCGACGCTGAAGTCCAGCCCGTCGAGCACCGGGTTGGCGCCGAAGGCCTTGGCCAGGCCGGTCACGGTGATCGCCGGTGCGCCCGTTCCGCCGCCATCGCTCATACCGCCAGCCCTGCGAGAGCGGCCTGGTCGGCGTTGAGCAGCGGCTGCAGCAGGGTCGCCACCGGGTGGCCGGCGCTCAGCCAGGCGGTGTCGCTGCCGCTCTCGCCACCCTGCCAGTCGCCCGCCAGCCGCCAGGCCGGCGCGCCGTCGCGTCCGGGCAGCGGACGGTAGTGCTCGCGGAACCCGCCCAGGGCGTGGGCGGCGATGCGCAGCGGCTTCCAGCGCGCCGCCGGCTCGGCCGGCAGGTTGAGGTTCACCACCCGCCCGGCGAATCCTCCCAGTTCGAGCATGCGGCGGGCGAAGTCGGCGGCATAGGCCGCCCCATCGGCGGGCGAGGCCCAGCCGAGCATGCGGCTGACCGCCAGCGCCGGCAGGCCGGCCACCGCCGCCTCCATCGCCGCCCCCACCGTGCCGCTGTAGAGGATGCTGCGGCCGGCGTTGGGGCCGTCGTTGATCCCGCTCACCACCAGCCGGGGCGGGCGCGGGCAGATGGCGTCGAGGGCGAGCTTGGTGCAGTCGGCGGGGGTGCCGTCGACCGCGAAGCCGGCGAAACCGTCCTGGTGGCGGAATTCGGCGGCGAGCGGCCGGTCGATGGTGATGGCGTGGCTGGCGCCCGAACGCTGCACGGTGGGCGCCACCGCCAGCACCGCGCAGCCGGTGACGCGGCGCAGGGCGTGGTAGAGAGCCCGGTAGCCGGGAGCGTCGATGCCGTCGTCGTTGACCAGCAGGATCACCGCCGCACCCCCCGCGCCAGGTCGGCGGCCAGGCGGCGTTCGGCCCAGGCGTCGCCCGCCAGGACGCGCCCGGCCGCCACCAGGGTGGCGCGGGTGACCGCGGTCATCGCCTGGGGATCGTCGAGGGTGCGGTCGAGGCCTTCGCCATCCGCCGCGACGCTCCACAGCGCGGTGTGCTCGGCCCGGTCCAGGCGGGCGGCGAGGGCGGCCTGGTCGAGCCGGCAGCGCACCAGGAACACCAGCTCGACCTGGTGCAGGGCGCAGTCCTCGATCAGCGCCACCGCCTCGGTGGCGGCGAGATCGGCGGGGGCGAGGGCGACCTCCTCCTCCAGTTCGCGCAGCACCTCGTGGAACACGTCCGGCCGGGGCACCGGGTCCATGGTCCCGCCGAAGGGATGGGCGTGCCCGGGATAGAGCGCCACCGCCGGCGAACGCACCCCGAACACCAGCCGGCGGTCGCGGGTCAGCAGCGCCGCGCTGGTGCCCAGCGGAGTGGCGAGGGCGTTGGCGCCATGGCGGTCGAACCATTCCGGGTGGGCGGCGTTGGAGCCGAGGAAATCCTTGTAGCCGGTCTCGCCCAGGGCGAGGTGGAGCACCCCGTCGGCGACCCGCCATGCGTCCAGGCGCAGCATGGCGCCGTCGAACAGGTGCACGCCGGGGCGGGCGCAGGCGGCCTGCCAGGCGCGCTCGATGTCCGGCTGCAGTTCAGCGGGCAGCTGGTGGCGGCCCCGGCGCTCGATGCGCACCGCCTCCGGCCCCCAGCGGCCCTCGGCGAGCATGCGGTAGGGATTCAACGCCGGTCCCACCAGGTCAGCATCGCCGAGCCGATGCACAGGCAGGGCATCACCGCCAGCAGCAGCACCAGCACCAGCGACAGCCCGCCATCGCCGCAGCGCACCTGGAAGGACGCCACCTCGGCGGTGGGGATGTCGCTCGCCACCCCGCGCCGGGCCAGCCAGGCCACCGCGCCGCGCACCAGTTCGGCGTTGGCGAAATGGGTCTGGGCCAGCACCGCGTCCGAGAACGCCTGGCGGCTGCCCACCACCACCAGGCGGGCGCCGGCGCCGGCGCGCACGCTGTCGGCGGCGGGCTGGTATTCCGCCGCGGCGGCGACGGCGCGCGCCGGGGCGCGCGCCAGGTCGTCGGGGGCGGCAAGGGGGGCGGCGCGTGGTTTCGCCCAGGTGTCGCCCGGGGCGGTGGTGAGCAGCGCCTCGGCGGCGAAGGGCTGGGTGCCGGCGGCGACGAAGGCGCGGGCGGCCTCGCCCGCATGGTCGCCGAAGGCCTCGGGCGGCAGCGGGTCGACGGTGACCGACCACGGCAGCAGCAGCGGCACCCCGGCCTGGGCGAGGGCGCGGGTTGCCTGGTGCTGGGGGTTGGCGGCCTCGATCAGCAGGTTGTGGTGCGGGAAGCCGACCTCCTGCCCGGCCAGGTGCCGGCGCATGCTCACCAGCACCATCGGCGGCTGGCAGGCGGCATCGGGGGCGAAGAAGGCGCCCGGGTCCTGCGGCCGGGCCGGGCCGGGGGCGAGGCCACGCAGGCGCAGCCAGGCGCCGAGGTCGGCCGGGCAGCGGTCGTCGACCGCCACCAGCGCGCTGCCGCCGTCGCGCAGGTGGTCGCCGAGCAGGCGCAGGTCGCGCGCACCCAGCGGCGCGGTGGGGCCGGCCACCACCAGCACCCCGTCGGCGCGGGGATCGGCGCTGCGCGCCGGGGTGACCGCCTCGACCTGGAAGCCGGCCAGGGACAGCAGGTGGGTGAGCTGGTCGCCGCCGTCCTCGCCGCCACCGCCGGGGCGCAGTTCGCCGTGGCCCTGCAGCAGCCAGGCCGCCGGGGGGGTGGGTTCGGCCAGGGTGAGCAGGGCGCCGCCGACGTCGCGCTGCAGGTAGAGGCGCGAGCGCTCGCCCAGCGCGATCTTGAACACCCGCTCGCCGCGCACCACGTAGAGCGAGCGCGGCTGGGCCTCGCGGTGGCGCTCGGCGAAGGCCGCCAGCAGCGGCTTCTGCAGCTCGGGGTCGAGGTGGCGGTGGGTCACCCGCGGGCTGACGGTGGCCATGCGCTCGAGGGCGGTGCGCACCGGCTCGAAGGCGCCCTCCTCGTCGGCGCTCCAGATGCTCACCAGTTCGACCGCCTGGTCCTGGCCGGCGAGGATGCGCACCAGGCGCTCGCTGAGGGTGAAGCGGCGGTCGGCGCTGAGGTCGAGCACCAGCCCGCTGCGGTCGGCCGCCGCCACCAGCACCGCGATCACCGCCAGCACCGCCAGGGTGCGGCCGCCGAGCGAGCCCAGCCGGCTGAACCAGGATCCCTTGCCCGCGTCAGCCATGGATGCGCCTCGCGCTCAGGGCGGAATGGGCCATCACCAGCGCCCCGGCCGCCAGCCCGAGGAACCAGGCCACGTTGCCCAGGCGCAGCTCGCCGCGGAAGAACGGCCCGGCGCGCTGCGCCAGGCCCATGGCCTTGCCCACCGCCCCGTACCAGCCCTGGTCGCCGAGCGCACCCAGCAGCACCAGCACGGCGATGGCGGCGAAGGTGATCACATAGGCGGCGATGACGGTGTCGACCAGCAGGCTGATCCAGATGCCGAGGGCGGCGAACAGCGCGCAGGCCAGCACCAGCCCGCAGTAGCCGGCGAGCAGGTGGGGCAGGGCCACCTCGCTGATGAACAGCAGCACCAGCGGCTGCACCAGGGTCGCCACCACCAGGCTGAGCAGCACCCCGAAGGCGGCGAGGAACTTGCCCAGCACCAGCTGGTATTCCCGCACCGGCACCGTCAGCAGCAGTTGCATGGTGCCCTGGGCGCGCTCCTGGGTGAACGAGCCCATGGTCACCGCCGGCGCCAGCAGCACGAGGAAGAACACCCCCCAGTTGAGCGGGGTGGTGTAGAGCGGGACCTGCGCCCCGGGGGTGCCATGCACGTTGTACAGGGTCCACAGGAACACCCCGTTCACCAGCAGCGACCAGCAAGCCAGCACCAGCCACGCCATCGGCGCGGTGAAGGAGGCGATGAGGTCGCGTCGGCAGATGGACCAGATCATGGAGGGGTCGGGAGGGGGCGGAGGATGGTGGAGGGGCGCCGCCGCCGGGTGCGATAGTTGCCGGTGATCCGGCCTTTTCCACCAGCCAGTGCATATCCACCCTGCCATCAACCACCCACCGCGCCGCTTGCGGAGCCACAGCGAAGCCCTTACTTGCCACCCATGGACGCCTTCGCCGCCGAGATCCAGCGCCTCGCCACCCACGGCGGATTCGATCCCATGGCCCTGCTGGGCGACACCCCCGGCTTCCATTCGGTGTTCCTGGCGCCGTTCACCCCCGCCCTGGCGGCTGCCATCCGCACCTACCTGGAGTCCGGCGAGGGGCCGCTGCAAGGGGTCGAGGAGCAGCTGCGCGCCCAGGGCGCCCCCGATCCCAAGGCCAATGCCCGCAGCCTCTTCACCAGCGCCCAGGGGATGTGCGTGGTGGTGCTGGCCGGCCACCACGGGGTGGCGACGGTGCCGCAGCTGTTCCACGGCGACCTCGGGCCCGGCTGGTGCGAGCATGCCTGCGGCGCCCTGGGCGATGACCGCGCCGGGCGCGAGCAGCTGCTGGCGGCCCTGGCCGACCTCGGCCGCCAGGCCGGCGCCGGCGGGCGCTGGCCGGCGCTGGTGGCCGGCCCCGGGGTGGGCGGCGAGCGCGGCGAATACTGGCTCGACCTCGCCGCCGCCACCGCCAGCAGCC
>JAKLKR010000030.1 GCA_023150565.1 Planctomycetota bacterium
GGCCTGACGGCGCCGCCCTGGCGGTGGCCCCCGGCGAGGATCCGCGCCGCGCCTGCGCCGCCGCCCTGATCGCCGACCCGCGCTGCGCCCAGGCCCTGGCCAACCGCGCCTGGCGCTGGCTGGTGGGCCGCCCGCTGGCCGCCCCGCTCGACGCCTGGGCCGCCCCGGCCGAGCCCGCCCTGCTGGCGGTGCTGGCCGACGACCTGCGCGCCCACGGCCTCGATCCGCGCCGGCTGTGGCGGGTGATCCTGCGTTCGCGCGCCTACCAGGCCGCGGCCAGCGACGACGGCGCCGGCGATCCCCTCGCCGCCACCACCTACCGCCTGCACCTGCTCGACGCCGAGGCCCTGCTCGACGCCATCAACGCCGCCACCGGCAGCGGCGAGCGCTACGTCAGCCAGATCCCCGAGCCGTTCACCGTGCTGCCGTGGGACCAGCGCGCGGTGGCCCTGGCCGACGGCAGCATCAGCCTGCCGTTCCTGGAACTGTTCGGGCGCCCGGCGCGCGCCAGCGGCCTGGACGACGAGCGCACGGTGCCGCCCAGCGACCTCCAGGCCCAGCACCTGCTCAACGCCAACCACATCCAGGGCAAGCTGCAGGGGCGCTGGGCCGACGCCCTGCTCAAGCTCGGCGACAAGGCCATCGACGAGCTGTGGCTGCGCTGCCTCTCGCGCCTGCCCGGCGACGGCGAACGCGCCGCCGCCGCCGCCCACCTCGCCGAGCACCCCGGCGCCGGCGGCTTCGCCGACCTCGCCTGGGCCCTGCTCAACACCGTGGAGTTCCGCTGTGCCCACTGACGCGCTCACCCGCCGCGCCCTGCTCGGCCACGGCCTCGCCACCGGCGCCCTGCTGCTGGCCGGCGGCCCGCTGGCGCGCCTGCTGGCGGCTGAGGGGGCCGAGCCGGCGCGCCCCCGCCACGCCCTCTCGGTGATCCAGGTGTGGCTGTGGGGCGGGCTGTCCCACCTCGACTCCTTCGACCCCAAGCCGGGCGCCGGGCGCGACTACCACGGCGGCGCCGGCAAGGTGATCACGGCGAGGAACGGCGCCGAGCTCAGCCCGCTGCTGCCGCGCCTGGCCGCGCTCAGCGACCACTACGCCCTGCTGCGCGGCCTCACCCACGGCAACAACGGCCACGAGACCGCCTCCTACCTGGTGCAGACGGGCCGCCCGGCCGACGGCGGGCCGTCCTATCCCGGCTTCGGCGCGGTGGTGACCCACGCCCTCGGCGCCATCCCCGGCTGCAAGCTGCCGGCCGGCATCACCCTGGTGCGCAACCAGGGGCGCTTCGACGAGGCCGGCTTCCTCGGTTCGCCGGCGCGGCCCTATGCCACCGGCGGCGACCCCGCCAAGGACCCCTTCCTGGTCGACGGCCTGGTCGCCGACGGGGTCGACGAGGACCGCCAGCGCCTGCGCCGCGAGCTGCTCGGGCGCATCGACCGCTTCGGCGGCGCCCAGGCGCAGCAGCCGCTGGTGCAGGCCCTGGCCGCCAACCGCAGCGCCGCCGACGAGCTGATCCTGGGCCCGGCCGGGCGCGCCTTCGCCCTCGACGAGGAGGCCGCCGAGGTGCGCGAGCGCTACGGCCGCACCACCTTCGGCCAGTCCTGCCTGGCGGCGCGCCGGCTGGTCGAGCGCGGGGTGCGCTACGTCACCATCAACTCGCCCGGCTGGGACCACCACAAGCAGATCACCCAGGCGATGAACAAGCGCCTGCCCGATCTCGACGCCGGGGTGGCGGCGCTGCTCCAGGACCTGGGCGAGCGCGGCCTGCTCGACCGCACCATCGTGTGGGTCACCGGCGAGTTCGGCCGCACCCCGCAGATCCAGTGGGAGGCGCCCTGGAACGGCGGGCGCGGCCACTACGGCAAGGCCTTCAGCGGCCTGCTCGCCGGTGGCGGCTTCGCCGGCGGCAAGGTGGTGGGCGCCACCGACGCCACCGGCAGCACGGTGAGCGAGCGCCCGATCGCGCCCTGGGACGTGATCGGCAGCATGGCCGAGCGTCTGGGCATCGATCCCGCCCTCACCCTGCCCGGTGCCGACGGCGCCGCGCTGCCCTGGGCCCCGCCCGCCGGCGCCCTGAAGACCCCCGGCCTGCTGCGCGAGATCATGACATGACCCGCCGCAGGCTGGCCCTCGTGCTCCTGCTGGGCGGAACCCTCGCCGCCGCCGAGCGGCCGGCCTTCCTCGGCTACGTCTTCCCCGCCGGCGGCGCCCCCGGCTCCACGGTGGCGGTGGTGTGCGCCGGCGACGGCCTGGGCGGGACGAGCGTGGTGGCGGTGGGCGGCGCCCCCGGGGTCACCGCCCGCATCGTCGACGCCGGCACCCCGCCGGCCGAGATGAAGCTGGGCAAGAAGAAGGGCGCCGCGGTGCTCGACGAGCAGGTGAAGCTCGAACTGGCCATCGCTCCCGACGCCGCCCCCGGCCTGCGCACCCTGGTGCTGCTCACCCCGCGCGGGATCACCAACCTGCGCCGCTTCCAGGTCGCGCCCCTGCCGGCGCTGCGCGAGGCCGAGCCCAACGACCGCCCGGCCCAGCACCAGGCGGTGACCCTGCCCTGCTGCGTCGACGGGCAGCTGCAGGCCGGCGGCGATGCCGACGGCTTCCGCTTCCGCCTGCGCGCCGGCGAACGCCTGACCGCCCGCGTCGACGCCCGCCGCCTGGTGCCCTACATCGCCGATGCGGTGCCGGGCTGGTGCCAGGCGGTGCTGACCCTCAGCGACGACGCCGGGCGCGAGCTGCTGACCGTCGACGACAGCGGCGGCGAGCCCGATCCGCGCCTGGAATGGACCGCCCCGCGCGACGGCCAGTACCGCCTGACGGTGCGCGACGCCATCTGGCGCGGGCGCGCCGACTTCGTCTACCGCCTGCAGCTGGGCGGCGCCGACCTGCCGGCGCGGCCGGCCGACCCCGGGGTGGACCTGAACGCGCGCGCCGGCGCCACCACCGAGCTGGCGCCGCCGGTGGTGGTGGGCGGGGTGATCGCCGCCCCCGGCCAGGAGGACCGCTTCGCCTTCACCGCCGCCGCCGGCACCCCCATCGCCATCGAGGCCTGGGCGCAGCGCCTCGGCTCCGCCATCGACGCCCGCCTGGTCCTGCTCGGCCCCGACGGGGCGGTGGTGGCTGCCAGCGACGACCGCGTCGACGCTGCCGATGGCGAGCGCACCTGGCATGCCGACCCCGGCCTGCTCGCCACCCTGCCCAGGGACGGCCGCTACGTCCTGCGCCTGCACTGCGTGCAGGACCGCAGCGGCCCCTACCGCCTGCGCATCGGCCCGCCGCAGCCGCGCAGCGAGGTGCTGGCGACCCCGGCGGCGCTGGTGCTGGCCCCCGGCGGCTGCGCCGCGATCACCCTGCACGCGGTGCGCCGCGACGGCGATGCCCGCGCCCTCACCGTCACCTGCCCGCCGCCCCTGCGCCTGGACGGCGGGGTGATCCCGGCCGGGGCCGGGCTGGTGCAGGCCACCCTCTTCGCCCCTCCCGGCACCCCGGCCGGGGCGCTGCGGCCGCAGCTGCGCTGCGGCGACCAGCCAGTGGCCCCGGCCGAGGACCAGATGCAGGCCTTCCTGTGGCGCCACCTGGTGCCGCAGCCCGAGCTGGTGGCGGTGGTCGCCGGCGATCCCGTCAGCGAGCTGACGGCCGCCATCCCGCCCGGGGGCCTGGTGCTGCCGGCGGGCAAGGAGACCGCCATCACGGTGGGCGTCCGCCGCCAGCCCGGCCGCGACGGCCCCATCCAGTTCACGCTGCGCGACCCGCCTGCCGGCATCACCCTGCGCGGTGGCAAGATCGCCGAGCAGGCCGACAGCGGCAAACTCACCGTGCGGGTGAACGCCACCGTCCCGGCCCAGGAGGTCAACCTGATCATCGAGGCCACCCTGCTGCTCGACCCGCCGCCGGCGCCCGCAGCGGCCGCCAGCGCCGGCACGGCCAGCGGCTCCGCCGCCAAGCCGCCGCCGCGCCCGCGCCAGCACCTGCTGCTGCCGGCGCTGCCGGTGCGCATCACCGCCGCCGCCAAGGCCAAGCCATGATGGTGCGCGAGCGCCGCAGCGGCGCCCTTGGCGAACTGCACCTGCTGGCGGCCGGCGACGGCGCCTTCACCGCCATCGCCGGCGAGCTGCGCCGGCGCGGCGCCCGCCTGCTGCACGAGCGGGTGTTCCACGACCGGCAGGATGGCGCGGCCCAGGCGGCGCTGCGGCGGCAGGCCTACGGCGACCTCGCCGACGCGGTCGAGCCGACCTGGCTGGGCGCCCCGCCCGGACGCGGCGGCGGCGAGCTGGCGGTGCAGGTGCACGCCGCCATCGGCCCGCCCCCGCTGGTGGTCGACGCCCACACCCGGGCGTGGCAGGCCGGCGGGCTGGTCACGGTGTCGAACCTCACCGCGCCCGCCGCCGGCGCCCCCGGCGAGCAGACCGCGGCGGTGTACGCTGCCCTGGCCGCGCGCCTGGAGCTGAAGCGCTGCGCCCGCACCTGGCTGTGGCTGGACCGGGTCAACGACTGGTACGGCGACCTCAACCGCGCGCGCACCGCCTGCTTCCGCCACGAGGGCCTGATCGCCGGCGAGCGCGCCCTGCACCTGCCCGCCAGCACCGGCATCGGCCTGGCCCCGCCCGTCGGGCGCATCGCCCTGGAAGGCATCGCCCCGCTCGCCGGCACCCCGCGCCTGCTCGCCGCCGCCGGGCGCCAGGACAGCGCCTTCGCCTACGGCTCGGCCTTCAGCCGGGCGGCGGTGGTCGAGGGCCCGCTCGGGCGCACCGTGCTGGTGTCGGGCACCGCCAGCATCGACGCCGCCGGGCGCACCCTGTTCCCGCACCAGCGCAGCGAGCAGGTGGCCGAGACGGTGCGCTGCGTGACCGCGGTGCTGGCCGGGCTGGGCGCCGGCCCGGCTGACATCGTCCAGGGGGTGGCCTACGCCGTCGATCCCGCCACCGCCGCGGTGTGGCGCAGCGCCGCGCACGGCTGGCCGCTGGCGGTGGTGCTCGCCGACGTCTGCCGCCCCGACCTGACCTTCGAGATCGAGGTCGCGGCCTGGCTGCCCCCGGGCTGAGGCTCAGCGCCCGGCGTCCACCGCCGCCGCCACCGCCGACCGGCGCGGCTTGCCCAGCGCGGTGAGCGGCAGCTCGACCGTCCAGCGCCAGCGGCGCGGGCGCCAGGGGCCCGGCAGGTGGCCCGCCAGCCACTGTGCGAAATCCTCCTCGGAAGGTGGGACGTCCTGCGCGACCAGCAGCGCCACCGGCACCTGCCCCCATTCGGCGTCGTTCGCTCCCGCCACCAGGGCCGCGGCCACCGCGGGATGGGCTGCCAGCCGGGCCTCGACCTGGAGGGGGTCGATCTTCTCGCCGCCGCACACCACCACCTCGTCGCAGCGGCCGAGCACCTGCACCCAGCCGGAGGCATCCACCATTCCGCGGTCGCCGGTGCGGTACCAGCCGTCCGCGTCCGGCCCGCCGGGGTGGGGCGGATCGTAGCCGCTGAACAGCGCCGGTCCGCGCACCGCCAGCTGGCCGCTGCCACCGGCAGGCAGGGGCCGGCCGTCGCCATCCAGGGCCGCCACCGCCATGCCGGGGATGGGGGTGCCGGCGCCCTGGTCGCGCTGGCCGGGACGCTGGGCGGTGACCATGGCGCAGCATTCGCTCAGGCCCCAGGTCTGGCAGGGGGTGCGGCCGAGGGCGGCGCAGGCGGTGGCGAGGGCGGGATCGAGCGGGCCGCCGCCGGTCAGCAGCAGGCGCAGGGCCGCCGGCCAGGGGCGGCCGGCGCGCGCCGCCACCAGGCGGTGGAGCTGGGTCGGCACCAGGCTGGCGCCGGTGATGCCGGCCGGCTCCCAGGCCTCATCGATGGCGGCGGCGTCGAAGCGCGGGTGCAGCTCCAGGCGGTAGCCCGCCACCAGCTGGCGCAGCACCGTGCCCAGCCCGGCGATGTGGTCGAGCGGCAGGCAGCCCAGCCACACGTCGCGCGCCCCCAGGCCGAGGTGGGCGCAGGAGGCGGCGAGGGCGTGGGCGAGCGCGCGCGCCGGCAGCCGCACCGCGCGCGCGCTGCCGGTGGTGCCGCTGGTCCACACCACCAGCGCCGCGCGTTCGCCGGTGGGCAGGGCGGTGGGCAGGTCGGCGTCCGCCGGCCAGGTCGCCGGCGGCGCCAGGCAGGCGGGCCAGGCGCGGGCGAGCGGGTGATCGGGGTCGGCGCAGGCGCCCGCCAGCCCGGCGACCGCGACCTGGGCGGCGATGGCGGCGGGATCGAGGCGCTGGTGGAAGGGCACCAGCACGATCCCGCCCAGCACCGCGGCCTGGATCAGTTCGGCCGCCGCCGGGCTTGGCGCCAGGCCCAGCCCCAGGCGGTCGCCGGCGCGCAGGCCGGCGGCGCGCAGCCAGGCGAGGGCGCCGGCGGTCCCGGGCAGCGTCCACAGCGCGCCGTGGCGCCGGGGGGTCAGCGACCAGCTCATCCGGCCAGGGTTCCGATCCCCAGGCCGGGGCGTTCGCGCACCAGCAGGTGGCCCTGGCGCGGCACCAGCGGCTCGCTCACCAGGTCGGCCGCGAGCAGGTGGCCGGTGGCGAGGCCGTTGGCGCGCACGCACAGGTTGGCGGCGGCGGCGAGGTGGGTGGCGTAGGCGCGGCCGATGCCGCTCTCGATGGTCGACGACAGCACCACATCCAGGCCGCAGCCCTTGGCCAGCTGCACCGCCTGCAGGGTGCCGCGCCAGCCGCCCAGGAACATCGGCTTGAGCACCACCACCGCCGCCGCCTGGGTGGCGCCCACCCGGCCCACGTCGGCGGCCGAGCGCACCGATTCGTCCACCGCCAGCACCATGCCGGTCTGCCGGCGCAGCTGCGCCATCGCCTCGAGGTCGGCGGCGGGCAGCGGCTGCTCGAGGTATTCCAGGTGCGCCTCGCGCGCCGCCTGGGCGAAGGCCAGGGCCTGCTCCGGGTTCCAGGCGCCATTGGCGTCCACCCGCAGCTTGGCCACCCCGCCCACCGCCTTGCGCGCCGCCAGCGCCAGGTCGGCCGCCGCCAGGGGGTCGGCCGGGGCCTTGAGCTTGATGGTGCCGTAGCCGGCGGCGACCGCCTCGGCGGCGCCGGCGTCGTCGCTGGCGAGGGCGTTGACCGGCACCCGCACCGCCGCCGAGTCGTTGAGCGCGCCCGCCACCGGCAGGTCGCGCGACTGCGCCAGCAGGTCGACCAGGGCGCCCTCGATGGCGTGGCGGGCGCAGGGGAAGCTGGCCAGCAGCTGCTCCAGCTGCATGCCCAGGGGGGCGTCGGCGCGCCCACGCTCGAGCCAGCGCCCGACCAGCTCGGGGGTGAGCTTGAGGATGGCCTGGTTCAGCACCCGGTCGCAGGCGGCGGGGTCCTCGCCGCCGAAGCCGGGCAGGGGGGCGGCCTCGCCCAGGCCGGTGTGGCCGGCGCCGTCCGACAGCGCCACCACCCACAGGGTGCGCGCGCTGATGGTGCCGCGCGCGGTGGCGAGCGGACGGACCAGGGGCAGTTCGCAGCGGAAGAGGTCGCAGGGCACGGTTCAGACCCTACAGGCCCCGACCAGCGCCGCACCGGTGGCGGCTTCGAGGGAGGCGGTGCGTGCGAGGCACACGTTCAGCGCCGGTCCCTGGGCCTTGGCCACCAGGCCGGACAGCAGCATGCCGCCCACCAGGGCGATGCCGGCCGGCAGCGCCAGCCACGGCGGCACCGCCCGGTCCGCCAGCCAGGGCGTCAGCAGGCAGGCGGCGGCGCCCAGGTGCAGCAGGGTGTAATAGTGGCGGGTGGCGCGGTCGCCCAGGCGCACCGCCAGGGTGCGCTTGCCGGCAGGGCCGTCGGTGGCGATGTCGCGCAGGTTGTTGACCGCGATGATGGCGGTGGCCTGCAGCCCGACCGCCACCGCCACCGGCCACCACCAGCCCGCCAGGCCCAGCCCGCGCGGGTGCACCTGGACCCAGGCGCTGCCCAGCACTGCGAACAGGCCGAAGAACAGCAGCACGAAGAGGTCGCCCAGGCCGACGTAGGCGAGCGGCCACGGCCCGGCGGTGTAGAGGATGGCGCAGGCGATGCTGACCACGCCCAGCACCAGCACCGGCCAGCCGCCCAGCCAGGACAGCCACAGCCCGAGCAGGAAGGCGAGGCCGAGCACCAGCGCGGTGGCGGCGAGCATCGCGCGCGGGGTGATCAGCCCGGCGGCGACCGCGCGCTGCGGCCCCACCCGGCCGGGGCCGTCGGTGCCCTTCAGGCCGTCGAAGGCGTCGTTGGCGAAGTTGCAGCCGATCTGGATCAGCAGCGCCCCCGCCAGGCAGGCGGCGGCGGCGGCCCAGTCGATGGCGACCGCGGTGCCGGCCAGGGCGGTGCCCACCGCCACCGGCACGATGCCGGCGGCGAGGGTCTTGGGACGGGTGGCCTGGATCCAGGTGGCGAGGGAGGCCATCCGGTCAGCCGGCGAGGCCCACCACCTGGCGGGTGCGGTGCTCGTTGCCGGGCATCACCGAGATGCGGCGGTCGCCGCAGGTGGCGGCCTCGATGCACAGCATCTCGGGCCAGCGCGCGCCGAGGTCGGACATGGTGCTGGCGGCGACCTCCCAGGGGTTCCACACCACCGTCTCGTCGCTGCCCTGCTTGGCGATGCGCAGGCGGCGGCCCCAGGCGGCGTCCTCGACCTCGACCGCACCGCGGTGGCCGGTGAAGATCGCCACCGTCTCGCGGGTGATCGCCAGCGGGCCCTGCTGCTGCTTGCGGCGGTGCTGGTCGGTCTTGTCGATGTAGGTGCAGCCTTCGACCCCGTGCACGGTGCAGCGGCGCACGTCGCCCACCGCCAGGTAGGTGTGCAGGGCGTCCTGGTAGGTGAAGGGCTCGTCGCCGGTGTTGGCGGTGACCAGGTCGATGGTCAGCTCGCGGCCGACGGTGACCTCGAGCCGGGCGGTGCAGCGGAACGGCCACGCCCCGGCGGGGTCGTTGACGTGCTGCAGCACCACCCGGGTGGCGCCGTCGTGCAGGCGGGCGGTCTCCACCGGCTCCCAGGCGCGGGTGCGCACGATGCCGTGCGCCGGCAGCTTGGGCTCGAAGGGGTGGGGGCCGAACCACGGCCAGCACACCGGGGCGCCGCCGCGCAGGTTCCTGCCGTCGGCGTAGACGGTGTTCGGGCTGGCCCACAGCAGCGGCTTCTGCCCGCGCGGCTGGAAGTGCATGACCTGGGCGCCGTGCAGGTAGACCAGCGCCTCGGCGTGCTGGTTGGCGATGGCGAAGCGCACCAGGCCGCCGGGGCCGGTCTCGACCGTCAGTTCGGAGCCGATGGCGAAGCGGGAGTGGTCCATGGGTCGGGATCCTGGGGGGTCTTGGTGGAGGTCTAGGGCAGGCGGGGGAACTTGGCGAACTGCGGCTTGCGCTTCTCGAGGTAGGCGCGGTGGCCCTCCTTGCCCTCCTCGGTCATGTAGAACAGCAGGGTGGCGTTGCCGGCCAGCTCCTGCAGCCCGGCCTGGCCGTCGCAGTCGGCATTGAAGGCGGACTTCAGGCAGCGCAGCGCCAGCGGCGAGTTCTGCAGCATCTCGTCGCACAGCGCCAGGGTGGCCGGTTCCAGCTCGGCGAGCGGCACCACGGTGTTGACCAGGCCCATCGCCAGCGCCTGGGCGGCGTCGTACTGGCGGCAGGTGAACCAGAACTCGCGCGCGCGCTTCTGGCCGATGCAGCGCGCCAGGTAGCTGGCGCCATAGCCGCCGTCGAAGCTGCCCACCTTCGGCCCGGTCTGGCCGAAGCGGGCGTTGTCGGCCGCCACCGTCAGGTCGCACACCAGGTGCAGCACCTGGCCGCCGCCGATCGCCCAGCCCGCCACCATCGCCACCACCGGCTTGGGGCAGGTGCGGATCTCGCGCTGGAGGTCGAGCACGTTGAGGCGCGGCACGCTGTCGCCGCCCTTGCCGCCGACGTAGCCGCCGTGGCCGCGCACGCGCTGGTCGCCGCCCGAGCAGAACGCCTTGCCGCCGGCGCCGGTGAGCACCACCACCCCCACCGCCTGGTCGTCGCGGGCGTGCGCGAGGGCGTCGCGCAGCTCCTGCACCGTCCTGGGGGTGAAGGCGTTGTGCACCTTGGGCCGGTTGATGGTGAGCCTGGCCACGCTGCCGTGCTCGCGCGCCTGGTGGTGGTAGAGGATGTCCTCGTAGCCGCGCTCGATGGCGGTCCAGGCGGGGGCGGGGGCGTCGGTCATGGGCGGGGATGGTCGCCGGAAGCGTCCTCCCGCAACCGCGGACCCGTCAGGCCAGCAGGCTGCGGAAATACGCAGCCTGCTGGCCTTGCGATCCTTCGGGGGCGACCTGCGGTCGCCATTGTCCCCGAAGAATCGCAAGGACGCTCTTTACCCAGGGGGCGCCAAGCGCCCCCCTCACCCCCAGCAGAGCGCTTTTCAGCGCCCTGCCAGCGGATTGCGCACCGTCAGCCAGGGGAAGCGCGAGAAGTCGCGGTCCACCGACCACAGCGTCTCGACCCCGTGCGCCTGGCAGACCAGGGCGATGCGGGCGTCATGCACCAGCGGGCCGCGCACCGCCGCGTCCACCAGCTGGCGCAGGGCCGGGCGCTGGCCGGGCAGGTCGCCGAGCAGATGGCAGCCGGGCGCCGACATCCAGGCCTCGAGCTGGGCCAGGGCCTGCTCCGGGGTCGAGGGCGGGGCGAAGATGCGGGGATGGGTGGCGACGTTCCAGAATTCGTAGACGCAGGGCCACGGGATGGCCCAGCCCGCCAGGCCTTCCGCCAGGCTGCGCAGGCAGGCGGCGGCGGGGCCGTGGAAGGCGGAATCGCGGCGGTGGGCGTAGACCAGCAGGTTGGTGTCGACCGCGATCATGCGCGGCTGCCCCAGCGCCCGCCCTCGTCATGCACCAGGTCGCGCAGGGTGTCCCAGCGCAGGTCGGCGATCCCCGGCTGCAGGCCCTGGCCGGCCACCGCGCAGTCGGGCAGGCGGAAGGCCGGGGCGGCGCGCGCCGAGCGCCGGGCCAGGACCTCGCCCAGGCCCTCGATCACCAGTTCCCGCACGGTTCCGCCGGATGCGTTGGCTACCGTGCGCGCCTGATCCAACAGGGCGTCTGGCAGATCGATGGTGGTGCGCATATGCATAAGCATATCAAGTATATGCATACACACAACTCGGCATTCATCGGCTGCGCCATGTTGCGCAGGTGTTGTCAGCCAGGCCGGTTGAATCCGGTAGCATGCCGCCATGGACCCGCTCCTCGCCGCCGGCGACATCGACCACGCCACCTGGGACCCGTCCCGTCCGGCCCTCTACCTGGGCAGCGGGCGCTGCGCCGCCTGCTTCGACGCCTGGGGGCTGATGGGCGGCCCGGGGTTGGCCCCGGCGGCGGCGCGCGGCCCCACCGCGCTGATGCACAAGGACCATGTCCGGCGCAGCGCCTGGGGCATCGACCACTGGCTGCCCGTGGTGCGCCTGGGTTGGCGCACCGCCCCCGGGACGCCGCAGGCCTGGCACCAGCGGCTGGTGCTGGAGCAGGGCCTGCTGCGCACCGCCGCCAGCGCGCCGGGCTGGTCGTGGCGGGCCGAGGCGCGCTTCCATCCCCAGGACCGCGACCTGCTGCTGCTGACCATCGAGGTCGACGGCGCCCTGCCCGACCTGCTGCTGGTGGCCGACCCGGGCAGCGACCCGCCGCGTGCCGCCGCCACGGTGGAGGACTGCCTGCCTGCCGGCGCGCGCCTGGTTGTGCGCTGCGCCGAGGCGGCGAGCGCGGTGGTGGTGCGCCACCAGGGCCCCGGCCCCGGCCTGGCAGCGGAGGGGCGGGGGGTGCTCCTGGCGCTGGCCCCCGGCCGCCACCATCTGGTGCTGGCCTGCGGGGCGCTGGCGCGCGCCGGCGCGGTGGCGCAGGCGGCGGTGGCCGCCATCGGCGATCCCGCCGGCTGGACGGCGGGCGCCGATCAGGCCTGGGCGCGGCGCTGGGGCGCGGCGCGCCTGTCGCTGCCGGTGCCGGCGCTGCAGGCGCTGTGGGCGCGCTCGCTGTTCTGGCAGTTCTGCGGCAACGCCCCCGAGCCGTCCGCGGGCGCGCCGCCGTGCGGGCTGACCGGCATCGCCTGGCCCTACGCCTTCCCCCAGGATCTCTCGTGCATCCATCCCGCCCTGCTGCGCAGCGGGCACCACGACCTGGTGGCGGGCTGGGTCGAGCACTTCCGCGCCCACCTGCCCTGGCAGCAGGAGGTCACCGCCCGGCTGTTCCGCCGCGCCGGCGACGGTGCGCCGGCGGGCGGGGCGATGTGGGCCTGGCAGTTCCCGGTCGCGCCCCATGCCGAGGCCCTGCTGCGCGGCGCGCCCAACCCCTACCACTTCCAGATCCACAACGCCTTCTATCCCGCGCGCATGGCCTGGGACTGCGCCCGCCACCGCCGCGAACCGGCCTGGACCGAGGCGGTGGCGTGGCCGGTGGTCGAGGCCTCGGCGCGCTTCTTCGCCTCGGTGCTGGTGCGCGGCGGCGACGGGCGCTGGGGCATCCACGTGCTGCCCTCGAGCGGGCAGGACGAATACGGCGGCCGCGACAGCCCCGACTACCTGTGCGCGCTATACGACACGCGCGCCTGCCTGGCCACCGCCCTCGCCTGCGCGGCGGCGGTCGGCCGCGCCGGCGACGAGCAGCGGCGCTGGCGCACCATCCTCGCCGACGGCCTGGCCTTCCCGCGCCTGCGCGCCGGCAACGGCCTGCTCGCCACCAGCGCGGCGGGGGTCGACGGCAACGCCTTCGGGCGCCAGAAGCACCCGGTGCAGATCCATCCGCTGGTGTTCTCGCCCCTGCCGGGGGCGCCCGACGCCGACGCGGTGGCGGCCTACGGGCGCGCCGACCTCATCTGCGACCGCGGCGCCGAGCGCCCGCGCTTCTGCTGGGGCTGGACCACCCCCGCCTGGTGGCTGGCGGCCAGCCGCCTCGGTCGCGGCGACGACCTGGCGGCGATGCTGACGCCGGCCGAGCTGGCCCACCTGTGCGATCCCGCCGGCCAGTCGTTCAACGAGTTGACCGCCGACCAGGTCATGTGGTACTTCACCACCAGCCACGGCCTCTATCAGCAGGCGGTGCAGGACGCCTGCATCGACGACAGCTTCGGCGCGGTGCGCGTGGCCGGCGCCCTGCCCGAGGCCTGGCGCGGCACCGCCTGGCGCGGCCTTTGCACCGCCGACGGGGCGGTGCACGAGGGGCGCTGGTAGCTCAGCCCGATGAGGGGCCGGCGGCCTGCCAGGCGGTAGGAGCGGATCCGAAGCGCCGACGGAACAGACGGGTGAACTGCCGTCGGTCGGACCAGCCGCAGGCCGCCGCCGCCTGGCCGGGAGAGGCACCGCCGCGCAGCAGCAGGGCGGCCTTGGCCAGGCGCAGATCGCAGGCCAGGGCGATGGGCGAGCGGCCGTGCCGCTGCTGGAAGGATCGGCACAGGTGCTGCGGCGTGCAGCCGGCGATGGCGGCGAGATCGGTCAGGCGCAGAGTGGCGCACGGATCGGTGCGGATGAGGCGATCGACCTCGTCGATGCCGTCCCCCGCCGGTTGCGCGGAGCGGGCGATGCGGCGCAGCAGGATGCTGCATAGGGCGTGCACCACCAGGGCGTCGCTCGGCGTCCTGGACAGTTCGGCGTGGAGCTCGATCAGGGATCCCTCCCACGCCCCTGGATCCTCCAGGGGCACGGGGGCGGCCATGGGCAGGCCGGCCAGGCGCGCCAGCAGGCCGCCGGCAGGATTGCGCAGGTGCAGCCATGAATGCAGCCACACCCGGTCGGCGCAGCCGTATTCCTGCATCGTCCCGGGTTCCCAGGCGATCAGCGCGTTGGCGGGCGCCATCGCCATGCCGCTGGCCAGCCGGACTGGCGTCGGCTGGTGGAAGGCGGCGAGGAAGAGCTCCTCGCCCCCGTGGCGGCGTACCGGCCCGGCCGGCATCGGCTCGCGCACCCCGAGCGCCCACACCAGGTCATGCCCCTCCCAGCAGGCGCGCAGCCGCGCAGGGCCGAGGGTGGGGCGCAGATGGGGAGGCAGGATGGACGAGGAGGGCCAGCGGGGATGCACGTCGCCAATCTGCGACCCCCGCAGGTTCATGAAAGCCCCCATCGGCAGTCTGCCCCCGGCTAGCATCCGGGCCGGAGGAACCCCATGACCAGCGCCAGGCCGTTCACCTACCGGGGACCCGCCGGCGAGCGCATCTGCTGGCCGCTGGGCGGGGTGGGGGCGCCCCTGCTCGCGCTCAGCGGGAGCGGCGCCATCGACCACATCGCCAACCGCCACCGTCCCGAGATCAAGGGCTTCGGCCACGCCTTCGCCGCCCTCGCTTTCCCCGGCAGCCCGCAGTTGGCCCGGGTCATCGAAGGCCAGGTGCCCGCCTGGAGGGTGTACACCGTCGGACGCCCCGGATCGGGGGTGGGCTGGCCCGGCTACCACCAGGGGTTGCCCCGGCTGCGGCGGGCGGAGTTCGTGCACCGGTTTCCCTTCGCCGAGGTGGCCATGGACGAGCCCGGCTGGCCGGTGCGGGTCCAGCTGCGCGCCTGGAGCCCCTTCGTGCCTGGCGATGCCGACGCCTCGGGGTTGCCGCTGGCGGTGCTCGACTACCGGCTGGTCAATCCAGGCCGGCGGCGGCTCGACGCCGTGTTCTCCTTCCATTGCTTCCGCGACCTCCTGCGCGCGCGCGATGCTGATGACGCCGGCGAGAGCATCCGCCGGAGCCCGCGTGGCTTCGTCATCGACTACCCGGCCGACCCGGCCCTGGGTGGTCCCGGGGCGGCGCTCGCGGTCGAGGTCGAGGGGGCGATGGCGGATTGCGCCTGGTTCAGGGGCGGTCATGGCTTCGACAGCGTCGAGATGCTCTGGCGCGTGCTGCAGGCGGGTGCGGGAGGCGAGCGGCCTCCCCATGCGGATGGGCGGCCTGGCCGCGGGGCCAGCCTGTGGCTGCCATTGGTGCTGCCGCCGCGCGGCTGCGTGCAGGTGCGGGTGCGCATCCTATGGCATGAACCGGTCAGCGGGCTGCGCTGCGGCCCCGGCGGAGAGTCAGTCGGAACCTACCGGCCTCGCTATGCCTCGCTCCACCCCACCATCGACCATCTCTCCCAGGCGGTCGAGGAGGGGTTGCCCGCTCTCGAGATGCGCACGCAGTCCTTCTCGGACACCCTCCACGGCGGCGACATCCCGGCCGTGGTCCTGGCCGCGGTGACCGCCAACCTGCCGATCCTGCGCTCGCCCACCGTGCTGCGCCAGCATGACGGTCGGCTGTGGACCTGGGAGGGCAGCGCCCAGACCGAGGGTTCCTGCCACGGCTCCTGCACCCATGTCCTGAACTACGCCCAGGCGGTGGCCCATCTCTTCCCCGCCCTCGAGCGAGGTCTGCGCGAGGACGAATTCGGTGGCAACCAGGATGAGCGCGGACACCAGGCCTTCCGCACCCCGCTGCCGATCCGCCCCGCCGACCATGGCTTCCATGCCGCCGCCGACGGCCAACTCGGAGGGCTGGTCAAGCTCTGGCGCGACTGGCAGATGTCGGGCGACGACGCCTGGCTCAGGCGCCTGTGGCCGCGTGTCCGGGCCAGCCTGGACTATTGCATCGCCACCTGGGATCCCGATGGGGTCGGCGCCCTGGTCGAGCCGCACCACAACACCTACGACATCGAATTGTGGGGTCCCGACGGCATGTGCGGCAGCGTCTACGCCGCGGCGCTCAAGGCGGGGGTGGCAATGGCCGACCACCTGGGCGAGGACGCCGCCCGGTGGCGGGACCTGATGGCGCTGGCGGTCGAGCAGTGCGATCGCCACCTGCACCAGCGCGGCCGCTACGTCCAGCGCGTGGTGCGCGCCACCGCCCGCGCCGGGGACCCGCTGGCCCAGGGGCCGGGCCTCAACCAGGACCGCTATTCTCCCGAGGCCCTGGTGCTGGTCGACGCCGAGGGGCCCCGCTACCAGTATGGCGAAGGCTGCCTGTCGGACGGCGTGCTGGGCGCCTGGCTGGCGGATGCGGTCGGGCTCGGTTCACCCCTCGACCGCCGGCGGGTCCGCAGCCACCTCGCCCAGGTCCATCGCTGCAACCTGCGGCATGACCTGCGCGACCATGTCAATCCCCATCGGGCGGGCTATGCCGTCGGGCACGAAGGCGGGTTGCTGCTGTGCACCTGGCCGGAGGGAAACCGGCCGGCGGTGCCGTTCTTCTATGCCGACGAGGTGTGGACCGGGGTCGAGCACCAGGTCGCCGCCCATTGCGTGATGCATGGCCTGGTGCGCGAGGGCCTGGACATCCTGCGCACCTGCCGGCGGCGCTATGACGGCCGGCGGCGCAACCCCTTCGATGAATACGAGTGCGGGCACTGGTACATGCGCGCCCTGGCGAGCTGGAGCCTGCTCCACGCCTTCTCCGGGGTGCGCTATTCGGCGGTCGAGAAGACCCTGTGGATCGCTCCCGCGCTGCGCTGCCGACCCTTCAGGGCGCCGGTGATCGTCGGGGCCGATCACGGCCTGGTCACCCTCGGCCGCGGCTGGCTGGAGGTCGACATGCGCGCCGGCGCCCTCGCGCTCGAGCGCGTGGTGGTGGATGGCCGCGCGCATCCCTGGCCGGTGTGCATCAAGGCGGGAACGCCGGGGCGGCTGCGCCTGGCCGCGGTCGTCCGCCGCCCTCTCAGCCGGTGATCAGCTTCTTGATCTCGGCCAGCTTGGCGTCGCGCAGGGCGGCGCTGTCGGCTTCCAGGTTCAGGCGCACCACCGGCTCAGTGTTGCTGGCGCGCAGGTTGAACCACCAGTCCTTGAAGCGCACGGTCACGCCGTCGAGCTCGGCCACCTGGCCGCCGGGCAGGGCCTTGGCCTTGGCGAAGACCGCGGCGGCGTCGGCGACCTTGAAGTTGATCTCGCCGGTGTGGAAGTACTTGCACAGCGGCTTGACCAGCTCGGACAGCCTGGCCGTCTCGCTGGCGATGTTGGCGAGCAGGATGAAGGCGTAGAGCCCGCTGTCGGCGTTCCAGAAGTCGCGGAAGTAGTAGTGGCCGGACAGCTCGCCGGCGAACACCGCATGCTCGGCCTTGAGCGTCTGCTTGATGAAGCTGTGGCCGACGCGGGTCTCGACCGCCTTGCCGCCCAGGCCGGCGACGTATTCCGCCACCACCTTGGACGAGCGCAGGTCGTAGGCCACGGTGGCCTTGGGCTCCCTGCCCAGGAAGAACTTGGCGAGCAGGGCGGTGGTGAGGTCGCAGCTGATGAACTCGCCGCGCTCGTCGACCAGCGCGCAGCGGTCGCCGTCGCCGTCGAAGGCGGCGCCGAAGTCGGCCTTCTCGGCCTTCACCCGCGCCTGGAGGTCCTTGAGGTTCTCGAGCTTGAGCGGGTTGGCCTCGTGCACCGGGAAGCGGCCGTCGGGGTCGAAGTTCATCGCGATCAGCTCGACGTTGCCGAGGCGCGGCAGCAGGTGCTGGAAGAGGGTGCCGATGATGCCGTTGCCGCCGTCGACCACGATCTTGAGCTTGCGCTTGGGCGCCCACAGCTTGGCCAGGTAGACGGCGTAGGCGTCGAGGGTCACCACCTCGGTGACGCTGCCGCCGGCGACCTTGACCACCTTGCAGGCGCGGGCGATGGCCTCGATCTCCTCCATGCCGGTGCCGCCGCCGATCGGCTTGAAGCCGGGGCCGGTGATCTTGATGCCGCCGTAGGCCGCCGGGTTGTGGCTGGCGGTGACCTGGATGCCGCCCTCGGTGGCGAGGTGGTGCATGCTGAAGGTCACCGCGGGGGTCGAGAGCATGCCCACGTCGACCACGTGCACGCCGGCGTCGACCAGGCCCTTCACCACCGCCGCCTTGAGCATCGGCCCGCTGACGCGCATGTCGCGGCCGACGGTGAAGCGCTTGCCGGCGAGACCCAGCACCTGGGCGGTGGCGTTGCCGATCTGGTAGGCCAGGGACTCGTTCAGCTCCTGGGGGTAGAGGCCGCGGATGTCGTAGGCTTTGAAGGGATCGGGCATGGGGGGCTGTCGCGCTAGGGTGTGGAAGGTGGAGCAGCGGTGTATGCGCGCCGACGGGGGCTTCCAGCCCCGGCCGGCTGGCCGCTTGCCCACCCCGGCGGGGGGCGACCATGCCGCCCCCGCCCGCCCCTCCCTCCCTTACCTGCTACCCCCACCATCCCCATGGCCACCGCGCGCATCGACATCCTCCCTCTGGTCTCCGCCGCCGACCCCCATCTGGCGCACGAGGCCGAGCTGCTCGGCCTGGGCCATCTCGCCGACCTGCGCCGCAGCCGCTACTACCTGCTGTCCGGCGACTTCGACCGCGCCGGGCTGGAGCGGGTGGCGACCCGCCTGCTCAGCGATCCGGTGATCGAGCAGGTCGCCTGGCAGGCCCCGGCGGCGGCCGGCCGGCGGGTGATCGAGGTGCAGCGCAAGACCGGGGTGATGGACCCGGTCGAGGCCTCGATCATCAAGGGTGCCGCCGACCTGGGGGTGAAGCTCGACCTGGTGCGCATCGGCACCCGGGTCGAGGTCGCCGGCGCCAGCGACGCCGACTGCCAGGTGCTGGCGTGGAAGTCGCTCGCCAACCAGGCGATCGAGGAGGCGGTGGTCGACCCCCGCGAGTCCCTGCGCCTGCGCTCGCCCGCTGGCGTCGACCGCCACCAGCGCACCGAGGTGGCGATCCGCCAGCTCGGCGACCAGGCCCTGCTCAAGCTCTCGCAGGACGGCTGCCTGAGCCTGACCCTGGACGAGATGCACACCATCCAGGCCCACTTCCGCGACCTCGGCCGCGAGCCCACCGACATCGAGCTCGAGACCATCGCCCAGACCTGGTCCGAGCACTGCGTGCACAAGACGCTCAAGGGCCTGGTCGAATACCGCGGGCCGGACGGCCAGGTGAAGCTCTACGACAACCTGCTCAAGCAGACCATCGCGCGCGCCACCAAGGAGCTCGACCGGCCGTGGTGCCTGTCGGTGTTCAAGGACAACAGCGGGGTGATCTCGTTCGACGACAGGCTGGGGGTGTGCCTCAAGGTCGAGACCCACAACCGCCCCTCGGCGATCGAGCCCTACGGCGGCGCCAACACCGGCCTGGGCGGGGTGATCCGCGACATCCTCGGCACCGGCCTGGGCGCCAAGCCGATCTTCAACACCGACGTGTTCTGCTTCGGCGACATCAACGCCAGGGCCGAGGAGCTGCCGCCCGGCACCATCCACCCGCGCCGCCTGATGCGCGGGGTGGTCAACGGGGTGCGCGACTACGGCAACCGCATGGGCATCCCCACGGTCAACGGCGCGATCCGCTTCGACCCCCGCTACGTCGGCAACCCGCTGGTGTTCTGCGGCACCGGCGGCCTGATCCCGCGCCAGTTCATCGGCAAGGAGGCCAAGGTCGGCGACCACCTGCTGGTGATCGGCGGACGCACCGGGCGCGACGGCATCCACGGCGCCACCTTCAGCTCGGTCGAGCTGCACGAGAAGTCCGAGGTGGTGAGCTCCGGGGCGGTGCAGATCGGCAACGCCATCGAGGAGAAGCGGGTGATGGACACCGTGCTCCAGGCGCGCGACGCCGGCTGCTTCAACGCCCTCACCGACTGCGGCGCCGGCGGGCTGTCCTCGGCCTGCGGCGAGATCGGCGGCGAGCAGGGCTGCCGCATCCACCTCGACCGCGTGCCGGTCAAGTACGTCGGCCTGAGCTACCCCGAGATCTGGATCAGCGAGAGCCAGGAGCGCATGGTCGCCACCGTGCCGGCGGACAAGCTGGCCGAGGCCCTGCGCATCTTCGCCGCCGAGGACGTCGAGGCGACCGACATCGGCGAGATCACCGGCACCCACCGCCTGGAGCTGCTCTACCACGGCACCCCGGTGGCCGACCTGCAGATGGCCTTCCTGCATGACGGCGTGCCGCGCCAGAAGCGTCCGGCTGTGTTCGCCGCCCCGGCCGAGAAGCCGGCCGCCTATGCCGCCCCCGCCGACCTCGGCGCGGCGCTGCACGCCCTGCTCGCGCGCCCCAACATCGCCAGCAAGGAATGGGTGATCCGCCAGTACGACCACGAGGTCCAGGCCGGCTCGATCATCAAGCCGCTGGTGGGCGTGGCCCACGACGGCCCCAGCGACGGCGCGGTGGTGGCGCCCATCCCCGGCAGCGACCGCGGGGTGGCGGTGGCCTGCGGGCTCAACACCAGCTACTCCGATGTCGACGCCTACTGGTCGGCGGCGGCCGGCATCGAGGAGGCGCTGCGCAACCTGGTGTGCGTGGGCGCGCCCCTGGGCGAGGTCGCCATCCTCGACAACTTCAGCTGGGCCAAGTGCACCGACCCGGCGGTTTTCGGCGCCCTGGTGCGCGCCTGCGAGGCCTGCTACGACCTCGCGATGTGGTACGGCACCCCGTTCGTGTCGGGCAAGGACTCGCTGTCCAACGAGTTCACCTACCAGGGCCGGGTCATCCGCATCCCCCACACCCTGCTCATCACCGCCTTCACCGTCATGCCCGACGTGCGCAAGGCCCTGAGCATGGACCTCAAGCGCGCCGGCGACGCGGTGATCGTGGTCGGCACCACCAGGGACGAGCTCGGCGCCAGCGAATACCTGGCCCAGCTCGGCGGCGCCGGCGGCGCCGTGCCGCGCCTGGACAAGGCGCTGTCGAAGCAGGTGCTCGCCGCGGTCGCCGCCTGCACCGCCGCCGGGGTGGTCAACGCCGCCCACGACTGCTCGGAAGGCGGCCTGGGCGTGGCCCTGGCCGAGATGGCCTTCGCCGGCGGGCTGGGCCTGGCCATCGACGCCGGCCAGGTGCCGCGAGCCGGGGTCGACGACCTCGACCGCCTGCTGTTCTCCGAGAGCCAGAGCCGCATCGTGCTGACCGTGCCGCGCGCGCGCCTGGCCGAGGCCCAGGCCCTGCTCGCGGGCGCGCCGCACGCGGTGGTGGGCGAGGTGACCGCCGACCCGGTGGTGGCGGTCTCCGGCCTGGGCGGCGGCCTGCGCTGCGCCAACGCCACGCTCAAGGCCGCCTGGCAGTCGCCGCTCAAAGTGATGGAGATCTGAACCGGTGGAAGTCGGCGCGATCCTGATGTGGGCGCTGGGGGTACTCCTCCTCGCCGTCAACTTCTTCTTCGTGCTGGCGGAGTTCGCCCTGGTGCGCCTGCGCGGCACCCGCGTCGACGAACTGATCGAGAACGGCGATCGCCGCGCCCTGCTGGTGCGGCGCATCCAGGGCGACATGGATTCGTACCTGTCGGTGGTGCAGGTGGGCATCACCGGCGCCACCCTCGGCATCGGCGTGATCATCGAGGGCGGCATCGCCGGTCCGATCGAGCGCGGGCTGTCGGCGGTGCTGGGCGAATCGCGGGCGGTGGCTGCCGCCGGGCACGTGCTCGGCTTCCTGATCGCCACCTTCCTGGTCATCGTCACCAGCGAGCTGCTGCCCAAGTCGCTCGCCATCCGCTACGCCGAGCCCTGCGCCCTGGCCACCGCCCGGCCGATGATCTGGACGCGCAACCTGTTCTTCCCCCTGCTGTGGCTGATGACGCACGCCGCCCAGGCGATCATGCGCCTGCTCGGCCTCAACCGCAGCATGGAGGAGGAGCCGCACAGCGAGGACGAGCTGCGCATCATCCTCGACCGCAGCCAGGAGCACGGGCTGATGTCGTTCCGCCGCCTGCTGTTCATGGAGAACATCTTCGAGATCGGCGAGCTGAAGGTGAAGGACGCCATGCGCCCGCGCGCCCAGGTGCGCTGCCTGGATGCGCGCGCGCCCTGGCGCGAGCAGCTCGACTTCATCGGCAAGTGGCCCTATTCGCGCCTGCCGCTGCTCGACGGCGATGGCGACCGCCCGGCCGGCTTCGTGCACGTCAAGGACCTGCTCTTCCAGCGCTACTTCCACCGCGCCGAGGCCGGCGAGGCGCTCGACATCCGCACCCTGGCCCGGCCGCTGATCACGGTCCAGGAAGGCACCGCGCTCGAGAGCGTGCTGGCCGAGATGCAGCGCCGCCGCCTGCAGATCGCCCAGGTCTGCAATCAGGCGGGCACCTGGACCGGCATCCTCACCCTCGAGGACATCCTCGAGGAGCTGGTGGGCACCATCAGCGACGAGTTCGAGAGCGAGCCGCCGCTCACCCTCGCCGACCACCTCACCGAGCGCCGGGTGGTGCTCGAGCCCGGCGGCCTGCGCCTGGCGGACGCCCTGCGCGCCGCCTTCGCGCGCATCCCCGCCGACGAGCTGCCGCTCGACCGCGACGCGGTGGTCAAGGCGGTGCTGGAACGCGAGCGCCTGGCCGGCACCTACCTGGGCAAGGGCATCGCCCTGCCCCACGCCCGCCTGGCGGGCATGGAGCGCGCGGTGCTGGTGCTGGTGCGCGACCGCGCCGGCATCCCGGTCGAGCACAGCAGCGAGCGCGCCCGCCTGCTGTTCGTGCTGCTCACCCCCGCCGGCCAGCCGCGCGTGCACCAGCGCCTGCAGGCGCGCATCGCCCAGCTGATCGAAAACAGCGACTACGTCGAGGAGCGCCTGCTCGACGCCGCCACCGCCGCCGAGGTGGTCGACATCATCCGCCCCGGCGAACAGGCCTCCCTGGACTGACCCCATGCCGCAATTCGGCGCCGCCACCATCATCAGCAGCCGCACCCGGCTGATCCTCGCCGACTGCTACGAGACCCTGGTCGCGCTCGGGCCCGAGGGCTACCAGGCGCGCCGCGGCATCGCCGAGTTCGTCGACCACTTCTGCGTGCGCCTGGCCATCCCCCTGTCGGTGGTCACCGACGCCGAGGAGGCGGCGGCGGCCTCGGCCCTGCGCCAGGCCGGCCTGCTGGGGCGGGTGGGGCGGATCTGGCACGCCGGCAACGCGCTCGAGGTGCTGGCCAGCGGCCGGCGGCTCAAGCGCCTCGACCTGGTGCTGGCGGGCGAAGGGGTGGCGGCGGCCGACGCGGTGTTCATCGGCGACAGCCAGCTCGACGCCGAGGCCGCCGCCCGCCACCACGTGCCCTTCATCCGGGTGCCGCGCAGCGAGGACGCCGGATTCTCCTTCGCCGCGCTGATCGCCGGCCCCAGCCGCTACTCCAGCGGGCACTTCTCCGCCACCATGGTCGAGAACCTGCTCGGCAAGAAGAAGGACGGACGCTGATGCGCCGCTTCATCGCCCACCTGACCCAGCTGGTGGCCGGCATCTTCTTCCTGCGCATCTGCTTCCGCCTCGGCTTCCGGGTGCGGGTGCGGCGAGCCGGGCCGCGGCCGGAGGGGGCGGTGCTGTACGCCGCCAACCACCGCAGCTTCGTCGACCCCCCGCTGGCGGCCTGCTGGTCGGCCGAGCCGGTGGCGTTCTTCGCCCGCGCCAGCCTGTGGAAGATCCCGCCCATCCGCCTGCTGCTCGACATCTTCAACGGCATCCCGGTGGACCGGGAGAATCCCGGCATGTCGAGCATGAAGGGCGCGATCGAGCGGCTCAAGGCCGGCATCCCGGTGCTGATCTTCCCCGAGGGCACGCGCACCAGGACCGGCCGCCTGGGCAGCCTGCGCGACGGGCCGGCGCTGTTCGCCCGCCGCGCCGGGGTGCCGCTGGTGCCGGTGTACCTGCACCGCAGCGAAGGCTGCTGGCCGCGCGGCTGGCCGCTGCCGATGTTCAGCGGCCCGCGCATCGAGGTGCGCTACGGCCGGCCGATCGTGCCGCCTGCCGACCTGGAGCCGCGCGCGCGCGACGCCTGGGTGATGGCCCGGCTGGAGGCCTGGATGCACCGCCAGGAGGCCGACCTGAACCGCCGCCGGCCGTCCGCCCGCTCAGGCCGCGGGTGAGGCGAGCGCGCGTCCGAGGGTCCAGCCGGCCCACACCGCGGCCAGGCACAGCGCGAGCGAGGCCGCCACGTAGCCGCCGGCGGCCAGCCAGCGGTCCTTCTGGACGAGGTCGAGGGTCTGCAGGCTGAAGGCCGAGAAGGTGGTGAAGCCGCCCAGGAAGCCGGTCATCAGCAGCGGCTTGACCCACGGCCGGTCGATCCAGCCCGCGGCCAGGCCGATGAGCAGGCAGCCGGCCACGTTCACCGCCAGGGTGCCCACCGGCAGCCCGCCCAGGCGGCCGTCGAGCAGCCCGGATCCGAGGAAGCGGCACACGCTGCCGGCGGCGCCGCCGGCGGCCACCAGCATGCAGGCGGTGAGGGGGGTCATGGCGGGATGGTGCCGGCCGCTCCGTGTCCGTCACCCCGGATTTCCCCCGAGGTCGTGCCTGGACGATCGCCGATGCCAATGGTAGGACCCGGGCATGTCCGCCATCGCCTGTCAGCAGGCCTGCATCCACATCGCCTTCAAACGCGGGTTGGCGGGATACGACGAGATGCGCTCCTTCGTGGCGGTGCTGCGCGGCACCGGCATCGCCAGCGTCCCCGAGCTGCGCCGTTGGCTGGGCGGCACCCAGCATGGCTTCCGCCGGCTGGCCGACCGCCTGGCGCTGCTGCTCCCCCCGCCCGGCGGCGAGCGCCTGGGGCGCATCGAGCTGTGGTTCCACCTCGCCGACGGTGGCAGCGGCCGCGCCTGGCTGGCCTCGGCGGTCGCCACCCGCACCGGCGCCGACGGCCAGACCCAGCCCCAGGAGGTGTTCCTGGTGGTCAAGCTGCTGCATCCCGACGTGGTGGGTTCGCCCGAGGCGCGGGCGCGCTTCGAGCGCGAGATCGCCATCACCGAGTCGGTGCAGGATCCGCTGGTGGTGCGCTGCCTGGGACACGGCATCGACGCCCAGGGCAGGCCCTACCTGCTGCTCGCCTATGTCGACGGCGGCGATCTGCGCACCCTGATCGAGCGCAGCGGCCGCCTGGTCGAGCGCGATGCCCTGCTCATCGCCCACCAGGCCGCCCTCGGCCTGGCCCTGGTCCATCGCGCCGGGATCGTCCACCGCGACATCAAGCCGCACAACATCTTCCTCACCCGCCAGGGTGCGGTGAAGCTCGCCGATTTCGGCGCGGCCCGCATCCTGGAAGGCTCGGCGGCGCTGACCATGCCCGGCCAGACCCACGGCAGCCCGCTCTACATCGCCCCCGAGCAGGCCTTCGGGGAACCAGGCCTGGATGGGCGCGCCGACGTCTACGCGCTGGCCTGCGTGCTCTACCACGCCCTGTCCGGCCAGCCGCCCTTCCCCGGCGGCAACGCGGGCGAGGTGCTGCGCGCCCACCGGGAACGCCAGCCGCAGCCGCTCGCCAACGTCTCGCCGGCGCTCGGCGGTTTGCTGCGCCGCGCCCTGGCCAAACGCCCCGAGGGCCGGCCCACCGCCCAGGTGTTCGCCGACGAGGTCGCCGCCCTGCTGAGCAAGCAGGGGGTGGCGCCGGTGACGCCGCTGTCGGAGGCGACCATCGCCCTCAGCTGCGCCGAGGTGAAGGCCGGCACCGACCCCGCCATACCGCCGGCTTCGGGATCGGGCCTGCGCCCCGCCGCCGCCAGCGGATCCCGGCCGGCGCTGGCCGCCCCGCCGCCGGTCATCCGCCCCAGCGCGTCCACCCCGTCGTCGCGCGACGGCATCGGCGATGCCGCCAACGATGCCGAGCTGACCCTGCCGCCGGCCTCGGCCTCGGCGGCGCGGGCGGCGGTGCCGGCCGCCGCCGCCGGCGACTGGGCCACGGCGATCGCCGCCGACTGGCTGGTGCTGCGCGGACCCGGGCCGCTGCTGCTCTCGCTGCACGCCCGCCGCCGGCTGCTGTTCGGCCGTCTGCTCAAGCCGCCCACCGAGGTCTGCCTGCGCCTGTATCCGCCCGAGGCCCACGCCGAGGACAACGGCCGGGTCGGGCGCGAACACTGGGCGCTGGAATGGTCGGCCGCCGCCCGCCGCGCCCAGGTCAGCGACCGCGGCAGCTCCAACGGCACCGCCCTGGACGGGCGCACCCTCAACCCCGACCAGCCCTGGCCGCTGGAGGCCGGGCGGACGCACCGCCTGCAGGTCGGCACCATGATCGAGCTGACCCTGGCGGTGCTGCCCCAGCGCAGCCGCCAGGAGACCGCGGTGCCCGGTGCGCCGCGGGGCGGCGGGCACCCCTGCGGCATCGACAGCGATGCCAGCGACGATGCCGTGGTGGTGCGCCGGCTGGGCAACCGCCCCGAGCTGGCCTATGCCCAGGTGCTGCGCCGGCTGGTGGTGGGCGGGGTCGACAGCGACCTGCCGCTGCCCGGGGTCGCCACCGGCAGGGCGGCCGAGGTGGCGCGTTTCGCCGGGCGCTGGGTCTGGCGGCCGCTTGGCGACGCCCTCTGGCAGCCGATCCGGCCGGGGGCGCGTCTGCTCGCCGCCGGGATGACCTTGAGCGCCGCCGCCGGGACTCCCGAAGCGCTGGCCTGATCAGCGCAGGCGCAGCACCATGGTCCCGCGCAGCGGGGTCTGCGGTGCGGGGCCGCCGTCGATGCAGCGCACGTCGGCCTGGTTGCCGTCGCGCACGATGATGCGCCAGGTGCGCAGGTCGTTGCCGGCCTGGCCGCCGGCGGGCTGGCAGGCCCAGCGCCGCAGCATCACCACCTCGACCTCCATGCCGTACTCGTCCAGGCGGATCTCGGCGGCGTTGAGGATGGTCCAGTCCGCCAGGCTGAGGCCTTCGGTGGACAGGGCCTTGGTCAGGGCCTCGAAGTGGCGGGGGAAGCGGCGGCGGGGGTCGGCGTCGGCCGCCTGGGCGGAGGGCGAGGGATTGATCGGGCGCTGGTACCGGTCCATGGCTGGCACCTCCGCCCGCCATCCTAGCGCCGCGGTTCCGCCGGTCAGCCCCCGGCCCTGGCGGATTTCCCCACGCACCTCAACGCTGGATGCGCAGGGCGGCGGCGCGCAGGATCGCCGCCACGTCGTCGATGGCCTGTTCCAGCTGGTCGTTGATCACCAGATGGTCGTAGTCCTGCCAGCGTGCGAGTTCGGCATCGGCCTCGGCCAGGCGGCGGGCGATGACCTCCTCGCTGTCGGTGCCGCGGTGGCGCAGGCGGCGCTCGATCTCGCCGCGCGACGACGGGGCTACGAAGACCTGCAGGGCGGCCGGGAAGCTGCGCCGGATCTGCGCCCCGCCCTGCACGTCGACGTCCTTGATCACGCTGCGCCCGGCCGCCAGCTGCTCCTCGACGAAGGCGCGCGGGGTGCCGTAGCTATGCTTGCCGAACACCGTGGCGTGCTCGAGGAAGGCCCCGGCGGCGGTGCGGCGGGCGAACTCCTCGGCCGAGAGGAAGAAGTAGTCGACCCCGTCGCGCTCCTGGCCGCGGGCGGCGCGGGTGGTGCAGCTCAGGCAGCGCACCAGGCCGGGCAGGCGCGCGCACAGGCCCTGGATGATGGTGCTCTTGCCGGCGCCGCTGGGGCCGGAGATGACCAGGAAGCGGGCGGCGGGGCCATGCGCGGGATACATGGCGGCATCCTCGCGCCGCCGGCGCGACGGCAACCGCGTGCCCTGGACGGCGTGCCCGCTAGCCTGCCGCCATGCCCGGTACCGTCACCATCACCCGGCCACGGGCCGAGCAGCAGGACCAGACCTCCCACGACCGCGGCTGGAAGGTGGTGCTGTTCAACGATGACGTCACCCCCCTGGACGTGGTCATCTATGCCCTGCAGCGCGCTGCCAGCCTGAGCCAGGAACTGGCCGAGGAGGTCGCCTGGCGCGCCCATGAGGACGATTCGGCGGTGGTGAAGCGCGGTCTGGACGAGGAGGACGCGCGCATCATCTGCGGCGGGCTGGCCAAGTGGTCGCGCATCGACGGCCTGTGCCCGGGGGTGCGCGCCGAGGCCGAGCCCGACGACCCCTGACCGTGGACGATCCCGAGGACCTCATCGGCCGCGCCTGGGGGCGCTACCGTCTTGCCGACGCCGCCGGCGCCGCCGCCCTGGCCGAGCGCGCCCTGGCGGCGCACCCGGAGCATGGCGAGGCCTGGTACGCCCTCGCCTGCGCGCACGAGCGCCTGGGCGAGACCTTCGCCGCCGACCGCGCCTTCCGCCGCGCCGCAGGCGCCACCCACGACCCCCAGGCGCCGCCCTTCCGCTGCTCGTGGCGGCACTTCCGCCGCCTGGTCGAGGACGCCGCCGCCACCATCCCCGCCGGCCTGCGCCCGGCCTACGCCGAGCTCACGGTGGCGCTCGAGGACTACGCCTCGCCCACCCTGCTGGAGGGCTACGACGAGCCGGAGCTGCTGGGCATGTTCGTGGGCGCCGAGCGCGGCGAGGAGCCCGCCCCCGGCGAACTGAGCCCGCGCATCCACCTGTGGCGGCGCGCGCACGAGCACGCCTGTTCGACCGCCCACGAGCTGGCCGGCGAGGTGCGCACCACCCTGTTGCACGAATTCGGCCACTACCTCGGCTACGACGAGCAGGGCCTGGCCGGCCTGGGGCTGGACTGACCCCGGCGACGCCTGCGCGTTTGCCTGGCGGAGCATGTCCTTGTAGGGTGGCCATCAGCATGGGCTGCCTCGCGTCCATCCTGGCGCTCCTCCTCCTGCCGCTGGCGGCCAGCGCCGCCGAGCTGCAGGTCCGCTACCCGGCAGGGTCGTTCGCCGGCGATTTCCGCTTCGCCTACCCGGTGCGGCTGCTCCAGCTCGCGCTCGACAAGACCGCCGCCGACGGTCCCGCGCGGGCGGTGCAGGCCATGCTGCCCATGGGCACCGAACGCATCGCCGCCGAACTCGAACGCGGTGAACTGCTCGATGTCGCCACCTTCCCCGCCAGCCGCGAGCTGGAGCGGCGCTTCTGTGCGGTGCGCGTGTGCATCCGCAAGGGCATCCTCGGCATCCGCCTGTTCCTGGTCGACCGCCGGCGCCTGGATCGCATCGCCGCGGTCGAGGACCTCGATGGCCTGCGGATGCTGCGCCTGGGCCAGGGCTTCGACTGGCTCGACGCCGGCATCCTGACCGCCAACGGCCTGCAGGTGGTGCCGAGCACCACCTACGAGGGGCTGTTCCCCATGCTCGCCGACGGCCGCTTCGACGCCTTTCCGCGCGGCGTGTACGAGACCGCACCCGAGATCGCCCGTTTCGGCGCCGACATCCCCACCCTCGCGGTGGAGCCGCGCCTGGCGCTGATCTACCCCCTGCCCGACTACTTCTTCGTCAGCAGGCGCAACCCGGCCCTGGCCGGGCGCCTGCTGCGCGGCCTGGAAACCGCGGTCGCCGACGGATCCTACGAGGCTCTGTTCCAGGAGGCATTCGCCAGTGACCTGCGGGCAGCAGCGCTCGACCGGCGGCGCATCATCCGCCTGCGCAACCCGTACATCGACGACATCCCACACGCCGGCGACCCGCGCTACTGGCACCTGCCCTGACCGGCGGCAGCGGCGAAAGGCCCCGTCAATAGGTGCATTCGCGCGCCGCCGTCGCCAGCGCCAGCAGGTTCTCGCGCGGGGCGTGGAAGAAGTGGTCGGAGGCGGAGCAGATGTAGCCGCCGCCGGGGCCGAAGTCCGCGAAGCAGGCGCGCACCTGCGCCGCCAGGCCGGCGGCGCCGCCCGGGCGGTCGAGCTCGCCCTGGTCGATGCCGCCGATCAGCGCCAGGCGCGATCCGAGCACGCGCTTGACCGTGCGCCGCTGCTCCGACCCGGCGATGTTGCCTCCCACCGCCGGTGGGCTGAGCGTCTCGCTGGCGGCGGCACCGGTCTCGGGGATGCGCTCGAGGATGCGCATCATGCCGCCGCAGGTGTGGTAGGTGACGGGCAGGCCCCGGCCGCGCAGGGCCTCGACCACCGGCCGGTCGTAGGGCGCGACGAACTCGCTGAACATGCGCGGGCTGATCACCGTGCAGCTGGCGGTGCCGCCGCCGTGCTCGATGAGGTCGTAGCGCGTGTCGGCCATCTCGCGCCCGACGTAGTCGACGCAGCGGCGCGAGATCTCGCCCAGCACGCGGTGGACGAAGGCCGGCTCGTCGGCCGCCCACAGGATGGCGGTCTCGGTGCCGACCATCTCGTTGAAGCTCTGCCAGCAGCCGGGCTGGCCGAAGTGGCCGACGAAGCCGCGCACGATGCCGTCCCCGCCCAGGCGGTCGGCGGTGGCCGCCACCGCCGCGCGGTCGAGGCGCTGGATGGGCAGGTGGCGCAGCAGCATCTCGACCTCGGCCTGGCTGTGGCAGAGGTGGCGGGTGGTGAAGGTGGTCCAGTCGTTCTGGCCGTGCTCCGACACCAGTTCGCCGTCCGGGGTGCGGATGCGCACGCGGAAGCGGCGCACCCCGTCGGCCTCGCCCAGCTCCTCGACCGTGCGCCGCCAGCCCGGGCTGGGCTCCTCGCGCACCGGGTGCACGGTGATCGAGGCGTCGAGGCCGGTGGCGCGGAAGGCGGCGATATCGTCGATGCCGCCCATGTAGCGGCGCAGGTGGTAGCCTTGCCACTGGTGGATGGTGATGGGCAGGCGGTCGGGGATGCCGCCGTGCAGGGCGGTGAGCAGGCGCTGGCGGGGGGTCATGGCGCCATCTTCGCGCCGCCGCCGGCGGGATCTTCCACCCCGGTTGCACCCGGCTTGCACCACGGTGACATGCGGGCATGGACGCGCCCCGGCTGCGCCTGTCGCGCTACGCCGCCCCCGGCGGCTGCTGCCACGTGGCGCGCAGCCGCATCGTCACCAGCCTCGACCGCGTGCACCGCCACGACTTCCACGAGCTGTTCTGGATCGAGGCCGGCGCCGGCGAGCAGGTGGTGGACGGGGTGCGCGCGCCGCTCGGCGCCGGCGATCTGGTGCTGGTGCGGCCCGAGGACGCGCACGGCTTCGCCCCCGCCCCCGGCGGTCTGGTGATGGTCAACCTCGCCCTCGCCAGCGCGGTGGCCGAGGAGGCGGTGCGGCGCTGGTGCCCCGGCGGCGGGCCCTGGGCGGGCAGCCCGGCGCAGCGCCGCCACCGCCTGGCGCCGGCGGCGCTGCGCCGCCTGGCGGCGGGGGCCGAC
>JAKLKR010000310.1 GCA_023150565.1 Planctomycetota bacterium
GGCCGGGCAACCTGTGGGAATGGTGCGCCGACGGCTTCGCCCCGCCGCCGGCCGGCGCCGAGGTGGTGGACCCGCCGCCGGCGCCCGGCGCCCGGCGGGTGGCGCGCGGCGGCTCGTGGGGCGACCCGCTGGCCTCCTGCCGCCTGGCCCGGCGCATCGGCCTCGACCCCGCCACCCGCTCCGCCTACCTCGGCTTCCGCATCGCGGTCGACGCGGAGGAGCCATGACCAAGGGCGAAGGCGGAATCTTCCCTGGGACCGCCGGGCTCCAGCCCGGCAATTCGAGCCGTCTCCATCCCGCTTCGCCTGAAAGCAGGATGAACTGCCGGTACCCACCTCCACCTGCAGCGCACCACCGGCTGGCGTCTTGGCGCCTTGGCGCCTTGGCGTTCTCCTTCTCCCTCCTCGCCGTCGAGCCCAACCTGCCGCCGACGGTGGTGGCGCCGGCGGCCTGGGCGGCGGTCGAGGACCAGGGCACCATCGCCATCCCGCTCACCGGCGTCTCGCCCGGCTCGGCGGCCGAGGCCGGGCAGCGGCTGACCTTCAGCGCCTCGGTGGTGGGTCCGCAGCTGGTGTGGCTGGAGGGTTTCGACCATCTCGCCGGCAGCTCCACCGCCACCCTGCGCCTGCACACCATGCCCGATGCCGTCGGCACCACCCGCGTGCTGCTCAACCTGCTCGACGATGGCGGCACCGCGGACGGCGGCAGCGACACCACCGGGCGGCTGATCACCATCACGGTGGCGCCGGTCAACGATCCGCCCCGGCTGGAATGGGCGCGCAAGTCGGTGGCGCGCGGCGGGCAGGGCGTGATCACCGGCGACGACCTCCAGCTCACCGACAAGGACAGCGACCCCGCCACGCTGGCGGCCACCCTCACCGCCGTCCCTGCGCACGGCGCCCTGCTGCTCGCCGGCGCGCCCCTGGCGGTCGGCGGCCGCTGGACCATGGCCGAGGTCGCCGGCGGGCTGCTCGCCTACCGCCACGACGGGGACGCCGCCACCTTCGACTCGTTCTCCTTCACCTACACCGACGGGTCCATCCCGGCCGCGCTCGGGCCCGGCTCCTGCAGCATCGCCATCGGCGGCCGCGCCGTCCCCACCATCGGCCTGGTGCCGACCTCCGCCGCCTGGCGCGACGGCGATCCGCCGCTGGCGCTGGCACCGCTGGCGGTGGTCGAGGACAGCGACAGCGCCGCCTTCCCGGGTGGCCGGCTAACCGCCGCCATCGCCAGCGGAGCCGGCGGCGACGACCGCCTGACCCTGGCCGAGGCCGGCGGGGTGGCGCTGGCGGGCGACCGCGTGCTGGTGGATGGACGGGCGGTGGGCAGCTGGAGCGGCGGCACCGGCGGCGAGGCCCTGACGGTGGCGTTCACCACCGCCGACGCCACCCCGGCGGCGGCGGGCGCGCTGCTGCGCGCGCTGCGCTTCCACACCGCCGGCCGGGCGCCGCTGGCGGGATACCGCAGCGTCCGCGTGATGGTCGACGACGGCGACAGCGGCCCCTCGGTGACCGCCGAGATCGTGCTGACGGTCAGCGCGGTGGACGATCCGCCGCGCATCGCCACCGCCCTGCTGGCGGCGCCGGCAGGGGTGGCGTTCGACACCGCCCTGGCGGGCGAGGATCCCGACAGCCCGCTGCTGGCCTGGACCGCGGTGGTGGCCGATCCCGGCGTGGCGACCGCGACCCTGACCGACGCTGCCGCCGGCCGGCTGCGCATCCACGGCCTGCGCGCGGGCCGCACCAGCCTGGCGGTGACCCTGAGCGACGGGGTCAATGCACCGGTGGCGGCCACGCTGCCGCTGATCGTCAGCGCCGGCGACGACGAACCGCCGGCCCTGGCCAGCGAGCCGCCGGCCGAGGCCGCCGCCGGCGAGCCGTGGGAAGGCGTGCTGCGCTGCGCCGGCGGCGCCCTGGAGTTCCTGCCCGGGTCCGACTGCCCGGCCGGCCTGGCGCTGGCCCCGCTCGATGCCGCCAGCGTGCGCCTGCGCTGGACCCCGCCGGCCGGCACCGGCGCCTGGGTGCGCTTCCGGGTGGTGGCGGTGGACGCCGGGCGCGGCAGCGCCGCCGCCCTGCCGGTGCTGATCCGGGTGCGCCCGCGGCCGGGGGGGTCGGGCTGATGCGCCGGCTGCTGCCGTTGCTGCTGCTCGCCGCCGCCTGGGGCGCCGAGCCCGCCATCGACCAGGCCGCCGACGTCAGCCTGGCCGAGGACGGCAGCCTGGCGGTGACCCTCAGCGGCATCGCCGGCAGCACGCTCACCGCGCGCTCGTCCGGCCCCGCCCTGCTGCCCGATCCCACGGTCGAGCGCAGCGGCTCTACCGCCCTGCTGCTCCTGCGCCCGTCCCCCGACGCCAACGGCGTCGCGGTGGTCACCGTCACCGCCGGCGAGGGCGCCGCCACCGCCGCCATGTCCTTCCGCGCCAGCGTGCGCCCGGTCAACGATCCGCCGACCATGACCGTGCCGGCGCTGGTCGAGGTCGACGAGGGCACCGCCGAGCTGACGGTGGTGCTCACCGGCCTGTCGCCCGGCCCGGCTGACGAGGCCGGGCAGCAGCTGGAGCTGGTGGCGCACCAGATCAACGACGCCTACACGGTGATGGTGCTCGGCATCGACCACGCCCCCGGCGCCACCACCGCCAGCCTGCGCCTGCGCCTGCCTTTCACCAACAGCAGCGGCGACGCCCTGCTGCTGGTCAACGCCTTCGACGATGGCGGCAGCGCCGACGGCGGCAGCGAGGTGGCCGCGCGCCAGCTCACCATCCGCGTGCGCCCGGACGACGATCCTCCCAGCCTGGACCTGCTCTTCCCGATCGCGGTCGCCCCAGGCGGCAGCCGGGCGTACGGCCGCCTCGACCTGCGCGTCAACGACGACCTCACCCCGGCCGGCGGGCTGGTGCTGACCGTGGCCACCCCCCCCGCCAACGGCGACCTGCTGCTGTCCGGGGTGGCGCTGCGCGCCGGCGGCAGCTTCACCCAGGCCGACATCGACAACGCCCGCCTGACCTACCGCCACCGCGCCGGGGCGCCGGGTCACGACCAGTGGGCCTTCACCTACACCGACCGCCCCGACCGCACCCCGCTCGGCCCGGTGGTGGCGGCGGTGAAGGCCGGCGGGCCCTATCCGCCCTGGGTGCGCGGCGGAGGCACGGCGACCTGGCGCGAAGGGGATGCGCCGGTGGCGTTCTACCCCGGCCAGGTCCTCGACGACGACTCGCCGAGCCTGGGCGGCGGCGGCGTGACCGTGGCCTGCACCGCCGGCGTCCAGGCCGGCGACGAGCTGGCGCCGGTGCACCAGGGCCTGGGCGCCGGCGAGTTCGGCCTCGACGGCGCCATCCTGCTGTGGGGCGGCCGGCCCTTCGGCAGCTGGAGCGGCGGCCGCGGCGGCACCCCGCTGGTGGCCGCATTCGAGGGCGCCCTGGCCTCGCCCGATGCCGCCAGCGCGCTGCTGCGCTCGCTGCGCTTCCGCAACACCGCGCGCGATCCCGGCCCGGCCCGGCGCGTCTTCTCGGCGACCGCCAGCGATGGCGGGGGGAACACCTCGCTGCCCTGCGTGTCCACCGTGGAGGTGGTGCCGGTGGACGACCCGCCGCTGGTGACGAGCGGTGCGCTGGCGGTGCCGCTGGGCGTGCCCTGCACCCTCGCCCTGGGCGCGTCCGATCCCGACAGCCCGACCCTGACCTGGGCCATCACCGGCACCCCCGACCTGGCCGCGGTGGTGCTCGCCGACGCCGCGCTCGGCACCCTGCGCATCACCGGCCTGCGCGCCGGCCGCGGCACCCTGGCGGTGACGGTGGCGGACGGGGTCAACCCGCCGGTGGCGGCGGCCATCGATCTGGTGGTGAGCGGCGGCGACGACGAACGCCCGCAGGCCGCGGGCGAGGTCCCCGGCGAGGCCGCGGTGGGCGAACCGTGGAGCGCCGAGCTGCCGCTGGCCAACGCGGCCGGGGCGCTGGCCTTCCTCGCCGCCGGCGACTGCCCGCCCGGCCTGGCGGTCGAGTCGGCATCTTCCGACCGCCTGCGCCTGCGCTGGACGCCCGCCGCCGGCGAGGCCGGCTGGCGGCGCTTCACCATCATCGCCATCGATCCGGCGCGGCCCGCCGCCAGCGCCATCCCCGTGCTGATCCGCGTGCGCGCGGCCCCTGGAGGAAGCGGATGAGGACCGTCCTGATCGCCGCCTGTGCGCTCATCGCCGGCTGCGGCACCGGCAGCGGCGGCGGCTCCGCCATCCCCGGCGTCGCCGGCGGCACCGGCGTCGCCGGCGGGGTGGCCGACACCCGCGCCGCCTGGCAGGTGGTGGACCTCGCCAGCGGCCTCGCCACCCCCCAGGCGGCGGTGCCCGACCTGGCCGCCAACCCCGCCTACCGCGACCGCCTGATGGCGTTCCGCCTGGTGCCGGGCGGCGCCGCCGCCCTCGGCCAGGCCCCCGGCAGCTTCGCCCGCCAGGAGGACGAGCCGCCGCGCACCGCGCTGGTGGCGCCCTGCTACCTCGCCGCCTTCGAGTGCACCCGCGCGCAGTGGCGGCGCCTGGGCGGCGGCGCGCCCTGGGAGGATCCCGCCCTGGCGACGCTCGCCGGCAGCGGCGACGACCTGCCCGCCATCGCCCTCGGCCCGGCCGCGGCCCAGGCCGGCCTGGCGGCCTGGAACGCCGGCCACGGCCCGCACCTCGCCCTGCCCTCGGCCGACGAGTGGGAGGCGGCGGCGCGCGCCGGCGGCGGCGGCGCCTATCCCTGGGGCGACGAGCACCGCGCCAGCGCGGTGGCGGCCTGGGCGGTGACCGCCGAGGGCGGCGCCACCGCCCCCCAGCCGGTGGGCCGGCGCCTGGCCAACGCCCTCGGCCTGCACGACCTGGCCGGCAACGTGTGGGAGCTGACCGCCGACGGCTGGGTGCGCGGAGGATCCTGGGCCGACCCCCTCAGCCTGGCGCGCTGCGCCAACCGCCGCGAGATCCCCGCCGACGGCTGGGCCACCGCCGGCCTGCGCCTGGTCTGGCGGCCGTAGCAGGCTGCGGAAATACGCAGCCTGCTGGCCATGCAATCCTTCGGGGGCGACCTGCGGTCGGCATTTTCCCCGAAGAATCGCAAGGACGCTCTCTACCCAGGGGGCGCCAAGCGCCCCCCTCACCCCCGGCAGGGCGCTTCTCCGCGCCCTGCTGGCCGCGCTCAGCGCCGGACCAGGCAGGCCTCGGCGAGGGTGAAGTGGTCGCCGATGTCGTAGCGGGCGCCGAAATCGACCTGGAGCGCCAGCTCGCGCACCCCGGTGATGTCGAGGTCGAGCGCCAGCGGGGCGTCGCCGCCCTTGATGCTGGCGCGCTTCCACAGCTCCTTGCCGTCGCCCAGCACGCTGGCGGCGCAGTCGCCCTCGGCGCCGATCAGGTCGGCGATGCCGGCCAGGGCGCGCAGGCGCACAAAGGCGCCGTCCAGGGTCCAGGCCAGGCGCGCGCGCGCGTGCACGCTCAGGCCGCGGTCCCAGCGCCGCCCGCCCAGCAGCAGCGGGCCGCCGTCGAGGTCGCGGTCGGCCTTCCCCGGCCACACCACCCCGAACGAGCCTTCCTCCTGCACCTGCGCCGGCTGGAGCGCCG
>JAKLKR010000311.1 GCA_023150565.1 Planctomycetota bacterium
TGGGAGCGCCGGGCTCCAGCCCGGCAATTCGAGCCGTCCCAGCTGCCGGGCTGGAGCCCGGCGGTCCCAGGGAAGAGCGGCGTGCTTGCAGGTGCTGGTCATCAGCGGGCGGGCAGGGGGTTGGCGAGCTCGAGGTCGCGGGCGGCGCGCTGCGCCCAGGCGGGCTCGCGCAGCAGCGGCGTGCCGAGCAGCACGAGGTCGGCCAGGCCTTCGACCACGATGCGCTCGGCCATGCCCGGCTCGGCGATGCGGCCCACCGCCCCGGTGGCGATGCCGGCCTGGCGGCGGATCTCGGCCGCGAACGGCACCTGGTAGCCGGGGCGCACCGGGATCTCGGCCTTGGGCACGCTGCCGCCGCTCGACACGTCGATCAGCTCGGCCCCCAGCGCCGCCGCCGCGCGCGAGAACGCCACCGCGTCGTCCAGCTCCCAGCCGCCCGCGACCCAGTCGGTGGCCGAGATGCGCACGAACACCGACACCGCCGGCGGCAGCGCCGCGCGCACCGCCGCCACCACCGCCAGGGGCAGGCGCATGCGCCCGTCGCGATCGCCGCCGTGGGCGTCGTCGCGGCGGTTGGACAGCGGCGAGAGGAACTGGTGCAGCAGGTAGCCGTGCGCGGCGTGCACCTCGACCACCTGGAAGCCGGCGGCGGCGGCGCGGCGGGCGGCGGCGGCGAACCATTCCACCACCGCCGGCAGCTCGCCGGCGGCGAGCGCGCGCGGCGCCGGGTCGCCAAGGGCGAAGGGCAGCGCGCTGGGGGCGATGCGCTGGGCGCTGTTGGCCTTGCGCCCGGCGTGGCCGATCTGGATGCCGGCGGTGGCGCCGTGCGCGCGCAGGAAGCCCGCCACCCGCGCCAGCGGCGCGATGTGGCGGTCGTCCCACAGGCCGAGGTCGCCGTCGCCGATGCGCCCGTCGGGGTGCACCGCGGTGGCCTCGACGATGGCCAGGCCGATGCCGCCCAGGGCGCGGGCGCCGTAGTGGACCAGGTGGTAGTCGTCCGCCAGACCGTCGTGCGCGCGCCCCTGGCACATCGGCGACATGGCGATGCGGTTGCGCAGGGTGGCGCCGCCGGCCAGGGTCCAGGGCTGGAGCAGGCGCGGCAGGGTGGCGATGGCGGGGACGGGTGCGGGCATCCCGGCAGCCTAGCGCCAGGTCAGGCTGCCGTACAGGCCGGGGTCGCGCTCCTTGCCGATGCCCGCGCCCCATTCCGTCCAGCCGGCGCGGCCCTGGCCGCGGTTGCTGTTCACCAGCACGCTGAAGCGCAGCGGCTGGTCGCGCTCGATCGCCAGCGGGTACAGCTCGCCGGCGGCGATGCGGATGCGGTAGCGCAGGCCGCCCGGCATGGCGGTGATCTCGGCCCTGGCGTGCGCCGCCGCGCGTCCGGCCGGGGTCCAGCCGCTGGGCAGGTCGCCGCCGATGTAGGGCGCGGCGTCCTTCCACACCACCGGCCCGTCCTTGGTCAGGGCGATCTGGAACTGCACCTGGTCGCCGTCGATGCAGGCGCCGCCGGTGTCGATGGCGATCTGCACGCTGTCGCCCTGCCAGTGCTTGCCGGGGACGTCGACCGTGTGGTGGTCGGGGTCGGCCACCTCGACCAGCAGATCCAGGCCGCTGGCATCGCCGGCGACCGCGAAGCCGGCGCGCAGCGACTCGGCGTTGGCCGGCGGCTCGTAGGCGGTGGCGGGGATCAGGCGCGGCTGCGCCGGCATCGCCCCCCAGGTCGCCTCGCCGCGCGGGGCGTCGGGCGCCGGGCCGGCGCGGCGTTTGGCCGCGGGCAGGGCCTCGCCCGCGGGCAGGGCGGCGACCAGCGCCGGATCGGCGTGGCGGATCAGGTACATCGTCCCGGGCGCGAGGATGCTCCACGGCGACGGCACCGGGCGGCCCTCCCAGTCGAGGGTGGCGGCGGCGCGGGCGCCGGCCCTGGCCAGCTCCACCGGCACCGGCTGGGGGGTGGCGGCGTCGTGCCAGGCCAGCAGCAGGTCGCCGCCGCCGTTGTCGCAGGCCAGCACGCGCACCTCGCCCAGGCGGTGCTGCGAGCGGATGCGCATGCCTGGCTGCACCTGGGCGACCACGTTCTGCCACACCACCGCCGCCAGGCGCGGCTCGACCCGCGGGCGGGCGCGGAACAGGCCCGAGCTGTGGATGAACCAGCCCTCGGCGCGCGCCGGCTCCAGCACCTCCTTTTCCATGTATTCGGGGATCTGGAACAGCGCCAGGCGCTGGGCGCCGCGCGCCAGCTGGCCGAACGAATCCAGCACCAGGCGCTTGGCCAGGGCGCGCTCGTCGGGGATGGCGCTGCCGGGGTTGAGCAGGATGCCGTGCTGTTCCGAGTTGGCCCACGGCTTGGCCGGCAGGCCGGCGGCGCGGTCGATGGCGGCGAAGGGCGCCGGATCGCAGAAGGCCCCGTGCAGGGCCAGGCGGTCGAAGGCGGTGCCGCCGCCCAGCTTCACCAGCTGGCGGTAGAACGGCACGTAGCGCATGCCGATGCCGCCGATCCACACCTCGGAATCGGGCTGCACGCGCTTGAGGGTGGCGTAGCCGGCCTTGAGCATGGCCACGTAGTTCTGCGGGGTGTCGTGCCAGAAGCAGGAGCCGCCGGGCAGGTGCGGCTCGTTCCACAGCTCCCAGGTGCGGATGCGGTCGCCGTAGCGCTCGACCAGCTTTTCCAGGAAGCGCGTCCAGTCGCCCAGGTCCTTGGGCGCCCAGGCGGCGAAGCCGGGCACGCAGATGTCGACCTTGGTGTCCTCCGGGTGGGGCGAGGCCCACTGCGGGGTGTAGAGCACGTTGCCGACCATGGCGAAGCCGCGCTGGGTCAGCCAGCCGACCTTCTGGTCCAGCTCGCCCCAGCGGTAGACCCCGCGCTCCGGCTCGATCGCCTGCTTGGGGTTGGCGAACTGGCTGCCCCAGGGGATGGCGTGGATGCGCGCGAAGGACATCCCGAGCAGGTCGGCGAGGCGGATCTCCTCCTCGGGGCCGAGCTGGTAGCTGAAGCCGAACTGCGGCGAACGCTCCGCCATCGGCCGGGTCGGCTCCGCCGCCACCGCCAGCGACCAGCGCTCGCGGGTGAAGCGCAGATCGCGCTTCGACGGCGCACGCACCGCGAACGAGGCGCCGAGCGGGATGGCCAGGGCCTTGCCCTCGCGCTCGCTGTCGGCGGTGAAGGAGAGGTCGTACCAGCCCGGGACGGCCGGGGTCCAGCTCCAGCCGCGGGCGGTGAAGTCCGCCGCTGGCACCGCCTGGGTCAGCACTACCGCGCCGGCGGAGTCCTCGACCTGCACCCGCACCTGGCGGGTGCGCGGCGGCAGGCGGCCTTTGCTGATGGCGAAGGTCGCGGCCTGGCCCACCACCGTCCAGCTGGCGAAGCGGTCGCAGGCGATGGTGATGGCGGGCGCCGACAGGTCCTCGGCCAGCGCCACCTGGTCGCAGTCGAGGCTGCCGGCGGGGGTGGCCTCGCCCTGGCGGCGGGTGGCGAGGTTGAGGTGGACGCTGGTGGTGCCGGGCTTGAGCGCGTCGGCGGGCACCAGGGCGTCGACCGCGGTCCAGGCCCCCGGTGTCAGCTCCGGCAGGGTGGCCTGGGCGATGCCGAGGAACTTGCCGTCCTGATGGCAGCTGAGGAAGATCCACGGCTGGTTGCCGGCGTAGTCGGCGCTTGCGCGCAGGCGCAGGCGCACGCGCAGGGCCACCGGTTCGGCGCCGATCGCCACCGGTGCCGAGATCGCCCCCACCGCCCCGCTGGCGGTCGCCGCCAGGCGCAGGCAGCGCTGGCCCTCGGCGGCCTCGCCGGCGGTGGTCAGGACCAGGCCGTCGCGCGGGCGCTCCCAGGCGTAGGCGGACCAGCCGCCTGGCCGGCCAGCGGCATCCACCGTCTCGAAGCCGGGGTTGGCGAGGTCGACGGCGGCGGCGCCGCCGGCCAGGGCCAGCAGCAGCAGGGAACGGCTCAGCATGGGTGGGTCATCCGTATTGGTACAGTTCTACCGTGACGCGGCGGCGCTGTTGAGGTCACGGATTCCAGGCGGGATCTGCCGGCTTCTGGATGCCCAGCCAAGGACTCTTGCTGGCCGGGATGGTCTGGGCGTGCAGGTCGAAGAAACAATAGTTGGCCTTGCTCTTCATGTGGCGCAGCGGTTCGCCGTAGGCTGGATTGAACTGGGTGGCGGAAGGGGTGGTGAACCAACCAGGGTTGGCGATGGTCAGGTAGAGTTCCTGGGTTTCCCCCAGCAGGATGCGCTTGCTCTGGTCGGAGCAGGCATTTTTGCTGATCTCCCTGAACCAGGGGCCGTTGCCGGTGTCGCCGGTGGCGAGGAGGCCTGGTGATCCTGGGAAATAACTCATCCCATATCCGGGCCGGTAGGGACTGGTGCCTTTGAATTCCGGGCATCCGCGAGCGATGGTCTTGCCGTTCCCCTTGGCCAGGATCAGGGCGCTGTCCCAGCGGTTGGGGTCTTCGGGGCCCATGTCGAGGTACGGGAACACCTGCGAGAGCCACACTTCATAGTGGTTGTAGGGCGCCCCGTAGGTGAACTGGAGGTAGGGCAGGTTGGTTTCATTGTCCTGGGAATAGGTCTCGATCACCAGGCCCATCTGGCGGATCGACGACATGCAACGCATGGTCTTGGCGGTCTCCTTCACCATCGAGATCGCCGGCAACAGCATCCCCGCGAGGATCGCCACGATGGCGATTACCACCAGCAGTTCGATGAGGGTGAAGGCGCGGGAACAGGAGGCGACGGCCATGACGCTTACTCCGGCGATAGTGTTTTGTTAAACAAAACAACGTATCTATAAACAGAACTTAGCGCCGTCGCCCGCCAATTCAACCAACAGACGGGCGTTTCACCGGCAGTGACCGGTGGACCAGGCTGGTGGATGCTGGCGATGGGCGGCGGCACGGGGCACCTGCCCCAGCATACCCCAGGAATGCGCGTGATGCCGGATTACGGCCGCGCCAGCAGGGCGAGCAGGTCGCGGTGCTGGGCCACGGTGTCGCAGGTGCGGGTGTCGCACACGATGAGGTGCCAGCCGCCGCTGGCGGCGTGGTCGAGGGCGGTGTCCAGCGCCTGGGCATCGCCGCAGGGATGGTGGCGCAGGCCGAACAGGGCGGCGGCATGGCCGAGGTCGTGCTGGTGGCCGGTGCGCACCCACTGGCGGTAGCCCGGCACGCGCGCCACCGGCAGGAAGTCGAAGATCGCGCCGCCACCGTTGTCGAGCACCACGATGGCGCCGCCGTCGCCGCCGGCGCAGGCCATCAGCCCGGGCAGGTCATGGAGCGCGGCGAGGTCGCCGCACAGCAGCAGGCCGCGCCCGAGCGCCCGGCCGGCGCCGGCGAAATGGGCCAGGGTGCCGTCGATGCCGCTCACCCCGCGCGCGCTCAGCACCGGCCGCCCGTCCACCGCCAGGTGGAGGTCGGCGTGGCGCACCGCCATGCTGTTGGCGAGCGCGGTGAAGGCGAAGCCGGGGTGGCGCAGGGCGCGGTGCGCCGCCAGCGGCTCGCCCCAGGCGGCGTTGGCCATGGCCGCGGCCAGGCGGTCGCGCGCCGCGGCGTCGGCCGCCAG
>JAKLKR010000312.1 GCA_023150565.1 Planctomycetota bacterium
GCCGCCGACCTGGCGGCCTCGGCGGCGGCGGTCGACGCGGCGGCGGCGGCGGTGCGCTTCACCCGCTGAGGCCGCCGCGGGGCGGGGCGATCACCGCTCCCAGGCGAACTCCAGCTCGTTGGCCCAGTGCTCGACCCAGTCCGGCTTGAAGGACAGGTTGCGCTTGGCCACGCTGCGGCCGCGCGACAGCTCCATGCACGAGCCGCCGGCGTTGTCGTTGACCCGGAAGCTGAAGCGGACCGGCCGGCCGGCGGCGCGCGCCGCCTGCACCGCCGGCAGCTCCTGCCAGGGCAGGGCGCACTCGACGATGCGCGCGCCCGCCTCGCGGCGGATCACCAGCTGCGCGCCCGCCACCGCGCCCTCGCCGGGGGCGGCGGGCGAGCGCGGATAGAAGTGCTTGTCGGGCAGGCCGGGGGCGCGGATGCGCCACACCTCGGTGCCGCCGCCGAGATCGGCGCGCACCGGGTTGAGCGCGTATTCGTAGTCGCTGTCCCACCAGCCGGCGTAGCCCTTGAAGGTGCCGGGGGCGGCCGGGTACCACGGCTTGGCGTCATCATCCAGCACGTTGAAGGCCAGCTGCACGTTGTCGTGGTGGGGGGCGCTGCCCATCGGCAGCTCGGGGCTGCGGCGGTAGGTGAAGCGGCGCACGCCCTCCGGCCAGCGGTGCTCGGTGCGCACCTCGGCGTCGTTCCATGCCGCCGGGACGGTGCCGCGGGCCGGCTGGCCGGGCAGCAGCAGCAGGTCGCGGCCGAAGCGTGCGGCCCAGTCGGCGCCGGCGGTGCGCTCGGACGGCTGCACCGCGCCCGCCGCCGCGTCCGCCGGCAGGGGGTCGACCGCCACCGCGCAGCAGCCGGCCTTGATCCACATCGGCGATTCGATGGAAACACGCACCCGGCCGGACAGGCGCAGGCGCGTCCACACCCCCTTGGCGGCCTCGCGCGCCTCGGTCACCGCCAGCTTCCGGCCGTCCTCCCGCGAGCTGGCGACGTAGCGCGCCACCAGGCGCTGCAGGCCATCCTGGTCGTGCAGGGCGAGCGACACCACGCGCTCGCCGGGCAGGTCGAGGTCCAGCTCCATGCGCCGCGCCAGCGGCTCCCACGCCGCCGGGAAGGGCGCGCCGGGGGGCAGCGTGCGCTCGCGCCGGGCGGTGGTGCGCTCGGGATCGAGCTCCAGCGCCACCGCCGGATAGAAGTCGGCATCGGGATCGCGGGTGGCGAAGCGCAGCATGCCGGCGTCGGGGGTGTCGTCGGCGATGCGCGCGGCGAAATAGAATGCGCGCTCGTCGGCCGCCACCCAGGCGGTGGCGAAGCCCTTGGCGATGGCGGCGTCGTGCTGCACCATCGGCAGCCAGGCGGTCTCCATCAGGGTGGGGGCGCCGCCGCCGGCGGTCACCGTCTGCGGCAGCGCGCCCTGCCAGTCGGCCAGGTCGCCGTCGACGGTGATGGCGCGCCGGGCGATGCGGTTGACGTGCACCGTCTCCTCGTGGGTGGCGCGCCCGTCGTCGCCGGCGTCGAGCTCCAGGCGCAGGGCATAGGCGTTGCTGGCCGCCGGCGTCCCGCCGGCGATGCGCACCGCCACCTCGGCTTCGCTGTGCGCAGCCACCTCGACGCGCTCCGGCGCCTCCAGCACCAGGCCGGGGGCGCTGGCGCGCAGGCGGACCGCGACCGCGCGGTTGAGCACGTTGCGCAGGGCGACGCGGATCGCCGGCCGGCGCTCGAGCGGCTCGAGCGGATCGCGCACCGTCACCGCGCAGGGGGCGTAGCCGTCGATGCGCGCCGCGCGCACCGCCGCCAGCAGGGCCTCGCCCGAGCCCGGGCTGCCGTCCGGGCGCAGGTACCAGCCGGAGCCGTCGAGCGGGATGCGCAGGCGGCCGTCGCGGGCCTCGACCGGGTTGCCGTCGCCGTCGAGCAGGCGCCAGCGCCCGGCGGCGAGGGTCATGGCGGCGCCGCTGAGCACCTCGCTGCGCGCCAGCTCGCGCTCCAGCGCCGCGCGCGCCGGGTCGCCGGCGGGCAGGGCGTCGCGGCGCGCGCGCAGGGCGTCCTTGCGCGCGTGCTCGGCCAGCCCGCGGCAGGTGCGCAGGGCGGCCTGGTCGGCGCCGAAGAACGCGCCGATGTCGCCGCACACCACCAGGGTGGCGTCGTCGGGGTCGGGGGCGCCGGCGCGCTCCCGACCGTCGAAGGCGAACACCCACGGCAGCCCGTGCCAGAGCAGGGCGCGGAAGCGGCGCTGGCCGACCGCATCCTGGAACGCCGCCAGCGCCGCCGCCACCGGCCAGGCGTGGATGACCTCGCGCCGCTCGCGGCCGCCGCCCGCCAGCCGCACCTCGATGCGCGAGGGGGTGGCCACCACCGCGTGCGACTGGATGCCCACCAGGCGGTCGGTGCCGGCCGCGAGCATGCCGGCGAACACCCCCGGCACGCGGTCGCCGGAGTTCGCCACCCAGCTCTCGGTGTCCCAGATGCGCACCCGCCCCTCGGGCCCCTGGCGGTCGCGCCAGGAGCGCACCAGGCCCCCCGGCTGCAGGCCCTGGTAGTGGATCGAGAGGAAGTCGAGCCGGGGCAGGAAGCCGAGGCTCCCGTCGGGGAACAGCTTGTCGTTGGTGTTCGAGGACGAGTCGCAGCCGCCGACCAGGATCTGCACCCCGCCCTCGGCGCGCGCCTCCTCGACCGCCTCGCACAGGGCGGTGTAGATCTCGCGGTAGCGCAGGTCGTCGGCGCCCCAGCCCGAGATCGAGATGCCGTTCCACGGCTCGTTCCACAGCTTCATGGCGTTGACCGGGCCCCTGGGCCAGCCGAAGGCGAGGGCGTAGCGCTTCACCGTGGCCTTGAAGTCGCGGTCGTAGGCCGGCAGCCAGGCGTAGTCGCTCTTGGTCGCGCGCATCACCCCCTGGTCGTCGAGGTGCGGGCGCAGGCGGCCGAGCGGGTGGTGCGGGCCGCGGTCGGGGCCGGCGCCGAACTCGATGCACACCGGGAAGCCGGTGGCGTGGATGCGGCGCAGGTGCGCGGACCGGCGCTCCCAGTCGGCGGCGGCGTCGGGATGGTCGCCGGGGACGTAGCCGATGCCGAGGCGGTTGGCGGGGGTGCGCAGGCGGGTGATGGCCTCCGGCAGGTCGAGGTCCATCGCCACCTGGTGGAAGCGGTCGCCCGGCTCGAGGGCGGGGCGTGCGATGCGCGCCAGCCCGGCCACGAACAGGCGGGGGCCGCCCGCCGGCTCCAGCAGCAGGGCGTAGCCGCCGAAGCGCGGCGGGGGATCGACGGCGAGGGTGCAGTCGGTGAAGCCCTGGGCGGGGATGGTGGCGGCGAGCGCGCCCAGCTCCTGCTCGCCGTCGCGCTCCAGGCCGAGGTCGAACACGTCCTCGCCGCGGGTGGTCAGGCGGTAGGCCACCAGCAGCCAGCGCCCGGCGACCGCCAGCGGCGCGCGGCCGTGGTTGACCAGCTGCACGGTGAGGGTGGCGGACTCGCCAGGCCACAGCAGGTTGGCCGGCGCGCTGCCGGCGACCTGCTGCACGCCGAGATCCCCGTGGCGGGCGAAGCGCTGGTGGAAGCCCTCGGCCGCCACCCCCCAGGCGCGCACGAAGTCGGCGGTGGCGGGCTTGCCGCCGGCGGCGCGCGGCAGTTCGGCGGCGAGGGCGGTGCCCGCCAGCAGGCCGGCGGTGAGCAGCGAGGCGAGTGCGCGCATGGGAGGACTCCGGCAGGATATACGATGGCCGTGTGGCGACGTTGATACAGTTGTATGTATAACCGCGTTATGAAACCGGTCAACGCGCGGTCTCTTGATCTGTACAAATACAATTGTATGAATAACCCCAGCGAGGCCACGCCCATGTCCATCATCCGTCCCCTGTCCCGCCGCCTGGGAGCCTGGCTCCTGCTGCTGGCCGCCGTGTGCAGCGGCGCGGCCGCCGAGCCGGCCACCGCCGCCCGCATCAAGGTCGCCTGCGTCGGCGACAGCATCACCCTGGGCAACACCAAGGCCCCCGAGACCGCCTATCCGGTGCTGCTCCAGGCCCTGCTCGGCGAGCGCTACGAGGTGGTGAACTTCGGCGTCGGCGGCCGCACCCTGCTGCGCAGGAAGGATCCCCTCGCGCTGGGTCGGGCGCTCAAGGCGCAGCCCGACGTGGTGGTGATCATGCTCGGCACCAACGATGCACGCCAGGCCACCTGGGACCAGCTGGGCGGCGAGTTCGTGGGCGACTACGTGGGCGTGGTCAAGGCCTTCCAGGACCTGCCCAGCAGGCCGGCGGTGCTGGCGGCGCTGCCGGTGCCGGCCTTCCCCGGCCAGTGGGGCATCAGCCAGACGGTGATCGCCGGCCAGGTCATCCCCGCCATCCGCGAGGCGGCGGAGAAGGCCGGCATCCCGGTGATCGACACCCACACTCCGCTGCTCGAGCGCAAGGCGCTGTTCCCCGACCAGGTCCACCCCAACCCGGCCGGCAACCAGATCATCGCCGAGACCGTCGCCCAGGCGGTGCGCGCCGCGGGCCGCTAGGCGATGGCGCCGCTGCGCGAGCTGGCCGGGCTCGAGCATGGCCCGCAGGTGGTGGAGGTCGCCGCGCCGCCCGGCGGCGGGCGCTGCCTGGCCCTGGCCGACGGCCGCTGGCGGGCGGCGCTGCAGCGCTCGCGGCGCGATCCGGCGCGCGGCTTCCTGTACCTGCCCGACGGGCTGCCCGCGCACGCCGAGCGCGACTGGCGGGTGGTGGCGGGCGACGGCGAGGGGCCGCTGCGCTGCCGCCTGGTGGCGGGCGGCTGGGAGCTGGACAACGGCCTCCTGGCGCTGCGCCTGGTGGCCGACGGCAGCGCCGGCGGCGGCGACGGCCTGCACCCCGGGCCGGTGGCGGGGGTGCGCGGCGGCGACGGGAGCTGGCACCTGCGCACCTGGCTCGACACCCGCGCATCCACCTGCCGCTGGCGCTGCGTCCTGGAGGAGGACGGGCCGTTGCGCGCGGTGTGGCGCGGCCGCGCCGAGCTGGGCGGCGGGCGCTGGTACGAGCTCGAGGTGACCCTCGACGCCGGCCTGCCCTTCGCCCGCCTGGCCGAGCGCGGCGGCGGCGGGCGCGGCGACCAGGTGGTGTGGGACTTCGCCGGCCCCGACCTGCCGGTGCGCTGGCTGCAGACCGATGCCGGCCCCGGCCATGCCGCCTGGCGGCCGCACTACGGCATCGACCGCCGCCTGGCCCGGCTGGCGGGCTGGACCCAGTTCTCGCAGCTCTCCGACCTCGCCGACGGCTTCGCCGCGGTGCTGGACGACGGCACCGCGCTGGGCGCGGTGGCGCTCGCCGGCGGCGGCTGGCGCGGCGGCCGGCTCAACCACCTCGAGGCGTGGGTGCGCCGCTTCGCCGCCGGCCATCCCGAGGCCCGCCGCGGCGAGCCGCCCGAGGCGCGCGCCGACCTGCTGCATCCCGACGCCATCGCCGCGCGCGGCGCCTCCGGCGAGGCGCCGCACCTGTGCTGGGAGGGCTGGATCGGCCCCGGCACCGCCCGCTGCTGGGCGCTGGCGGCGGCGCCGGCGGCGGCGCTCGAGCCGCCGGGCGGGGCGG
>JAKLKR010000313.1 GCA_023150565.1 Planctomycetota bacterium
CCGCCAGCCGCCCGGCCGCGATCCCGAGGGCACCGGCGGCGATGGCGAAGCCGCGCAGGCGCAGCCCGTCGGCGGGCGGGCCGGCGTAGCGCAGGTCGCGCGCCCCGAGCGCGGCGAGGTGGCGGGCGGCCATCGCCCCCACCGCCAGGTCGTCGACGCAGACCTGGGCCGTGCCGCAGGCCAGGCGCCAGCCGCCGGCGGCCTCGCGCTGCAGGCGCAGGTCGGCCCCATCCTCGCCCGCCTCCAGCCGCCAGCGCGGCGGCAGACGGCGCTGCAGCTCGCGCTCGAGGGCGAGGGCGAAGGGGTCGCCGGCGGGCAGGGAGCAGGTGATGGTGCGGGCGCGCTCCAGGGTGGACCTCCGCCGGCGATGGTGGCCCGGTCGCCATCCGGGGGCAAGGGGGCCGTCGTCCACGGGCAAGGATCGGCCGGCGGCAGGTAGGACGTCCCCATCGCAGCCGCTAGGATCACGGCATGGACCTGCGCGGATGTATCCGATACCCGCGGCGGGCGTACCAAGGCGATCACCCATCGGGGACCGTGCGGTGGTATACTGGCGGAGCCAGCCCAGGTGCCGCCATGCCCACTCCGTCGCGTTCCGCCTTCACCCTGATCGAACTGCTGGTGGTGATCGCCATCGTGGCGGTGCTGGCGGGCATGCTGCTGCCGGCGGTCAACCTGGTGCGCAAGGCGGCGCGCTCGACGGTGTGCGCCAATTCCCTGCGCCAGATCGGGCTGGCGAGCGAGAGCTACAGCCAGGACTGCGAAGGGCTGCTGGTCGACCTCAAGCACAGTCCGGTCGGTGGCGCCAGCTACACCTGCTTCTGGAGCGCCCTGCTGGCGCCGATGCTGTACGAGGACCTGGGCTCGGTGCTGCCCGGCTCGCGCCAGGCGGCGCTGATGAACCGTCGGCCCAACGCCTTCTGGGGATGTCCGGAATGGCGCCCGGCGGCACCGCAGAACTGGGTCACCGGCTATGGCTTCAACTACTGCCCGGGCTATGGCAACCCCGGCATCCCCGGCACCGGCACGATGGACAACTACGGCTCGCCGACCGCCCCCTACCGCACCTTCACCTACGCCCAGCTGCAACCCCTGGCCAAGCGCATCCTGGTGGGGGATGCCGTCGACTTCCATCTCTCGGCCCACTGGGGCACGCCCGCCACCACCGCCATCCCCGGCTGGGAGAAGGGCGATCCCCTGCGCCACGGTGCCAACGCCAACTACCTCTTCTGCGATCTGCGCGTGCAGGCCATACCCCCGGTCAAGAAGCCATGGCAGGGCATGCACTGGCCGCAGGACCCGGCCTGGAACCCGTGATGCGCACCCTCCTGCCATGCCTGCTCGCCGTCGCGGTCGCCGCCGCCGAGGGCGATCCCGTGATCTGGCAGCTCGGACGCGAGGATGGGCGCAACACCGAGTTCCTGCCCTTCTCGTCCAAGGAGTTCAAGGTCAGCCAGGCGGTGCTCGACCATCCCGGCTTCGACCGCCGCCGGCACGCCCTGGTGTGGCAGGTGCCGGGTCCTGGCCTGCATGAGCGCCCGGCCTTTCCCGGCGGCATCTCGGGCGAGGGCGCCGCCAACGCCTCGTGGGTGGCGCGCGAGGTGCTCGAATGGCAGGACGACGGGGAGGGCGGGCGCACCTTCGAGGCGGTGGTGCTGCCCAGCGGCGCCTGGCGCTTCGACCAGCAGAAGCTCAACGAGAACTGCGACTACGACGACCGCGTGCGCCTCGACCGCGCCCTGCGCGTGCGCGGCCCGGGCGGGGCCACCGCCTGGCTGGCGCTGCCCTACCAGCTGGCGGGTCCGGTCAGCGTGCGTCTGCATTTCGCCCCTGTCGCCGGGATCAACCGCATCGAACTGGAGGAGACCTCGGGCGCCACCTACGGCCGCTGCTACCACTGGGACATGCTGCGGCTGGTGCGCGGCGGGCGGGGCGCCGATGCCAACCCGCCGTCGCTGGAGGTGCTGCCCGGGGCCGGTTTCGCCGTCGGTGCGGTGTGGCAGCGGGGCGGGCGGCCGCGCGCCACGGTGGCGGTGCGCAACCTGGCGCCGGGCGCGGCGGCCACGGTGGTGGCGAGCCTGACCGACTTCTTCGGCGCCTGCGAGACCCGCCGGCTGCCGTTCACCGCCGGGGCCGACGGGGCCGCCGACCTGGCCCTCGACCTGCCCGGCGAGCGCACCGGCGCCCTGCGGGTGGCGGCGCGCCTGGAACGCGACGGGGCAGTCCTCCCGCTCCAGCTGGGCCTGGCCGAGGCCGAGCTGCGCGCCGGCGGGGTGCGGGCCATCGCCCCGGCTGCGGCAGCCGAGGTCGACGGTGCGCTGTTCGGCCTGTGCGGCCTCGCCCCCACCATCTTCGACCCCTACCCGGACGAGGCCTTCCTGGGCGACAAGGTGGCGCACTACCGCGCCTGGCGCGAGCTGCTGCAGGTGCGCCACGAGCGGCTGCACTCGCTCTACTGGCCGTGGCTGGAGCCGGTTGCGGGCGAGCGCCGGTGGGCGTTCTGGGACCGCCTGGTGGCGGGCGAGCACGCCGCCGGCATCCGCCTGCAGCTCGCCCTGCTCGGCCAGCCGGAATGGATGGCGCGCACGCGCATGCCCGGCCGGCCCTACCTGTGGCAGGGGCTCTACGGCATGCCCGACCCCGAGGCCTGGGCCGGGCTGTGCGCCGAGGTGGCGCGGCGCTGGCGCGGCCAGGTGGCGGAGTTCGAGGTGTGGAACGAGCCCAGCGCCTTCTCGCTGTTCTGGAGCGAGCGCACCCCCGAGGCCTATGCCGAGCTGATCCGCCGCGCCGCCCAGGCGGTGCGCGCCGAGGCGCCGGGGATGCGGGTGGTGGCGCAGACGGTGTGGGCGCGCCAGCTCGAATTCTGCCGCCGGTTGTACGAGCTGGGGGCGGGCGAGTGGGTCGACCATCCCGCCGACCACTACTGGCGGGACGACCGCCTGGAGCAGGTCAACCGCCTGCTCGATCGCGTCGGCCGGGGCCGGGGGCTGTACTGCAACGAGGCCAAGTCGGGCCTGCGTGATGGGGTGGGCGAGCGCAGCGAGGCTGACCGCCAGCGCTCGGCGCGCATGTTCCTGCGTAACCTGCTCTACGGCCACGCCCACGGGGTGGTGCGCTCCTACGAGTTCCTGCTCATCAGCCCCACCCACCGCCTGTACGGCCTGGTCGGTCCCGACGGTTCGCCCAAACACACCTTCTTCGCCGCCAAGACGGTGATCAACCGCACCGCCGGCGCGCGCCTGCTGCGCTGGTTCCGCCCGACCGCCGGGGTCGAGGCCTGGCTGTACGCCTGGGATGATCCCCTGCGCCGGGCCGAGAACGGCGGCGCCGCCATGCTGGTGCTGTGCAACGGCGCGGCGGCGCCGGTGCGGGTGGACCTGGCGGTGGGCGGGCAGGCGCTCACCCGTATCGACCTGATGGACAACCCGGCGCCGCTGGCGGCGGCGGATGGCCGGCTGGCGCTCGAGCTGGGCGCCGACCCGCTGCTGGTGGTGGGGGTGGATCCCGCCGCGGTGCTGGCCGAGGCGGCGCTGGTGGCCGGCGCATCCGGGCTGGAATGCGCCCCCGGCGCCAGCGCGGCGGTGACCCTGGCGCTGGACGGCGCCACCGCCGCCCGCCTGACCCTGGCCGGGCCGGCGGGCGAGGTGGCGGTGGAGCTGGGCGATGGCGGCCGCCGCACCGTGCCGGTGCCGGTTCCCGTCCACCAGGGCGAAGGTGGGCTCGACCTTGTCCTGGCCGGCACCGTCGAACGCGAAGGCCGTCGCAGCGCGGTGCGGCGGGTGCTGCCGCTGCTGGTCACCGCCACCCCGCTGCACCGCAACCTGCTCGGCGACCGGCCCTGCGCCGGCGGCGCCCTCCAGCGCTGGGGCGACCCCGGCGGCTGCGTGGTCGCCGGCGACGGGCGATCCGCCACCTGGGACCTGCCCGCCACCGGCACCGCCGGCTACGGAACCGCCAGGCCGGTGGCGGTGATCGCCGGCCGCACCTACCTGGTGGCCGCCGAGCTGTCCGGGGTCGGCAGCGCGCACGCCCATCTCGGCTGGCATCGCGCCGACGGTTCGCGCATCGAGGTCGACCACGGGTTCTTCCGCACCGAGCTCGGCGATCTCGCCACCGCGCTGGCGCGGCGGGTGACGGTGCCGGAGGGGGCCGCCGGCCTGTCGCTGCACCTGCTGTTCCACCAGGGGCGCGGGCGCATGACGGTGGCCGACCCGCGCATCGAGCGCGTACCTGCCGACGAGCCGGTGAACCGCAGCCGCTTCCGCACCCGGGCCCAGCTGCCGGCGGGCGACCCCTGGACCGCCCTGGAGGCCGGGGCCGGGCTGGCGTGGGGGCACGGCCAGGGGGTGCGCATGGACGGCTGGAGCGGTCCCGCCGACTGCTCGGCGCGCGCGCTGCTCACCGTCGAGGACGGCGTCCTGGTGCTGCGCTGCGCGGTGCGCGACGATGCCGACCGCACGGCGGCGGACCCGGCCCGGCTGTGGGAATCCGACAGCCTCCAGATCGGCTTCCTGCCCGACCCCGCCAGCGCCGCCCAGTGCCAGTTCGGCATCGGCCGCCACCAGGGCCGGGTGGTGGTGCAGCGCTACCTGACGGTGCCCAGCGAGGATATCGTGCCGTCCTACCGGCCGGGGCCCGACCCCGCCGGGGTCGAGGCCGCGGTCGAGCGCCTGGATGGCTCCACCCGCTACACCGTGCGCTTCGCCGCCGGCGCGATCTGGCCGAACCTGGTGCTCGAACCCGGCTCCAGCCTGGGGCTGTCGCTGCTGGTCAACGACGACGATGCCGGCCGCCGCAAGGGCTGGATCGAATGGGCGGGCGGCATCGGCGACCACGCCGAAGGCGACCGCTTCGGCAGCCTGATCCTCGATCACCGTCCGTGAGGGGCCCCATGCCAGCTTCCCGCCTCGCCGTCCTTTTCCTGGGCGCCGCCGCCCTCGCCGCCGCCGAGAGCGCCGACGCGCGCGCTCCCTGGCTGGCCCACGCCGCCGCCGCCCGCCAGGAGCTGGCCGCCGCCACCCCGCGCTGGTTCCGCCTGCCCGGCGAGGCCGGCGGGGCGCACGGCTGGCGCGACTGGCGCCTGCACCTGGCGCGGGTCGATGACGGGGCCGCGCTGCTCGCCGGCGATGACGGCGAGTGGCGGCAGGTGTGGCGGCAATTCCCGCTCGCCCTGCCGGCAGGGACGCCGGTGGTGGGCGAGGCGCAGTTGCGCGCGATGCCCCAGGGCCGGGCCCAGCTGCGGGTGGAATTCCTCGCCGCCGCCCCCGCCGACACCCCGCTGGCGGCGGGCACGGCGCGCAGCGACCTCGCTGCCGCCGGTAGCGCCAGCGTGGCCGCCGCCGCCCCGGCCGGGGCCGAGCGGGTGGCCCTGGCGGTGTCGCTGGCGGGCGCCGGGCGGGTGGCGGTGGAGCGGCTGGCGCTGCGTGCGCAGCTGCCGGCCGCGCTCGGCGCCACCCTGGGGCTGGACCCGCTGGAGCCGGTCGGGCCCCCGCCCCCGGCCATCGCCGCCGGAGACGGGGTGGTG